>JAIIWC010000013.1 GCA_022745215.1 Collinsella sp. | reverse complement strand
GCAAGACGGAAAGCACATTAAGTGCTTTCCTTTGCGTGCGGAACTCGCGACAAACTTAACCCCCGCCCTCAGCCCCGGAGACTCTCCCTACCGTCACTTGCTTCAAAGTCTTTGTTGCTCGCCGCTTCGCGGCTCGGCGGCCCCGTTCTCCGCGGCGGGGTTGTCTGAGGGTTCTTGCCGAAGCTCCACCTTTTGCTGAAAGAAAAACGGTGGATGCAATCTGCATCTCCCGTTTTTGTTGCTTTTACTCTAGGTCAATAAATTTGGTGCTTATGATCTTGCCGTCTTTTACTAGCATTCTGGCCATGGTGGGGCCTCGGGTGCCTCTGGGGTAGCTGGCGCTGCCCGGGTTGAGGACTAGGCAGCGGCCCACTTGGGCTTCTTTGGTTACGTGGGTGTGACCGTTGATGGCTACGTCTACGGATCCCACCGGAAGGTCTTCGCGGTAGTGGGCTACGGCGAATTTGAGGCCTTCGTAGGTAAAGAGCGCAAGACGGTCTACATCGGGGCCGTAGTCGCGGTAGTAATCGTTGTTGCCCAGTACGGCCCGCACGGGGGCGATAGTGCATAGGTGCTCGTAGTCCATCTCCGACGTAAGGTCACCGGCATGGATAATCAGATCCGCGCCCTTAAGCTCGTCCAAGAGCGCAGGCGATAAATAGCCGTGGGTGTCCGAGATGATGTCGATGCGCTTGGCGCTTGCACTGTTCATGGGATCCCTTCCGCAAAAAACGATTCGGCAGATACATACAAAAAGGCCCCACGGCTCCGCAGACGATGGGTCTACAGGGCTGCGGGGCCAGTGTGCTAGAGACTCAGAGCCTTCTTGAGCGGCACGACGCGGCGACGCGAAACCGGAACGCGTTCGTCGACGCCCGTAATGCCCAGCTGGATGGCACCCGAGGGCACCGTCTCCACATCCGTGACGCACGCCAAGTTGACGATATAGCGGCGGTGAACACGGAAGAAGCCAAAGTCGCAGAGCTTGGCCTCAAACTGCGCCAGCGAGGTCGTCGACAAAAAGCGATCATCGACGGTATAGATGCAGGAGTAATCGTCCTTGGCCATGATAAAGCGAATGTCGTCCACGGGAATGAGCACCTTGCGGCCGCCCTTTTCCACCGGGATACGCTCGATGGTCACCTTGCTGTCCGTAACCGGCTTGGCGCGTTGCATGACCTTCTCGATCGCGCGATCCAAGCGAGCTTCCTCGACCGGCTTCATCAGATAATCGACGGCATCCACGTCGAATGCCTCGACCGCATGGTCACTATACGCAGTCACAAACACGATCGCCGGCGGATTTTTGAGCTTATGCAGCGCCTCGGCAAGTTGCAGGCCCGAGGCACCGGGCATCGAGATATCGAGAAACACGACATCCACGCGACTTTCCATAAGCATCTCGATGGCGGAGCGGACGCTCGACGCCTCCGTGATCGTGCCGATCTTGCCCGTTTGCTCGAGCAGGAAGCGAAGCTCCGAGCGAGCCGGCGCCTCATCATCCACAATCATCGCACGCAGCATAGGGATAAAACCTTTCGTCAACTAACTACGCCGGGCATCCGTCGCATGACGTTGAGCCCGTAGCCTTTTATTTTACTCTTGAATGTCGAAGATGCTCTCTGACAAATCAAGATGAAGGAGCACTTTGGTGCCCTTGCCCGGCGCCGATTCGACGCGCGTATAGGAGTGCGGCCCATAAAAGCGATGGATGCGCTCCGAAATATTGTGCATGGCCACACCGGCGCCGCCACCCTGGGGAGAGCTGGCGTCGGGACGGGCAGAGCGCTCGTCAAACAGTCTGGCGGCGGTACCCTCATCCATGCCCACGCCATTATCGGCCACGGCAATCAAGATTGCATCCTCGCCGTCTTGGTGAACGGTCACGTCGATCCTCAGGGCGTCGTCATCGCCCATACCATGACGTACGGCGTTCTCGACAATCGGCTGGATCACGAACGCCGGCACCAGCGTATCTTCTACGTCCTCGGACACATCGAACGTCGCAAGCACGCGGTCCTCGCCAAAGCGGGCCTTCTCAAAGGTAAGGTAGCGCTTGGTCTGTGCGACCTCGCGCGAGACCGGAATAAGCGATCCCGAGTTGTCGAGCGTGGCACGATAGAACGATGAGAACTCACGAAGCAGTTCGCGGGCCCGCAGCGGGTCGGTGCGCGTAAACGATGCAATGGTGTTCAGCGTGTTGAACAGGAAGTGCGGGTTAATCTGCGCCTGCAGCGCACGCACCTCGGCACGGGCCGTGAGCTCTTTTTGCACCTCGAGCTCGTGGATGGCGAGCTGCGTGGACAGGATCTCGGCAAAACCCGAGGCGAGCGCATACTGGGTACGGTCGACGGCACGCGGGGTCTTGTAGTAGAACTTGAGCGTGCCGACGGTGCGGTCGCCCACCTTGATGGGCGCGATGATACCGGCGGGAACATGGTTGTGCGAGCCATCCGAACCCACCACGTCCACCACGCGGTTGAACGACTGCACGATGCCGTGCTCAATGACGTAGCGCGTGGCAAGCGTGTGGATGGGCGAATCGGGCAGCAGCTTTTCCTCGAACTCGCCCGCGCAGGCCAGCACGTTGCCCTCATCGGTGATGGCAACGGTCATGGCACGCGTCTCGGGCAGGATACGCCGGCACACCAAAAGCGCCGATTCTTGCGTCAGACCGCCCTTAATGTCCTCGAGCATGGCCGAGGCAACCGAGAGCGTCTCCTCGGTGTACTGGGAGCGTACCGAATCGGGATTGAGCGTCAAAAAGATAAAGATGCACAGGAAGATGCACAGCAGCGCACAGGCAATCACCGTGGCAATCGGCTCAATGCCAGTCACCAGGGCAAAGATAAAGTACGCCAACACGCAAACGGCGCAGACTACGGCGATGATGCGAAAGATTGAAATTGAATTATCGCGCTGGGCGCGGCGGTCGATCATTCAGCCCCCTCCAGGATGCTAATCAGTTGTGCGTCGCGCCAAAGTTCGTCCATGATCTTGGGCCAGAAACTCTGAAAACGCAGGTAGCTTGCGGCGTTTTGGCGGGCATAGGTCTTGGCCTCGTCAATACCATGACGCCAGATGCGCAGGTAGCCCTCATGCTCGCGGGTAAACACGCTGCGGACCATAGCGGTCTTGCGCACGCGGTCGTCGAGCTCGCGCGAGATCCACGGACCCGGATAGGGCATGAGTGATGCGGCCGTAACCGGAATGAGCTCCTTTTGGTGCGCGGCGAACGTCAGCTTGGCCCGCTCGTAGTACCAACGGTACACGTCCTGCATAAAGCGCGGCGAGCGCTTCTCGGACTCGGGCGGCAGGTGGCGCACGGCCCACTCGTTATCGAACCACACGTCATAGCCGAACATGCGCATGTTAAACAGGTAGTCCAGATCCTCGCCGCGGGTGATAAACGGGTCGAAGGCCACACGCGTAAAGGCGCGGGCGTGCAGGGCCATCAGGCCGCCGCATACGTAATTGGAGCGCGAGATGCGGGTGCCCGAGAGCGCCTTTTTCATCCAGCGATTGAACTCGATACGCTTGGTCCACCAGCGATGGCAAATGCCCACTTTGTCCGTGGGAGCCAGCGGCGACCCGTCGCGATCATAAAAGTATCCGCTCTTGACTAAAATCGGCAGGCCCTGACGCGTCTGCTGGCCCAGCGCATAGGTCGCACGCTTCATAAAGTCGGCATCGATGACGGTCTCGTCGTCATCCAAAAACACAACCGCGTCGTGCCCCAGCACCGCCGCGCAGGCAAGACCCATGTTGCGGATGGCGCCGTAGCCGCGCAGGCTCACGCACTCGCCCGAGCCTTTGGGCGCAATCTGTGCCACGCGGTCGGCAACACGCGAAGCCTGAGTATTGGTAACGACGGTGACCTTAAGTGTGGGATGCGCATTAACGATTTCGTGCACGCGATGGGATACGTCGGCCGTGGCAGAAACCGGACAGACCACCAAGAGAATGATGCGCGGAATGTCGCGCACCTGTTCGAGTGAAGTCAGGCAGCGATCGAGCTCCGGGTTGGCGGCATTGAGCGACGTCGAGTGATCGTAGGTGCCGGGAGCGTTTGCTTGGGTATCATCGCCCGCCCAATATGTTGGGATCACAACCGTGGCGTTCATACCTTTACCCTCCTTGCAACACAAAAACGGGGCGCCGCCAAACACAGGCGACGCCCCGCGACCTAGCTGATTCCATCATACCCACTTGGGCTAAACATTGCTCGGAAGTCAGAATGATTTATGCGGCTACTTCCAAAAGAGTACTGCAGATAGGCACAATTGCTGTACTGAGCCCGGTTGCCTTACGCCGCCGCCTGAGCCATGCGGGACAGACGGACCAGCAGCACAAAGCCAACAACCAGCAGAACGCCAATAGAAAGGACGCCCAGCGACGGGTTGCCGGTCAGCGAGGTGACAACCGACACCAGGAAGGTGCCCATAACGCTTGCGTAACGGCCAAAGATATCGAAGAAGCCGTAGTACTCGTTGGACTTTTCCTTGGGGATGATGCGGCCAAAATAGCTGCGGCTGAGCGCCTGCACGCCGCCTTGGAACAGGCCGACCAAAATAGCGAGCACCCAGAACTCAAAGGCGGTCTTTAGGAAGAACGCGGCAAAGAGCACGATGCCCATGTAGGCGGCGACGGCCACCAAGATCATATTGAGTGTGCCCACGCGACCGGCGAGCTTGCCGTAGATGATGGCGGACGGGAAGGCCACAAACTGCGTGACGAGCAGTGCCAGCACCAGCTGGGTCGAGTCGATGCCCAAAGCCGATCCGTAGCTGGTTGCCATGGAAATGACCGTGTGCACACCGTCGATGTAGAAGAAGAACGCGATCATGTAGACCAGCACGGTCTTGTTGTGGGCGATTTCGCGCATGGTATGTCCGACCTCGGAGAACACGCCGCCCACGATGTGGCCGATGGTGTCCTGGGGACCGCGCTCGCGACCGTACTTTTGCTTATAGGTGCGAATGAGCGGCAGGGTAAAGATGAGCCACCAGGCACCGGTGATGATAAACGACAGACGCGTTGCCAGCATGGTGGGGACGCCAAGAGCGGGGCCACCCATGATAAGCGCCAGGCAGATGATGAACGGCACGGTGGAGCCGATGTAGCCCCAGGCATAGCCCGAGCTGGACACGGCGTCCATGCGCTCGTCGGTGGTAATGTCGGGCAGCATGGCATCGTAGAACGTCATGGAAGAGTTAAGGCCGATGGTGCACAGCACGTACACGGTCAAAAATGCCATGGCGGACATGGGGATAGCCTGCGCCAGGCAAAGAACCAGGCCCGTGAGGAAGAAGCCCAAGAAGAACTTGATCTTGTTGCCGGCGTAATCGGCAAGCGCGCCCAGAATGGGCATGAGCATGGCAATGACTAGCGAGGCAATCGTCTGCGCGTTGCCCCAGGCGACCACCAGGTCTGCCGAGGAAGCACCGGTATTGATGGCGTTAAAGTAGATGGGCACCACCGAGGTATTGAGCAGCACGAGGGCCGAGTTGCCCACATCGTACATAACCCAGTTACGCTCGAGCTTGGTGTATTTCATGGACAGGGCCCCTTCGTATTCGCCCGATATACAGTTAGTTCATCGTACCCCAATTGTCCAGAGGCGCCGGTAAGGATTCGGCAAAGGGGCACGCACGAGCCCTACTCCTCGCGGTCGAACTCTTCGTCGGCGCCGAGCACGCGACCGCTGTAATTGACGTGGTTGGTCACGGCTTCCATATCGCCGGTCTCGATAAAGCGGGCGACCGTGCACTCGTAATCGACCAGCGCGCGGTCAAAGACCTCGGGGAAACTCTCGTTCGAGACCTCGTCAGTAAAGGGGTTCTTCCATGCCAAGTGGCCCAGGTTGCCGGTACGCTCGGGCAGCTCGGTCGTCACGCGGTGCGCAAGGCCGTCGAGCAGCGAATAATCGTGCACCAAGCCCTCGAGCAGGGCAATCGCGCGCGTCTTGGCCGAACCGGCCGGCTCGATAGTGCGGTAGAGCAGCTGCATGTCGGCTACGGCGCCGGCGTACTCCCCCGCCGGGATGTCGATACCGTACACGCGCCCGGCGACGTAGCTCATCAGCACGCCGGCAACACGATTGATGCGGTCGGTCGTGACGATCTCGCCCGCCGGCGGATAATCCTCGACCGTTGCCCCATCGCGCTTGAGCTGCAGCATCAGCACGTCCAGGTCGCTTTCGAGCACGGCGTGAACTTGACTGCCCGAAGCCTCGAGCTCGGGGTCGGACTCAACAATGCCAAACTGCTGCTCGTAGACAAAGGGGTGGGCATTGCGGTCGAGCACATAGTGCGACAGCAGGCCCAGCGCAAAGGCGCGACCCAGGTTGGCATCGCGCGGCTGCAGGTGCGACACGCCGTCGCGCAGGCACGAGAACTGGCGCGACATGCGCGAGCGGTGCATAACCTGAGCAAGCAGTGTGCAGTCGGAGATGCGCGGCGTGAGCATGTGGAAGAAAAACGGGTCGGGACCTTGGTTTCCCAGGATAAAGGCGATGCGCTCCTCGTCGGACGTGATAACGCCCTGCGGAAGACGGTCGATGCTTTCCTCGCCAAACAGATGATGCGTAATGAGCGCGGGCATAATGATCCTTTCGATTTCATTCGATGTCACCCATTATGCCCACCGTGCGGTCATGCCAAACCTGCGGCGGTAAACGATGGTGTGCAGCCCGCCTACGCAAGCCCCAGGTGCGCCTTGACCTCGGCGGCGCGACGGCGGGACACGGGCACCGTCGAGCTCACGCGGTCGAGCCTGAGCTCCATCAGGCCCGTGGAGCCGATCTCGACATTATGTACGTCTTCCAAATTGACCAGATAACTGCGGTGGACACGGATAAAGCCCTCGGAGGCCAGACGCCGCTCGAGCGAGGAAATCGACTCATTGATCAGGTATGTTCCCTCGGCGCAAACGGCGTTGCAAAAATCGGCACGCGCCTCAAAGTAGCAGACATCCGCCACGGGAATGAACACCTTTTTGCCCCCGCGATCCACCGTCAGGCGCAAAGGCTGGCGCGGAGCATGGACGACACGGCGAGCGCCCAGGGCAGTCTCGATCTTGTCGAGTGCCTTTGACAAGCGGGCATCCTCGACCGGTTTGACGATGTAATCGACAGCATCGAGGTTATAGGCATCGGCCGCGTACTCGGCAAATGCCGTCACAAACACCACGACCGGCGGCGTCTTTAGGTTCTGCAGCGTCTCGGCAAGCTCAATTCCCGAGCGACCGGGCATGGTAATGTCTAAAAACAGCACGTCGGGCTTGTTCGATAGAATCGACTCCACGGCTTCGGTGACATTGCCCGCCTCGGCAATCTGACCCACACGCGTATCCTTTTCCAACAGATAGCGTAGCTCAGCCCTAATCGGAGGCTCATCATCAACCACCAGGATGTTCCAGCCTTCGGACATATGCGCTTCCCCTCTTTTTCTCTCAATCCAACCGCGCGCTACACCGTTAGCGGCGCCGGCTCATGTGGCTCGCCGTTCAACTCAACGATGACCTGCGTTCCCACGCCCTCCTGGGACTTCACGCGCATGCCGGAATCTTCTCCGTAAAAGAAATGGATGCGCTGAAGCACGTTGAAGAGCGCCAGGCCGCAACCTCGCTTGACGGAGCCGTCGGCGGTAATGCTCTCGGGCTCCTCTCGGCGATGCTGCTCAAACAGATGCGCGCTGACTTCTTCGCTCATCCCGATGCCGTCATCTTCGACGATGATCTCCAAGCCGTCATCGGTCTCAAAAGCCCTAACACGAATAGAAAGCGGCTCGGTCTCGCGCTGCGCATGCTTGATGCAGTTTTCGAGCAGCGGCTGCAAGATAAACGGCGGTACCAGGCTGTCGCGCACCTCAAAGTCGATGTCGACCGAGACGCGCAGACGGCCGTCGCCATACCGGGCCTGCATAAGATTGATATAACGAGTGCCCTGTTCCACCTCGTGCTCGAGCGTGGTGAGCGTATCGGAGTCAGAAAGCGTCTGACGGTAATAATTGGAAAAATCGATCAGCAGCGATCGCGCCTTGTCGGGCTCGGTTCGAACGAGCGACACGATGGTGCTGATGGTATTGAATAGAAAATGCGGGTCGACCTGCGACTGCAGGGCGCGAAGCTCCACGCGGGCCGTGAGCTCGTCCTGGCGCTCGAGCTCAAAGCTGGCGAGCTGCGTGGAAATGAGATCGGCAAAGCCCGAGGCCAACGCCGTCTGGCGCATATCGATGCTGCTCAGGCGGGGGTAATACAGCTCGAGCGTGCCCACGCAATGCCCGCGCACGGTCAGCGGCGCGACAATGCCGGCGCGCAGACGGGGAAAATAGCCGCCCGTCTCATTGGAGGCGTCGCGCGAAAATACACTCTGTTCGCCGGACTCGATCACGTTGAGCGTGGTCTTGAGCACGACCGGGGTGCCGGCAGGGCACTTTGCCGAGTCCTCGCCCCAGCTTGCCAACACCTGTTTGCCATCGGTAAAGCAGATGGCAGAGGCGATGGTCTCGGACAGGATAATTTTAGAGGCGCCCAGGGCCGCTTCGGGCGTAAGGCCGCGCGACGTGTAGGCGAATATTTTTGATGCGATGGCGAGCGTACGGTCGGTTGCGCTCGATGTGAGGTCGTCGGGGACCACAAAGACATACGAGAAAAAGAAGCACAGCATGACCAGGCCGGCAATAACGACAACGCCCGGAACGGGATTGGGATTATCGGTTAAATCCCAGATAAGCAGCAGGATAAGCGCCGGAACGACAATACCGAGCAGGATGGCCTGAACCACATGCTGGGCCGTACGAAAGACCTTGGTAGAGTTGTAGCTCTTGCCCAGAATCAGCCTGTTTAAATCCACCGTCATCCCCTCTTGTCCGTAGCACCCATAGCAATAAAGAGGGCCGCAAGCGACCCTCTCCATTGCATTATGCAATCAAAAACTGTGTTTTACATCAAGCCATCGACAAACGGTATCTTAGGCGCTGTATTTGTTAGCCTCACCAAAAGTGCCAGCCTCGACGATCCAGCCGTCCTTCATGATGACGTCCATGTTGTCGGTGTTGAGCACGTGGATGTCGGCGGCGACGTCACCGTTGACAACCAGCAGGTCGGCGCACTTGCCGGCCTCGATGGAACCGGTCTCGTCCTCGATGTGGCACATCTTGGCACCGTTGAGGGTGGCGCAGGTGATGGTCTCGACCGGAGTGAAGCCGATCTTGTCGACGAACTCGTACATCTCCTCGATGGAGCAGGTGCCGTACGGGGTGACGAAGGAGAAGGAGTCGGAGCCGATCGTCATGACGACGCCGCGCTTCTTGGCCTCGCGCAGGCAGTCGTAGTTGCGCTGCAGCTCCTTCTCGACCAGGGTGCCCTCGTACTTGTCGTGCAGCTCGGGGACGTAGACGGGCGGATAGGTGGCGTACCAGGTGGGAAGGAAGGCGATCGTCGGGGTGAAGAAGGTGCCCTGCTCGGCCATGAGGTCCATGGTGCGCTCATCGATATCGAAG
Source organism: Collinsella sp. (assembly GCA_022745215.1). Taxonomy (GTDB): domain Bacteria; phylum Actinomycetota; class Coriobacteriia; order Coriobacteriales; family Coriobacteriaceae; genus Collinsella. Next base: position 22,854 of record JAIIWC010000013.1, on the reverse strand, counting down.
CCGTGAATCAGCTGCTCGCAGCCAAAGCGGACGGAATCGTAGGCGGCGGCGTGGTTGTTGTAGCAGTGACTCCACACGGGGATGCCGACCATCTTTGCCTCTTCGACCACGGCCTGGATCTCCTCGGAGCAATAGTGCTGGTCGCGACCGGAATCCCAACGCCAGATGCCGCCACCGGTAGCCCAGATCTTGATGGCATCGGGGTTCTCGCGCAGGCGACGACGGACGGCCTTGCGCAGATCCCAAGGACCATCGACCTGGTCGCCCCAGGGATGGGATTCCTTGTTGAGCTCCTGGGTGCAGTGGTGGGAGTCGCCGTGACCGGCAACGCGGCAGAAGCCCAGACCGGTGGCCAGAACGCGCGGGCCCTTAAAGACGCCCTTGTCGATGCAGTCACGGATCTGGATACCAAAGCGGCCGATCTCGCAGACGGTAGTGAGGCCGTGGGTGAGGCAGTCGTAGGCCTGCTTGACAGCGACGGCCTGCTTCTCGAGGAGCGGCTGCATGACCCAATCGGTGTCATCGTCGGTCAGGTTGCCCGAGAAGTGCAGGTGGGTGTCGATCAGGCCGGGAAGGACGGTCTTGCCAGCGGCGTCGATAACCTCAACGCCCTCGGGAAGGTCTTGCATAGCACCGGCATACTCGATCTTGCCGTTGTCGTCGACGAGAACGAGGGAGTTCTCGACCGGCTCGGCACCGGTACCGTCGATGAGCTTGCCGCCAACGATTGCGTACTTAGTGGACATGGTTCCTCCTTATGGATCCATATAGTGGGCGAGGCCATGTTGGGTTATGGCCTCACAAAGCTACCCAAGTGGTGCCGGGTTCGGTGCGCGGAAGAGAGGGGTCCGCGCACCCGATCCGCCCCGGCTAGGCGTTATTTTTTGCGGGAATTGGTGAAGGCCATGAGGGCCAGGCCAACGGCCAGCCAGCCGATCACGATGCTCCACTCCACCATGTTGAGGGAGGCGGGAGAGAACGGGACCACGAGCAGGCCGATGATGACGGCGCAGGCAGCGACAGCGAGGCTGATGCCAAACTTGCCGCCGGGCACCTCGTAGGGACGAGGCAGGTCGGGCTCGGTGAAGCGCATGCGCAGGCAAGCGAGGGCGACCATGCCGCAGGAGAAGATGAAGGCGAGAGCCGACACGTTGGTCAGAGGGATGAGCATGTTCTTGCCCAGGAACGGGCCGATGACGGTGATGACGCCCAGAACGGCGCAGGCGAGCTTGGGAGCGCCGGACTTGGGATCGACCTCGGCGAACTTCTCGGGCAGCTGGCCCTTGCGGCCCATGGCGAGCATGATGCGGCTCGTGGCGCCGTAGAAGGAGTTCATCGGGCCCATGGGTCCAAGCGTGGCGATGACGAGCATGGCCAGGTACAGGAGCATGTTGATGCCCTTGAGGCAGGCAAGCGCGGGAACCGGGCTCTTAACAAACTCATGCCAGTCGAGGATGGTGCCGAACGAGTAGATGCAGACCATGTAGAAGCCGCCGGCGGCCAGCAGGGCCAGGGAGATGATCTTGCCGAACTTGTTCCAGTTGAGGCCCTCGGCTGCTTCCTCAGCCTGCTGAGGAATGGTATCGAAGCCGGCGTAGAAGAACGGGGTCAAAACCAGGACCGACACGATGCCGGCGAACAGGCTGGTGCCCTCGGTAGCGGGCTTGCCGCCGCCAGCACCGGTGACCTGGGAGAACACGGGCATGGCGTGTTCCGGCGAACCGGTGAACAGCGAGACACCCATGGCGAGCAGCATGCCGCAGAGCAGAGCCTTGGTCAGGAAGGCCTGGAGCTTGGCGGCCGAGCTGGCACCGCGGAAGTTGAGGAAGATGACGTAGACTGCAAAGCCGAGCGCGATTAGCGTCGGGAACAAGTAAACGTCGGCGCCCAAGATGGTGTAGAGCTTGACGGCGCGCAGCCACTCAAGACCGGGCAGGCTGCCGAACATCTCGGACACGAGGGTCGAAATGGCGATGGCCTCCCACGGGCACAGGATGCCGTTGCCCAGGGCCAGGAGCCAACCGGTGATGTAGCTCAGCGTACGGCCAAAGCTACGGTCGACATACTCGACGATGCCGCCCGAGATGGGGATAGCAGCCGTGAGCTCACCGAAAACAGCTCCGACGGGCACGAGGAAGATTGCACCCAAGAGGAATGCGATCATAGCGGGAACGGGACCGCCGCCCACGACCATCCAGTCGCCGACCTGCAGGACCCAACCGGTACCGATGATGGCACCGAAACCGATGGTGAAGAAGTTCCAGAGCGAAAGCGTTTTCTTCATGCCGCCGTTACCTTCGACTGCAACTTCTGCGTTCTTGTCCGCCATTGTTCCCCTCCTTTCCTTATTGACGCCTCTTTGGCGTCACCCCTTGCGCGGTCTGTTTTGCCGCGCGCTTTTATTTCGTGGCTTTAAGATACGGCCTTGGCACAGCAGCGCCGCTTGTGGCTCGACCGAAGGCAGAACTGCAAAACGAGCGGCGCCGTTTTTGGGACGAACGGCACGGTTTGCCGCTCATTGTTGCCGCCCGTCCGACGGGCGTACGCTCATCGGACGCATAGAGAGATGTTTTTGAAGCCGTGCGTTTTGCGCCTTTCGTACCGTTTACCGAGCTTTTGACGCGCAGACCCATTTGTTGCACATCTTTTTTGTAGGATAGACAGGTTATACATGAGACAAGGCGGTACGAATGGCATACGGATACAACGACGGTGATCAACGGCGACAAAGCGTTCGCCTTGCTGGCCGCACCACGCCGACGCCTAGAAGTGCCACGAGCAGCAATCCGCAACGCCCTCAAGAGCAACCCAGGCCTTCGTCTCGGCAGCAGACAAGCAGAACACGGCAGAGTGACCGTCCGAGCACGGGCACAAGCGCGCAGCAAGATAGCCGCCTGGGCGCGCGCACTCGACAGCGCCAGGCCGAGGTTCCGCAACTGCGCCGCAACGGCGCACGTCAGTCCGGCATCCATATCAACCGCTTCTTTTCGCATTCCCAAGGCGGACGCGACGGCAAGCCCTACCGCTCGACATCGTACGTGAATGCCCCCGCCCTGCCGGCTCGTCGACTTTGCCTCGCACTGTGCTCTATCCTCATCTGTCTGGTCTTTGTGCTTATGAGCTCCTGTATGTCCCACGGCTCGGCCGGCCTTGAGCCCACCGCCGAGGACAAGCTGCTCAAGGCCCCCGTCGCGCCCGGTTATTCTTTCGCCTTTTCGACCCCGCGCTCGCAATGGCAAGCCGGCACGATGCCCCATATCTATCAGATCGACCCTGCGTGGTCGGAGCTGCCTTACGCCGGCGGCACCATCCGCCAAAATGCATGCGGGCCCACGTGCCTCACCATGGTCTATATCTTTAAGACGGGACGCACCGATATGACCCCCGTCGATATGTGCGCGCTTTCCGAGGCGGGCAATTACGCCCCCACCGGTGCAACCGAATGGTCTTTTATGACGAGCGGCGCGTGGCAGTTGGGACTTAACGGAACGGAACTCCATAACGATCGTGACTCGATGACTCAGGCGCTGCGTTCGGGAGCGCCCGTCATCGCCGCCGTTCGGCCGGGCACCTTTACCAACGTGGGCCACTACATTGTGCTTTACGGTATTGACGACGCCGACCAGATTGAAGTCTTCGACCCCAACTCGGCCAGCCGCAGCGCCCGCCGCTGGGGCGTCGTAGAGGTCCTTAACGAAGTCGAAGCCATGTGGGCCTACTACTAGTCATTGGGGACAGACTTAAATGAGTGGTCTCTGGATGCCCGGAACTGCTGGCACGGAAAGCGCACCCCGCTTTGAAGTTCGATAGCGGGATGCGCTTTCCGTTAGCGGCCTGTTTGGGAAACTGGAGACCACTTTTCGGCAAAATTCCGGGATGCATTTTCCGGTTGAGGGCCCCGGGGAAACTGCGCCCCATTTTGGACGCTCATTGTGGGATGCACTTTCCGCAGTTGATTGGTGCTACTCATTTAAGTCTGTCCCCAATGACTACCGATAGCAAAAGCCCCGCAGTCGGAGCGGACTGCGGGGCTCATGAAGAGAGGCTAGTTTGTGGGCGTCTTGCCTGGCGCCCACGAGAGAGGCGGCAGAGTAGAGACTACTCGTGGATGCGGGTACCGGAGAGACCGGCCATGGTCTCGGCGGCCTTGTCCAGGGCACCGATGATGCAGGTGCGGCCCTTGCGGGAGCGGGCAAACTTGATGGCGGCGCGGACCTTGGGCTCCATGGAACCCTTGCCGAACTGACCCTCGTCGGCCAGGCGCTCGGCCTCGTCGGCGGTGATGTCCTCGAGCTCCTCCTGGTTGGGCTTGCCAAAGTTGATGGCGACATGCTCAACGGCGGTCAGCAGGAACAGAACGTCGGCGTCGCAGTCCTCGGCCAGCAGCTCGCCGCCCAGGTCCTTGTCGATGACGGCGGGAACGCCCTTGTAGCAGCCCTTGTTCTCGTAGTCGCGGACGACGGGGATGCCGCCGCCACCGCAGGCGATGACGATGAACTCGTTGTCGAGCAGGTTGAGGATGGAGTCAGCCTCGACGATCTTCTTGGGATCGGGGGAAGCGACAACGCGACGCCAGCCGCGGCCGGAATCCTCGACGAAGACCTTGGAGGGATCCTCGGCCATGAACTCCTTGGCCTGCTCCTCGGTGTAGAAGGGGCCGATCGGCTTGGTCGGGTTCTTGAACGCGGGATCGTCCGGGTCGCACTCGATCTGGGTGACGACGGTGGCGGCGTGCCAACGCTTATAGCGCTTGTGCATCTCGCGGCCGATGCCCTGCTGCAGGTGATAGCCGATGTAGCCCTGGGACATGGCGCCGCACTCGGGCAGCGGCATCTCGGGGGTGCCGATGGCGTCGTGGGCAGCGGCGAAGGCGTTCTGGATCATGCCGACCTGCGGGCCGTTGCCGTGGGTGATGATGATCTCGTTACCCTGCTCGATAAGACCAAGGAGAGCGTGGGCGGTGTTGCTCACGGCCTGGATCTGCTCGACGGGGTTGTTGCCGAGGGCGTTGCCGCCGAGGGCGACGACAATACGATCGGGCTTGCCAAGAGGCTTAGACATTGCTGGAATCCTTTCTGTAAAAGGCCTACAACCCATTAATAACCCGCGTCCGTGCAATACGCGAGTTTATTAAGGTTTATATTCTCTTTATCGCTCATTTTATTCATTTTGAAAATAGTTGAACGGTGAACGGTCGTTTTTATCCGCTCAGCGTAAAGAAGCCCAGCTTAGGCATATTTACGCCATTTACGTGCGACTTTATTTTAATAGAGCAGGGATTAGACCAGATTATGCAAACTATATCTCCGCTAAACACAAAACAGATAGCGCACAATCTTACTCGCACTATACAAGATTCTATGCACTTATTGAACGAGTATGCAACCCTGCAATAACATGGCGCTTTTCATCCAACTTAAGGAATAGACGAGTGCCCATGCCGCGCGTTGGCCGGTAGCCGGCGAGCCGTCTCGTCGATTGCCGCTTCCAGAAAATCAAAAACTGATATTGCGCGCGCAATTGCGGCATGGTACTTTAGCGAAGAACAGCGCGGGCTGGGGCGACAGGGATCTGTCGTGAAGTTTGGGTTCGGCGACCCCGCTGCTGTCTTCTCCTTATCCGCCAGCGAGCCCCTTGAGCGACGGATTGAGGAGGTCCTTACTATGACAAAAATGCTCAAGATCACGTTGAATGGCGAGACGTTTCTCGCCGACATGCTCTGGGATGAAGCGCCCGAGACATGCAAGCTGTTCGAATCGTCCTGTCCGGTCGAGTCGCGTATCTTTTCGGCAAAGATTTGTGATGCCGAGGTGACGTATCCTGTCTCGGGCCCCATCGCCAACTATGAGCACATCGAGAACCCCGTCTTTCACGAGCCGGCGGGCGCCGTGAGCTGGTATGGCGGCTGGTCGTCAATTTGCATCTTCTTTGATGTGTGCGAGCCCTTTGGCACCTGCAACATGTTCGCCCGCATCTGCGAAGCCGACCGCGAGCGCTTTGCCGCCGCCTGCCGCAATGTCTGGGACAACCAGGGCATGTATATTAAAAACGAAATCGTCGAGATCGAAGCGGAGGCCTAAAGATGATGGATATCAACACCCTGCTCACGCTCGACCTTGCTGAGTACACCACTGCACTTGAAGCCCTCGCCGACCAAATGATGCTCGAGGAGCCCCGCGACATCGACCTGATGCGCCGCCGCAAGCTCGACACCGGGCGCGAATTCGCCGTCTGGAACTTCACCGTCGGCTACTGTATGAACGCCACCGACGCCCTCTCCCTCCTGCGAGCCCAGGCCAACGAAAACGCCAACGACGGCACCGCCGACCTCGCAACGATCAACAACAGTGCCGCGCGCCTGTGCGACTGGTTCTCGGGCGCCTTCGACGTCACCGGCAAAATGGATGACACCACGGCAATCCTCGCCCACAGCCACGACCTCTACGCCCAGGTAGAGACTCACGAACAGTTCGCGGCCCTCACCCGCGCCACCGAGCGCTATCTGGTCCAGCTCCAATTTTGGGTCGACCGCCAGATTCCCTGGCCGGCTATTAGCGACCTCGTCCACGGCTACCGCCTACGCACAGAAAGCGGCGAGACAAGGTAGCACCAACAAAGTCCCGCACAGGGAGCCAAAGTAAAACCCAGAGGGCCGGAGACGCACACAACAACGTCACCGGCCCTTTCCATAGTGCTGCGCGTTTCGCGGCAAAGCCGCGAAAAAGCAAAGGGATAAGAAGCCGCAACAACCACGCCCCCCATCCATCCCCAAAGTAACGCGAGGTTTCGCGGCAAAGTCGCGAAACAGCGAAGGGGACGGAATGCCCGACCAACTACGTTCTTCATCAGCCCACACAATCCGAGGACGTAGTCGTAGCAGAATCTGAGGGCTGACTTTCGCGGACACTCCGCAGGACGAAAGAACCCCCGCCGCACGTAGTGCGCAGCGGGGGTTCTTTCATGTCCGAGGACGTCCGCGAAGGTCAGCCCTCAGATCCTGCGGTGGGAGACTTAGGCCTCGTTGTACACCGTCTTGAGCTTCAGCAGGTGCTGATAGCGATCCATAGCGGCCTGCTCATTCTCCTTGAAGAGCTCCTCGGCGCGCTCGGGGAAGGAACGCGTCAGCGAAGCGTAACGGGCCTCGTTCATCAGGAACTCCTGATAACCGCCCGCGGGCTCCTTGGAATCGAGCGAGAACTTCTTGCCGGCAGCAGCCTCGGGGTTGAAGCGGAAGAGGTTCCAGTAACCGCACTCGACAGCCTTCTTCATCTCGGCCTGGCAGTTCTGCATGCCGCCCTTCTTGATGGAGTGCATCTCGCAGGGGCTGTAGCCGATGATGAGGGACGGGCCGTCGTAGGCCTCGGCCTCGTGAATGGCCTTGAGGGTCTGAGCCGGGTTGGCGCCCATGGCAACCTGTGCCACGTAGACGTAGCCGTAGCTCATAGCGATCTCGGCCAGGGACTTCTTCTTGGTCACCTTACCGGCAGCGGCGAACTGAGCGACCTGGCCCAGGTTCGAGGCCTTGGAGGCCTGACCACCGGTGTTGGAGTAGACCTCGGTGTCGAAGACGAAGACGTTGACGTTGTGGCCGGAAGCCAGGACGTGGTCCAGGCCACCGAAGCCGATGTCGTAGGCCCAGCCGTCGCCGCCGAAGATCCAGAAGGACTTCTTGGTGAGGTAAGCCTTGTCGGCGAGGATTGCTTTGGAAGCGTCGCAGCCGCACTTCTCGAGCTCGGCAACGTAGGCAGCGGCAGCGGTCTTGGAGGCCTCGGCGTCATTGACGGAGTCGATCCAAGCCTGGCCGGCGGCCTTGAGCTCATCGGACGGACCATCGGCAGCGATGATGTCCTGGGTAGCGGCGATCAGCTTGTGCTGAACGGCCTCATAGCCAACGGCCATGCCCAGACCATGCTCGGCGTTGTCCTCGAACAGGGAGTTGTTCCACGCCGGGCCGTGACCGTCCTTGTCCTTGCAGTAAGGAGCGGTGGCAGCGGGGTTACCCCAAATGGAGGAGCAGCCGGTGGCGTTGGAAATGAACATGCGGTCGCCGGCGACCTGGGTCACCAGACGTGCATAGGCGGTCTCGGCACAGCCGGCGCAGGAACCCGAGAACTCCAGGTAGGGCTGCTTAAACTGGCTGCCCTTGACGTTGGCCGCGATGAGCTCCTTCTTCTCGGAGACGTTCTCGACCATGTAGTCCCAAACGGGCTGCTGGTCCATCTCCTGCTCGGTGGGAACCATCTCGAGGGCGCCCTTGGGGCAGACCTTGACGCAGTTGGTGCAACCCATGCAGTCGAGCGGGGACACAGCCATGGTGAACTTCATGCCCTTGGCCTTGGGGCCCATGGCATCGAGCGTGCGGGTAGCCTCGGGCGCGGCGGCAGCCTCGTCCTCGGTCATCGCGAACGGACGGATGGTGGCATGCGGGCACACGTAGGCGCACTGGTTGCACTGGATGCACTTGGTCTCGTCCCAGTGGGGAACGACCACGGCGACGCCGCGCTTCTCGTATGCGGAGGCGCCCAGCTCAAACTGGCCGTCGGCGCAACCGACGAAGGCGGAAACAGGCAGGCTGTCGCCGTCCATGCGATCGATGGGCTCGAGCAGGTTCTTGACCTGCTGGGCGATAGCGGACTTGGTCTCCTCGGAGAGCTCGACGGGAGCGGCATCCTCGGCGGTAGCCCAGTCGGCCGGAACCTCGAACTTACGGAAGGCGGTAGCGCCGGCATCGATGGCCTTGTGGTTGGCGTCGACGATAGCCTGGCCCTTCTTCATGTAGGACTTGGTAGCCGCGTCCTTCATGTACTGCAGGGCGTCCTCGGCGGGCAGGACCTTGGCCAGCGCGAAGAAGGCGGACTGGAGCACCGTGTTGGTGCGCTTGCCCATGCCGACCTTGGCAGCCAGGTCGATAGCGTCGATCAGGTAGACGTTGACGTTGTTGTTCGCGATGTAGCGCTTGGCCACGGCGGGCATGTGCTCGGCGAACTCCTCGTCGCTCCACTGGCAGTTGACCAGGAAGGTGCCACCCGGCTTGACGTCGCGGACCATCTTGAAGCCCTTGACGATGTAGCTGGGGTTGTGGCAGGCGACAAAGTCGGCCTTGGTCACATAGTACGGCGAGCGGATCGGGGAATCACCAAAGCGCAGGTGCGAAACGGTAACGCCGCCGGTCTTCTTGGAGTCGTACTGGAAGTAGGCCTGAACGTACTTGTCGGTGTGGTCGCCGATGATCTTGATCGAGTTCTTGTTGGCGCCGACGGTACCGTCGCCACCCAGACCCCAGAACTTGCACTCGATGGTGCCGGGGGCTGCGGTGTTGGGCGCATCCTCGGCCTCGGGCAGGCTCAGGTTGGTTACGTCATCGACAATGCCGATGGTGAACTCACGCTTGGGCTCGTCCTTCTTGAGCTCCTCGAAGACAGCGAACGCGGACGCGGGAGGCGTGTCCTTGCTGCCCAGGCCATAACGGCCGCCGACAACCTTGATGCCCGTCTTGCCAGCCTCGTAGAGAGCGGAGACGACGTCCTGGTAGAGCGGCTCGCCGATGGAACCCGGCTCCTTGGTACGGTCCATGACGGCAATCTTCTGGACGGTCTCGGGGAGAACGTCGACAAAGTGCTTGATGGAGAACGGACGGAACAGACGAACCTTGACCAGGCCGACCTTCTCGCCGTGAGCGTTGAGGTAGTCGATGACTTCCTCGAGCACGTCGCAGAAGGAGCCCATGCACACGACGACGCGGTCGGCATCGGGAGCGCCGTAGTAGTTGAACAGGCCGTAATCGGTGCCGAGCTTCTCGTTGATCTTCTTCATGTAGCCCTCGACGACGGCGGGAAGCTCGTCGTAGACCTTGTTGCAGGCCTCACGGTTCTGGAAGAAGATGTCGCCGTTCTCGTGGCTGCCGCGGGTGTGCGGGTGCTCAGGGTTGAGCGCGTGGTCGCGGAAAGCCTGGACGGCGTCCATGTCGCACATCTCGGCCAGATCCTCGTAGTCCCACATGGCGACCTTCTGGATCTCGTGGCTGGTGCGGAAGCCGTCGAAGAAGTTAAGGAACGGAGTCTTGCCCTCGATGGCGGCAAGGTGAGCCACCGGCGAGAGGTCCATGACCTCCTGGACGTTGCCCTCGGCGAGCATGGCGAAGCCGGTCTGACGGCAGGCCATGACGTCGGAGTGATCGCCAAAGATGTTCAGGGCGTGGGAAGCGACGCAACGCGCGGAGACGTGGAAGACGCCCGGGAGCTGCTCGCCCGCGATCTTGTACATGTTCGGGATCATCAGGAGCAGACCCTGAGAAGCCGTGTAGGTGGTGGTCAGCGCACCGGCGCCCAGCGAACCGTGAACGGTACCTGCTGCACCTGCCTCGGACTCCATCTCGACGACCTTGACCGGGGTGCCGAAGATGTTCTTGCGACCCTGGGCCGCCCACTGGTCGACATGGTCGGCCATCGGGCTGGACGGCGTAATGGGATAAATTCCCGCTACCTCGGTGTACGCATACGAAACATATGCGGCCGCCTCGTTGCCGTCCATAGACTTAAACTTACGCGCCATATACCCCTCTCCTCTCATATAGGTATACAGGCCCCGGCGATCGCCGGGATGTTGGCGTGATGGGATTTTCGTTGTTGCTTCCGATCATCTGACAGGCGGACTCAGCGGCAGGTACATGGCGTGGAGAGAAGGCTGCCGAGGCGAGGAGAGCTGCACGCGCTCCACAGGCCCAGCTACCCGTCTTGCACATGACCGAGCGCCGCAAAGGCCGCATGCCGGATGCTCCCGGGCACGCCCCGGCGATGGGAAGCGCCCGCAACGGAAATCCGCATGCGGGTTTATTGTACCCCGCCGTCAGGCCATATTTCGGCAAATATAGGTGGGCGGTAAAGGTTTACCTCGGGTGACCGTCAAGGGCCAAAATGGTCCCCCCATCCCCGGGCGACTGGCTCTGGCGCGCCAAGGAGTGTCCCCAAGTGCCGACAGAAAAGGAGCGTCCCTATCTGTCGGTTAGAGGGCGCCGAGGAGGATGGCGTAGGTGGTGGATTCGCCGAGTTTGAGCTCGTCGCCGGGATTGAGCTGGGCGGAGCGGCCGGGCTCTACTTGAATACACACACTCGTGGCCCCGTTTACCACCACGGTGCCGTTCGTGGACGACAGGTCCTCGACAAACCATGTGCCAGAATCGTCGCACCAGATATGGGCATGACGAGCCGAGACGTCGTCGCCGACGTCGGTAATGTCGCCCTCCCCCGTAGCCAGCGCGCCGATCTCGACGCCCTCCTCACTCGGTTGAATCCAGCGCGGGGCGCTCACCACATAGCCGTTTTGCACGCGCAGCAGTCCCAGCGGATGCGCCGGCGAAGCCTCGTGCTCGCCTGTGACTGAAGATGTGCTCAGCGAGCGCGGCGTCGACGTGGCGCCGCCACAGGTCGCATGAGCGTAGTCGATGGCATAGGTCACCGACGAGCGGACATCTGCCGAGCAACCCACGGCGACAAACAGCACCAGGATGGCCTCGGCGCGCTCGGCGGGCATGAGCTCAGCCGCCTGCGACAGGCGCTCTAGCGCATTGCGATAGAGATTCGTGTCCTGATGGCATTCCTCGAGTGCCCGCACCATGGGCTCGCCAGCGGGGCCGCACACCATATTGGTCACGGCCACGGCGTCCATGGGATTGCGGCGGCGCAGGGCCAGCTGCGACATAATGCGCGCGGCCGAGGTGCCGTAATCGGCAAAATAACGTTCCTGCAGCGTGCCGACCGGCGCGCGCACGATAAAGCGCGAAACCCAGGAGCGATCGGCGGCACGGCTCTGCGGACTACGGCCGTCGGCGAGCGGGCGGCTCGAGAGCACCAGGCCGCACAGTTCGATATGGCTCAGGTGCGCTGCGCGCTTAAAGATGTCAAACATTGCCCCGCACGGGGTGAGCTCGGCTTGAGAAGCCATGGCTTAGCCCTCCTTGGTCGCAGAGATAGTGTCGGATACTTCGGCCGGCCCGCCAAAGGCGCGGGCAGCCGCGGCTCCGCCGGCAAGCGGCGTCGCCATGGGAGTTTTCGCACGTCGTGCTGACACGACGGGAAGCTCGAAGGCAAACCCCATCGCCAGCAAAAACCACGTGAGCGCATAGGTTGCAATTATGGCGGCCACCAGGCCACCCGCCACGCCATGCTGGGAAAACACGGTACATGCGAGTGCGGCCAGAGCCGGGACCTCGCAGGCGGAAAGGGCCAACACGCCCTGCAGGAATCCCGCACGGCGATCGCGCGCCAAGGCCCCGGCGGCAATGCCCGCCACGCCCGGCAGCGCCAACGCCAGCGCGGCGATAATGGCCGGCAGCTTCCCGGACCACATAAGCGGTCCCACGACGAGCGTCACATGGGCGCCCGACGCCAACAGCGCCGCTGATACCACGACCACAGCCCAAAGCACGCCGCATACCGCCGTCGCACCAACCATCGCCGCGCGCCGGGCCGTGTGCCCCGATACCTCCATCGGGCACGGCATGAGCGGCTCGGCGCGAAGCGAGCGGGCGACATTTTGCGCATAGTGGTCGCAAAATGCCGAGAGCGCCGCCTCCACCGCAGCCGGCTCGGGACGATCTTCCTGATGGCAGGACAGACAGGCCATCACCACATCGAAGAGCTGAGCGTCGACAAACGCCAGCGCATCGCGCAGATCCTCGGAATTTGGATCGAGCCCCAGCTGCTGAGCCTGCTCGGCCGCGGCAAGTGCCACATCGGGCTCGCGTCGCAGCAATTGCGTCAAGTCGCAGCCGGGCGCGTGGGCGCCGACGGGATAATCGGGCAGCGTATCCATCTTGAGGCGATAAGGGCTGGCAATATCGCGCGTCTTTTTGCGCGAGCCCGAAGTACCCGACGCACCCGGCGCTACTTCGTACGGCGCGACACCGGCGATGAGCTCGTAGACCGTACTCGCCGCCGCATAGACATCGATTGCCGGCGACATGCGAAGCATGCGCAGGTCGGGGATATCGTCGGTGAGCATCTCGGGCGGGGCGTAGGCCACCGTCGCGCGGCGCAACGTGGCATAGCGCTCGGTAAACGACGCCTTGCCGCCGGTGCCGGCCACCGCAGAGGCGGGCTCGAGCGCCAGCGACGAGCCAAAGTCGATCAAGCACAGGTCGAAAGTGCCTTCGGCAAGCTGTCGGTCGAGCGGCAGGCGCGCCGTGCGCACCATAATATTAGCGGGCGAGATATCGCGATGGACGAACCCCTCGCCTACCAAGCTCATGCGGCAGAGCAGATCGAACAGGTCGCGACCCAGGCGCGCCGCCACGAGCGGCGACAGACGCCCGGCATCGTCCACGGCAAGGCGCGAGCGCAGGCGAGCGAGCGTCTCGCCCTCGACCCACTCCATGACAATCGCGGGCACGCCGTCGACCTCGCCCCACCCGTATAGGCGGGGAAAGCCCTTAAGGCCCGAAAGGGCACGATGGCATTCATATTCCTCGCGAAACGCCGCCTTGAACTTGGTGACCAGCGCCTCGTGGGCGACATCGTCATCAAATTCGTCGCGCGCCGGCAAGATGAGCTGCTTGAGCGCCACGGCCTCGCCCTGCGCGTTGACGGCACGCGTCACGCGGCCGATGCCGCCGCGGCGCATGGTGGCGTCGTCGGCAAACAGCATCGTAAAACGGCGCAGGTAGGCGGGAAGCTCGTCCGTGCCCAGGGCGACGGCCGGCTCAAACCCGTCGACGCGCGCCAGGCGCAGGCCCACCATGGGATCGTGGGCAAGCGATTGGGTTGTGGCGGAAACGAGATTGGTCATCATAGAGCGATCGCCGCCACATTGTTATTGAAGTTGTTGAGCGCGACGTTATCGTCGCCGTAATGTCCGACCCATTGACACAGGTTTGTGTAGCAGCCCCACAGGTTGGCGAATTGTCGATACCACTTTGACTGGGGAGGAAACGTCTGCCGGCCAAACTCGGCGCGGATGACAAACATGTCATTGACCAGGCTATCGCACGGTCCGGTATCGCCCGTGGCGTTATAGGTCGACACCACGCTATTGGCGCGGGCGACATAGCCATCGAGCATGTTGTATTTGGTCACGAGCCAACTGTGGATACTCTCCTCCTCGGCAGCCGAGAGGCCACCCGTGCCCGTGCCCCCGCCGGCATCGCCGTCCGTCGAGCCGCCACTCGAAGATCCACCGCCAGAGGCGGAGCCCGAACCGGAACCGCCGTCCGAACCCGCCGAACCGGTGCCAGAACCGGACCCGTCCGAGCCGCCGGGCTTACCCGCCTGCTGCGTATCCTGCTCCTTCTGCTGCTCAGCCTTGTTAATGACAGAAGCCACGCTGTTATTGGAAAGCTTCGTGATGATCTTGGTGTTGGTGAGCACGATGGTCTTGCCGTTTGCCAGCGTAACCTCGTTGTCCGATGTTTCGGGACTGTCCGCATCGTCGCCACCGAACACAACATGCGAGACCACGCTCGCCCACGCATATCCAGTTGTCGTTCCCAAGTCGCTTTTGGCCTTGCGCCCAATATGCAGCTCGCGCGCAGCATGCGCCTGCACCATGGACGGCACCGTCATACCATAAGCCGAAACACCGGCTATGACCAGCACGAGCGAGCAAGACAGCAGCACATACGCCCGAGGCGCCAGGCCCAGCCGGCGTCGCATGCGCACCGTGGCGCCACGCTTTGTCTGAGTGCCCCCGGGCCGCATGCGTTCTCCTCCAACAAAAACACGCCGCTCAGGAGCGGCGCATTCTTTCATATCAACATTTGAGTGTATCAGCGAACCCAAAAGGTTGCGCAACGAATGGACAAATACGAGGTGCAAGCGGACCCATCCACGCGATAAGCGGATGAAAAGCAGGTTTGTTGCACAACAAATGCATGAACGCGCGCTCGATTATGAGCGCCCCGTGCGGCAGGCCGACGGGACATACCGCGGAGCTGGCGCCGCCTAGATCGCGCGGCGGGCCTCGATAGCGCGGCCGAGCGTAAGCTCGTCGGCATACTCCAAGTCGCCGCCCACGGGAAGGCCGCTCGCAAGACGCGATACCTCAACGCCCAATGGCTTGATGGTGCGAGCAAGGTAGCTCGCCGTGGTCTCGCCCTCAATGTTGGGGTTGGTGGCGATAATGACCTCGTGGATGTCCTCGTGGCCCAGGCGCGCAAGCAGCTCGCGGATATGCAGCTGCTCGGGACCGATCTTGTCCATGGGGCTGATCACGCCGCCCAGCACATGGTACAGGCCATGGTAGCTGCCCGTGCGCTCGATTGCCTGGACGTCGCGCGGCTCGCCCACCACGCAAATGCGAGTGGTATCGCGCATCGGGTCCTGGCAGATGGAGCACTCGTCGGCCGTGGCGTAGTTAAAGCAACGGCTGCAAAAATGGACCTCCTGCTTAACCTCCAGGATGGCCTCGGCCAGGCGGCGGGCCTCCTCGGCATCGGCCTCGAGCAGGTAATAGGCGATGCGCTGGGCCGACTTGGGACCAATGCCCGGCAGACGACCCAGCTCATCGAGCAGTTTTTGCAGACTGTGATTCGCACTCATATATATGCGTGTCTTAGAACGGCATGCCCGGGATGTTGAGGCCGCCGGTGATGGCGCCCATCTGCTTGCTGGCAAGCTCGTTGACGCCGCGAACGGCCTCGTTGACGGCAGCCATGATCATGTCCTGCAGCATATCGACGTCCTCGGGATCGAGGGCATCGGGGTCGATGGTGAGGTTGACGAGCTCCATCTCGCCGTTAACGGTCACCTTGACCATGCCGCCGCCGGCAGAGGCGTCGACGGTCTGGGACTTGAGGTTCTCCTGCGCAGCGGCAAGCTGCTCCTGCATCTTGCGGGCCTGCTTCATCATCTGCTGCATGTTCATACCGGCCATAATGGCTCCTTTACGTGCGGCCGCACGCCAAGCTGCAAGGGCAGCCGGGACGCGGCGGGGCTTTCAAACTCAAAAATCGTACCACGGCGCGAGGCCAGCAAGCGGGGCGGACACGCTACCTCAGTCGATATACATGTCCTGGAGTGCAAGCCGCACCCAAAGATTATGCAAAGTTGAATAATTCGCATCTGAATAATATTGAAAGCTAAATCTTGTGGAGCCGGAATCCAACATTTTATGCGTACCACTAAATGGCTAAATGCCGAACCGCTGCTCGAGGTGGCGCTCATGACGGCATGGTAAAATTTGATTGTCAAAGACAGCAATTTGGAGGTGCCCCATGAATGCCCCCGACGCGCTCCAAAACATCCGCTCAAAACACCCCGTTGCATATTTTCTTCTCTATCTCTTTGCCGGTTGGGTATTACTGGTTATCATCACCCACGCTATAGCCTTTGGAGCAGAACTGCTGGTAGCCGGCTCGGACCAGCCCGTTGTTAAATGGGAAGCGACCGACGAGTGCGCCGACGGAACCCGAACCGTTTACTACAACAGCCCGTCCCTCTACCAAGAGTTCAAGGTCAAGATAAAGGACTCAGAGATTGTCAATGCCGAGCTGGGCACCTATTCGACAATCGGAGCAACCGTCAACGCCGAGCAAGTGCAGTTCACGGACAGCCATGCGACGTATCGTATCGACCTCAATTTCCAAGGCCACCCGTCACGTACCTGTCTGCTCGAATGCGAGATCCGCGGCGCCACGTTGCACATGTCCGAAACACAAATGCGCTCGGACAAAGATTCCCCGAAGGATCAGAAGACCTAAGTCCAGCGAGCGCTGTTCTCCCCTGTCCAGAAAAAGATGATGTACGGCCCGAGTCGGAAAAGACTAGGCATAGGCTCGTCCGCCTTCGTAAGCAAAACGCAAGATGAGCGGGGCGTTGTTACGCACAAAATCATCGAGCTCTTTGAGGTCCGCTTCGCTAAATCCCTCGTGCGACACCCAATTAAATGCCGGTAAGATACACTCCGCCGTGTCAAAGCCCCAATCGCGCGGGCGCTCCACAACGACCTTCACCGTGTTGTCCTCACGGACTTCGGAATACGAAACCTGCGTATCGTCCTCAAGGCGGACATATTCCCACATCATAAGCTCGCTCCGTTCAAAGAAGTCTCTTCTTGAGCAGTATACCCGCCCGTACAGCTACTCCACCGGTTTGAAGATGGTGGCTTGGCCGAAGACACTGCGGATGAGGGCTTTGGCCTCGTCCTCGGTCTGCGGGATGCTTGGGGCTGCGCCCTGATGGCCGAAGGGGCTGCCCGCGCCGGGGTTGGACTCCCAGGGAGCCGCAGGAGCGTCCTCCTCTTTGGGGGCAGTTGCAGCGGGCTTGGGCGCGGACGCCGCACCCGGCACGTCGAACGGGGGCAGATCGTCCCCGCCGGCATCGGCAGCAAAACCGCCGACCATGGCATCGTCGTAGGGAACCTGCTCGGATTCCCACGGCGCAGACGGCGCGGCGGGCTGAGCCGTGGGAGCGGACGCGCGCTCGGGCGCTCGGGGTGCGGGCTCGGTCGGGAGCTTGCCCGTGGCAGGAGCGCCGGCGGGGTTGTCGGAGCGCAGCCAGGGGGCCTTGGCCAGGTCGGATGACTTGGGCGCAGGCGCGGGGATCGGAACAGCCGGTTTGGGCGCAGCGGGTTCAGGCGCCGACGGGGTCGGTGCCGCCACCGGTGCCGCTTTTGGCTGCGTCGCGCTGGCGCTCGAGGATGCAGGGGCCGCCGAGGACACGGGTTGCGGGTCCGCAGATGCCGCAGCCCGTGCAGATGGAGAATGCTCCTCATGTTGAGGAGCCGGCGTGCCACCCCCATCCAGGACATAGTCGACGGTACGACGACCGAAGACCGCGCAGACCGTCGGCAGGACCACCGACTGCGTGTCGGCGCGACCGAGCATCTTGATGGCAAAGGTCGAGCCCGCGGGGAACGAGACCGTGAGCTTGGAGCCGTCATCTGACGTGGCGCGGGCATTGAGCAAAAGCCCTGCGTAGGAGGCCTGACGGGCCTTGACGCGTTCGACGACCTCGGCCCATTTGCGCTGGAGCTCACCGGCATCCTCGACCGCGGGGGTCTCGGCGGCGCCGGCGGCAGCAACCTGAGCGGCAGTGTTGGGCTTGGACACCGGCACGGTCGATGCAGCAGGCGCGGGAGCCGTAACGGGTTGAGGCGCAGGCGTTACAGGTTTGGACGCGGGAGCCGGAGCCGCGGACTTGGGCGCAGGCTGGGCAGCTGGAACAGCAGCGCCGCGGTCCCAAGGCATGCCACCCTGATGCGCGGACGTAGCAGCGGGGGCGGCGGTCGCCGCAGGAGTAACAGCTCGGGCACCCGAGATCAGCGTCGGTTGCTGTGTCGTCGCAGGTGCAGCCACGACAGCCGCAGACGCACTCGCTTGAGCAGCAGCCACGCTCGCCGGAACGGCGGCGTTGGCAACCATGGCCTCCAAGCGCGCCACGCGCTCGGCCAGGGCCTCAATGGTCAGATCGGCCTCGGGACGTGCCAGGCGGGTGCAGGCGATCTCGAGCACCAGGCGCACGTCGCTCGCGCCCCTCATCTCCAAGGCGGCATCGTCGAGCACCGTCAGCACGCGAGCCAAACGATCGGCAGGATGCTCGCCAAAGGCAGCGGCCTCGGCAGCAAGCGCCTCGGCCTGCTCGGCCCCGCCCTCAAACAGCTCGGCGCGGGCGCCGGCAACGCAGGCCACGTACACATCGCGCACATGCGCCACCAGGTCGCGCGTCAGCTCAAGCAGGTCATTGCCTTCCTCGACCTGCGCGCGAATGAGCCCATACAGCTCGGCGACATCACGATCGGCAATGGCACGCGCAAACTCGCCCAGAATCTGGTCCGAAACTTCGCCCAAAAGCGAGCGGGCATCGTCCGCATGCACGGTGCCGTTGCCAAAGACGCTCAGCTGCTCCAGCGTGGAGAGCGCGTCGCGCATGCCGCCCTTGGCATGGCGTGCCACGATGGCAAGCGCCTCGTCGTCGTAGTCGAAGCCCTCCTGCTCGCACACGTATGCCAGGCGGCGCTCGATATCCTCGTTACCGATGCGGTGGAAATCGAAACGCTGGCAGCGCGAGAGGATGGTCTCCAGAATTTTTTGCGGGTCGGTGGTGCACAGCACAAAAATCACGTGTGCCGGCGGCTCCTCGAGCGTCTTGAGCAGCGCGTTGAACGCCGCCGTCGTGAGCATGTGGACCTCGTCGATGATATAGATCTTGTACTTGCCGCGCACCGGGGCAAAGTTGACGGAGTTGATGATCTCCTCGCGCACATTGTCTACGCCGGTACGGCTTGCGGCATCGAGCTCGTAGACGTCTGGGTGGTTGCCCTCGGCGATGAGCTCGCACTCCTCACAGGTGCCGTCGGGCATGCAGCCGCTCGCGCCCTCGGCGCGGGCCGCCTCGGCATTGCGGCACAGCAGCGCCTTGGCAAGGATGCGCGCCATGGTGGTCTTGCCCGTGCCGCGCGGTCCGCAGAACAGGTACGCGTGGGACAGGCGCCCCTCGGTGATGGCGTGCTCGAGCGTCGAGACGATATGCTGCTGGCCCACCACGGAGTCGAAGGTGAGCGGGCGATACTTTCGGTACAACGATTCCATGGGTGCTCCCCCGGGTATACTGAGTCTTGTTGCCGCGACGACCATGCGGTCGCACGGCATACTGCATTCCATAATAACCCGTACGGCGAGCCCGCCGCGATAGGAGTCCAAAGAGCATGGCAGACGCAGAGAGCAACCTCGTTCCCTCCGAAGCAGCCGACCAGGTCGAGGTCGCGCTCGAGGAGCAGGCCGCAGCCGACGACGGCATCCTGTACCTCAACGAGTACCAGTACGAAAACGACCTCGTCACCGACTTCGCCCGCCTAGTCGCCTCGCCCAGACGCCGCGGATCCCTGTACGTCGCCGCCGCGATTGCCGCCCTGCTGGGTGTTGGCATGCTGGTAGCCGGAGGCAACTGGATCAAGTTCGGCGTCGTCCTGATCGTATTCGGCGCCTTTTTGGCCTGGTGGAGCAAGAACCTGCACCACACGCTCGCCCGCGACTATATCGATGCCGTCGAGGCCGACGAGTCCATGGGCGGCCGCTACCGCCGCGTCGCCGCCAACGAGGACGGCCTGATGGTCTGGGGCAAGAGCGGCAAGTCGCAGTTCTTCCCGTTTGAGAAGCTCGACCACGTGCTCGACGGCGAGCGCATCTTTGTGGCCATGTTCGCCGACCAGGGCGTGACGATCCCCAAGGACACCTTTGTGCGTGGCGATGCCGAGCAGTTTGGCTCCTTCCTCAAGGCACGCATCAACAAAAAACTCCGCATCGAGACCAAACGCAAGAAGATGAAGGCAGAAAAGGCCGCTGCCGAAGCCAAACAGGGCGACAAGCCCCAGGAGACCAAGGGCAAGCAACGCAAGCAGAAGAAGAACAAGAAGAAGCGCTAAGGCCAAGTCAGACAGGCAGCCTCGCATCCCGCTATCCTCCCCATGCACCCGAGCGTGCTACACTAGCAGCATCTATGCCACCGCGAATGGCTCGGCCCCGCGCCCGCCGCTCGCAAACGAACTTTAAACGCACGAGGGTTGGCCATGCCGCTTTTCTCGCAACATACCGCCCGGTTCTCGCCGGACGTTCCTTTGGAGGGCACCAGCTCTCGCGAGCTGCTCAAGCGGTACCAGCCGCTCGAGACGCTTGCGACCGGCGGTTTTGGTTCCATCGAGATCTGCCGCGACACGCACCTGCGCCGCCGCGTCGCCATTAAGCGCATCCCCCTTATCAACGGTGCCGGCATGCCCGCCAGCGACATCATGGATGTCCTGCGCGAGGCACACACTGCCGCCATGCTTCAACATCCCAATATCGTGCAGGTCATCGACTTTACGCACGACACCGCCTATGCCTACCTGGTTATGGAATATGTCGATGGCATGTCGCTCGCCGAGTTTTTGCATCGCGTGGACGGCCACTCGCTCACCTTTGACGAGGCCGCGGCCATTGCCGATGCCCTGGGTCAGGCGCTCGCCTTCGCCCATAGCAATGGCGTACTCCACCTGGACATTAAGCCCGCCAACGTGCTCATCGACCACTCGGGCAATGTAAAGCTCACCGACTTTGGCATGGCGCGACTGTCGTCCGCCGGTGGCTTTGGCGGCTCGCGCGGCGGCACCATCGGCTACATGCCGCCCGAGCAGCTCGATATCGAGACCGGCACGGTCGACGAACGCGCCGATGTCTTTGCCCTTGCCTGCGTTATCTATGAGGGCTTGTGCGGCAGCGCTCCCTTTATGGCGGCCACGCCCGCCGACTCGCTCGACCGCATCATCGGCGGCGCCACCTATCCCAGCGAGCTGATACCACACTTTCCCCCGGGAGCCGAGGCCGCGCTCATGAGCGCGCTCTCCCCCATGCCGCAGGACCGCCCCAACAGCATCGAGGCATTTTGCGACCAACTCCTTGCCGGTCTGGGCAGCGTGCGCGAGGGCCGTCGCAGTCTGGAGCAAATGGTTGGCGAGCTTTCGGATGACGAGCAGGAGCTCAACGATATCGAGCCGTCGTACTACGAGGACGACGCCATCGAGGTCGACCCCGCGCTCGGCTGGGCGGGCACGCGCTGGAGCCATGCGCGCGACTACACCATGCACGCTATCTCGGCGCTAACGTGCGGCACCTTTAGCTTTTTACTGATGCAAACGGCCGGGGTCGCGGCGCTTCCCGGCCTGGTCATTGCGGCTATCGCGATCGGAGCGGCGGCTGGCCTGGCCCCCCAGATCGGCTCGGCCATCTCGGCTGTGGGCTTTTTGGTGCTCATGGCCAACGCCACCATGCAGGCGCAGGGCATCCTGTCGATGTTGCCCGTCGCGGTGATCTTTGCCGCCGCCATGTCCGGTTGGTGGATCGCCTGGGGTCGCACCGAGGCCGCCGCGAGCGCCGCGCTCACCTGTGCACTCGCGCTTGGCTGTCTGACTGGCAATACCTTCCTGGCAGCTGGGGTCGCCGCCGGCGTCGCGTCATTTTGGCTCGGCCCGGCAAGCGCCGCCGCGGCAACGGGCATGGGCGTGCTTTTTGCCCGTCTGGCCACGGTCGCGCTTTCAGCCGGAGGCGTGCTGGGGCTCGGTAACGTTGCCGCAGCGCTGGAAGACCCGCTCCTTTGGGCTGCCTTTGTGCTGGTCGCAACAACTGCCGCGGCGTCATCTGCGCTGCTCAATGCCCATGCCAAGCGTGCCGACCAGGACTCAAACCTTGCCGCAATCGCCGCCATCGCCGTCACCGGCATCGGCTGCGCAGTGGCATCCTGTCTTGCACACCATATGGAAATTGCCAGCCTTGCAGCCGCGGTCGCCGCCAAGGCGGCAGTTGCGGGAACCCTATCCTCTATAATCGTTGGGATATGCCTATATTTGCTCGGATACCAAAGAACCTATACGGAGAGTGATCTTTCGTGAACTTCCTGAACATCTTCGAGGACCACGTGGCCGGCATCTTCGGTGCCACCCGTGCCCCGTTCTCCTTTAAGAAGCTTGCCAAGCAGGCCGCTCGCGACATGGAGGATCAGACTCTAGTGATTAACGGCGTCAACACGGCGCCGGCACTCTATACCATCCTGATCGCCGCCGACGACGATCCCATGCTCGCCCCGTTCTACCCCGAGCTTTCGCGCGAGGTCCGCGAGTTTGTGAAAGCGCAGGCCGAAAAGCGCCGCTATGTCTTTGTCGGCGAGCCCCTCGTGCGCTTTATGATCGATCCGCAGCTGCGCGCCGGCAAGTTCTCGGTCTTTGCCGAGAACGTCGATGCCCCCACGCTCGGCCGCCTATACGAAGAAGAGCGCGCCTATCAAAACGGCCTGGGTCAGAACAACTCCGCGGCAAGCCGTGCCGCCAGCGCCCCGCGCGCCGGCCAGCAGCAGTTTGCTGCCCCGCAGCAGCGCCCCGCCGCCATGCCCCAGCAGC
>JAIIWC010000067.1 GCA_022745215.1 Collinsella sp. | reverse complement strand
AAGCGGCAATCTGACGTTCAATCGTCGGGCATGACCAGAAGGTCAATGCCCTCCTCTTTCACGTCACCTTGCTCGCTTAGGGGCGTTTTCGCTGACTTTGCCAAAGCATCGGCAGGTACTCATTGGGGACGTACTTAAATGAGTGCCTGCAGAATGAGAGTGGATAATCTCCCGTTTTTGGCCTGCTTGGGGGCTCAAAGTGGGAGATTATCCACTCTCGTCATTGGGCTAGTCGTTGGGGACGTTCTTGTTTGACTAGTCGTTTAAGAACGTCCCCAATGACTACTTGCTTGCGAACAGCCAGACTAGGATGATCGCCAGGATTGCGGCGACGATGCAGACGATGGCGCCGGTGAATTTGATGCGTGAGTCGCGGGTTCGCTTACGCACGTCGTCTTCGGCGGCCTCGAGTTGGGCAACTTCGCGCTCGGTCTCGGTATGCTCGGCCTTGTCACGTGCCAAGGACCCGGCGAGCGATTCGGTGATCTCGGGATGATCGTGCACCTCGGTCGCCTGCTCGATAATCGACTGCGCATGCGCGGCATCTGCCCGGGCGTTTGCGATGGCCTGCTCTTGCTCGCGGCGTGCCTTGTCCTGCGTGGCAATCTTTTCGCGCAGCTCTCGCTGGCGCGTCGCAGCGGCAGTTTTTGCGGACTGCAGCTCGTCGCGCGCGGCATCGGCTTCGGTCGTCACGGCTTGGTGCGCGCGTTTTGCGTCGGCGATAGGGGCTTGAGCCTGCTCGACGGCCTGCTCGGCTGCGGCAAGTGAATGCTCAAGGTCGGCGGTGATGCGCGGGACATCTTCTTCGGCTTTACGCAGGGCATCTGCCGTGTCGGAAATCTGCATCGAGAGCTCGCTGGTGCGCACCGTATAGTTGGCGGGATTTGCCGAGGGATTGCGTTGCAGCTCGGCATACTCATGACGCAGCGTCTCGAGCTGGGCGCGCGTGGCGTCGACGGTTTGTTGTGCGGCGGCAATGCCGGCGTCTCGCTCTGCCTTCACCTTGTCGCGGATGCGCTTGGAATCCTCAAGACGTCGAACGAGGCGGTTGCCGGTCTCGCGCGAGCTCGCCTCGCGGGCCTCCACGGCATCGAGCGCGGCCTTCAGACGGAGCTCAGTCGCGTCATCCTCTGTCTTCATTTGTTCGAGTTGACCCTTGAGCTCTGTCGCTTTGGCGGCGTGGGCATCACGGTCAATCTCGGCTGCCGCAGCGGTCTTTTGCGCTGTGGCGATCGCCTGACGCTGGTCGGCGACGATCTGGTCGTAGCGGCCTGCGATATCCTGGCGCGTCTCGAGTTCCTCGGCCTGATCGGCAATGCGCTGCTCAAGTTCGGCCAGGTGGGCGCGGGCATCGGCAAGTGCCTTTTTCGCGGCGTTCATCTCGCGCATGGCCGAGGCGCCCTGGGCGATAAAGGTGCCCACGGCGTTCGCAGTGTTCGAGACAGCGGTCCCCAGATCGCGGCTCGCGGCGGAGGAGTGCGGGGCGGTCGGGCGAGCGGTGTCGGCAGCGTCCGCATCGGCAGCCTGCGGCACGGCGATATTGCCGGTACCGCCCTCGATCACAGAAAAGCCTGCTGCGTGCGGGTCGACCGCATCGGCGCCAATCGTGGGATGCTCGAGCTGCAGAAACGAGGGCATGGTGCTGCCCTGGTCGGCAACCGGAGTCTCGCCGGGCACAAAGGTCGAGGCCGCCTCGGCGGCCTCCTCTTCCTCGGCGTCAACGTCAGCGTCGGCCACGGCGTCTTTCATCGCTTTGACGGCATCCATCATGGAGTCCATGACGGCGTCGAGCTCTTCTTCCGAAGAAACCTCGATAGGGCCCGCAGCTTGCGGAGCAGTATCCTGTACGGGGTGGTCGTCCTGAGCGGGCGCATCGTCGTTTTGCTCGCCTGCATCTTCGGCGCCGGGGGTTTCCGCCGTAGCGCTTTCGTCTAAGATGGGGTCGTCGAGGCCAATATCATCGCAGGTCACAGCGTCAGCATCTGCAGTGACGTCTGCGGAATCATCAATATGCTGTTGAGTCTGGGGGTCCAGCTCGTCTGTCATAGGCATGTGCTCCTCATCGTTGTTTGTCACCCTATGATAAAGTCTCGCGCCGACATCCCGCGCGCTGCAGCAAAGTTTCAAAACGTGTTCGATGGCTCGCGTCGATAGCAAAAACTCGGCCACTTTATCCAGTTTGTACTTGACAATCCCTTCGCCGAAAGACGTTATGCCGTTCGCCTGCCGAGGCCTTTTCTTTTCACTTGAACCCGCTAAAGTTGCATTTCAGCTTTTGGCGCGTGAAGTTGGATGCGCGCAGTCGACGGGCAGGCCCGTCGCGATTTGAAAGGACTTTATATGGGACTTTTCACTGGTAAGACCGTGATCGTTACCGGCGGCGGCAAGGCCACGCTTAAGGACGGCTCCGCTGGCTCCATCGGCTACGGCATCGATATCGCATTTGCCAAGGAGGGCGCGAACCTTGTCATCACTGGCCGCAACGTCGCCAAGCTCGAGGCCGCCAAGGAGTCTCTCGAGGCCGAGTACGGTGTCAAGGTTCTGCCTGTTCAGGCCGATGTCTCGGCTGGTCAGGACAACGAGGCCGTCGTCCAGAACGTCATCGACAAGGCTATTGAGGAGTTCGGCCGCATCGACGCCGTCGTCAACAATGCTCAGGCCAGCGCCTCGGGCGTGACCATTGCCGATCACACCATGGACCAGTTCAACCTCGCCATTTACTCCGGTCTGTATGCCACCTACCTGTACATGCAGAAGGCCTACCCGCACCTGAAGGAGACCAAGGGCTCCGTGGTCAACTTTGCTTCGGGCGCCGGCCTGTTTGGCAACTATGGCCAGTGCAGCTACGCCGCTGCCAAGGAGGGCATCCGCGGTCTGACCCGCGTCGCTGCCAACGAGTGGGGCAAGGACGGCATCAACGTCAATATCGTTTGCCCGCTTGCTTGGACCGCCGCGCTCGAGAACTTCCAGGATGCCTATCCCGAGGCGTTCAAGGCCAACGTCCACATGCCGCCGGCGGGTCACTACGGCGACGTCGAGAAGGAAATCGGCCGCGTTGTCGTTCAGCTCTGCGGTCCCGACTTTAAGTATATGAACGGCGAGACCGTCACCCTCGAGGGTGGCATGGGCCAGCGTCCTTAGGGGTTCCGCCGTTCTACCGAACGGCGGACCGGCCGACGCTGTGCGGGCCGCATTTGGACAATCTGCCGTTCAATTTCAAGGGCGCGACCAGAAGGTCAGCGCCCTTTCATTTCACGGCACCTTGTCTCAAATGCGACCCGCTCGCTGACGTTGCCAAAATATCGGCGTTGCCGTGGCTGGTAAATAGCTCCACTCATCGGGGACGTACTTAAATGAGTGCCCGCAGAATGAAAGTGGATAATCTCCCGTTTTTGGGCTGTGCTTTGGGCAAAAGTGGGAGATTATCCACGCTCATCCGGTAAGCGTCCAAAAATCCACGCTCATTTGCCGTGTCCCTGCCGTATCCTCCTCGCACCAGTTTCTGTCGAGTCGGTGCTTCTTGCGGGTTGCCCGTATAATGGTTTGCGTATGAACCGCAACCAAGGAGTTCCAGTTTATGGACCAGAACCTTTTTAAATTCGACCTGATTGCCGAGGATCCGACGACGCACGCGCGCGCCGGCGTGCTGCACACCCCGCACGGCGACATCGAGACGCCGATCTTTATGCCCGTGGGCACCAAGGCAAACGTCAAGGGCATTCCTACCGAGACTGTCAAGAAGCTCGGCGCCCAGATCGTGCTCGCCAATACCTATCATCTGTCCATGCGTCCCGGCGAGGATACCATCGCCGAGCTGGGCGGCCTGCACAAGTTCATGAACTGGCACGGCCCCATCCTCACCGACTCGGGCGGTTTCCAGGTCTTCAGCCACAACGATGCCGTCAAGCTCACCGATGAGGGCGTGCGCTTTATCGTCAACGATTACGACGGCCGCCACGTGTTTTGGACGCCCGAGGACAACATGGAAATCGCCATGAAACTCGGCTCCGATATCTGCATGCAGCTCGACCAGTGCCCGGGCTATCCCGCCACGCGCGCCTACGTTGAGCGCGCCGTTGAGCTGTCGAGCATGTGGGCCGAGCGCTGCTATAAGGCGCATACCCGCGATGACCAGGCGCTCTTTGGCATCGTTCAGGGCGGCATGCACCTGGATCTGCGCCTGCGTTCGCTGCGCCATCTGGAGGAGTGCGGCGACTTCCCGGGCTATGGTATCGGTGGCTATTCGGTGGGCGAGGATCACGAGACCATGTTCGAGACCCTGGCGCCGCTCGTGAGCGAGTACATGCCCAAGCATAAGCCGCGCTACCTGATGGGTGTCGGCAACCCGACCACGCTCGTGCGCGGCGTTGGCGTGGGCATCGACATGTTTGACTGCGTGCTGCCGACGCGCACCGGCCGTATGGGCACGGCATTCTCCAGCGAGGGTCGCCTCAACTTCCGCAACGCTCGCTTTGCGCACGACGACGGTCCCATCGATCCCACCTGCACCTGCCCGGTGTGCACGGGCGGTTACAGCCGTGCGCTCATCCGTCACATGGTCACGCAGAAGGAGATGCTCGGCGGCATTCTGCTTTCGATGCACAACATCTACTACCTGCTCAACCTTATGCAGCGGGCCCGCCAGGCCATTATCGAGGGCCGCTACGGCGCGTTCGTGAGCGACTGGATGAACAGCCCTGCGGCGGTGGATTACTAAGAGCAGCACGGGCGCTTGCAGAGCGCGGGCAACGGCAAGGGGCGAGCGCCGGCCGGTCATCACGTTCGCTAACACCGCTTGCGCGACCGATGACCGATAGCTTGCAAGCACTTGATGCATCGTGGGTACCATACCGAATAGTTGATGTTCGGGCGGGTGTTTGGCGCACAGCGTCGACCCCGCCCGTTTTTCTTTTTCTCGATAGGAGTACCCATGATTAAGAATGAGAACGTCGAGGGCGAGCCTGTCTACGACGAGACGTACCGCCGCGGCCCCGTGGTCATGCGCGGCCCCATGATTCCTAAGGACAACACCTACGCCAACCTGCTGGCGCCCGAGGACTCGACCGACTGGCTGCATGCCGACCCGTGGCGCGTGCTGCGCATTCAGGCAGAGTTCGTTGATGGTTTTGGCGCGCTTGCCGAGCTTGGACCTGCGGTGACCATCTTCGGTAGCGCCCGCACGCCCAAGACCGATCCGCTCTACAAGGCGGCGCGTACCGTCGGGCGCAAGATCGCGCAACGTGGCGTGGCGGTCATCACCGGTGGCGGCCCCGGCATCATGGAAGCGGCCAACAGGGGAGCGGCGAGTGTCAACGGCAAGTCAGTTGGCCTAGGCATTGAATTGCCGCACGAGCAGGGGCTCAATAAATACGTGAACCTCGGCATGGACTTCCGCTACTTCTTTGTGCGCAAAACCATGTTCGTTAAGTACAGCTCGGGCGCCATCGTATTTCCCGGCGGCTTTGGCACGTTCGACGAGATGTTCGAGGTTCTCACGCTGGTGCAGACGCACAAGGTCAAGCGCATGCCGCTCGTGCTGGTGGGCACCGAGTACTGGCAGGGCCTATTCGACTGGCTCAACGGCCCGGTGATGAGCACCGGTATGATCAGCCCGCTCGATCCGGATCTGGTACACATTACCGACGACCTCAACGAGGCCGTTGACATTGCGCTCAGCGGGCTGATGTAGATCAATCGTGCCCACGCGACATGAATACGCATGGCAATCTGATGTTATCTAACATCAGATTGCCATTTATATTGGGTATACTGGTGTAAAAGACGAGGGCGAGGAGGTCGCAAATGTCTACAGCAACAGTTAAGCCTACGACGGTTCGAATCGAAGAGGGGCTCAAGGAGCAGGCGACTGAGTTCTTGGATTCGGTCGGCCTCAGCCTCAATTCCTATCTCAATCTTGCCGTTCGGCAGCTGGTAAATCAGCGAAAGATTCCTTTTGAGATTGTAGGAAGGGCGGAGGTGCCCAACGAGGTGACGAGGCGCGCCATGGTGATCGCCGAGGCTCATGAGCTGGGGATTTTGCCGGACGATAGCCTGTCATTCAATAACGCTGATGAGCTTATGTCATTCCTCGATGAGGAATAGCGATGTTCGAGATTAAAGTCGAGGCTCAATTTAAGGTGGACTACAAACGAACGATGCGCATGCATCCGCAGCTAAAAAGTGAGTTTAAAGCGGCGGTTGCAGAGCTTGTGGCTCATGGGTCACTTCCGGCGGAGTATGGCGCCCACGAGCTCTCAAACCCGGGCGGAAACTACAACGGCCACATCGATTTCCACCTATCCGATGGCTTGGTCGATGTGGTCGTTCTTTATCTTCCCCATAAGACTAACCCAGTGATTAGGCTGGTGAGAATGGGCACTCATCAGGAACTGTTTCAGGGTCCGCTGGGCTGATCGCCGATTTCTAAGTTGCGGTGGAATAGGGATTGATTGGCGGCTAATAAGCCAAAAACAGTCCCTATTCCACCGCAAGAGGTAAAGGTGCCCCTAGTGGATGGGCTGGTAGCGGGGGCAGTAGCTGATGGCGATGGCGTCGACGCCTACGTGGGTGGCGATGGTGCAGCCGATGGGGCCGGTGCCGGCATCGACGTAGTCCTGACCCTCGAGCGTCTGATTGACGAGCTCCTGCTCCTCGCCCGCCCCGGTCGTGAGTACGCGCACGCTCGAACCCGGGTGATCGGCCAAAAACGCGAGGCAGTCTGCCATGGTGTTGGCGACGATGCGCTTGGCGCCGCGGCCCTTCTTGATGGCCTTGATCTCGCCCGACTGCCATTCCGGCGAAACGGCCAGGCGAATGTTGAGCATCTGCGTCAGCTGGCCGGCGAGCTTGGGGGCGCGGCCGTTCTTAATGAGGTTCTCGAGCGTGCGCGGAATCAGCAGCAGATGGGCGTCGGGCAGGGTTGCGCGAATCTGTGCCTCGGTCTCGTCTAGGCTGCGACCGTCCTCGCGCATGGCGAGCGCATACTCCACCAGCAGGCCCTCGGCGCCCGAGCCGGTGCGCGAATCGATGCAGCGCACGTCGAGCTCGTGGGTATCGGCCACCTGGCACGCGTTGGCGTAGCAGGCCGACCACTCACTGCATAGTGAGATAAAGATGGCGCTGTCGTGGCCGTCGGCGCGCACGCGATCGAAGAGCCCCTTGAACTCGCCGGCGCTCGGCTGCGAAGTGTGCGGCAGCTGCTCGGAGCCGGCCATGCGGGCGACGTACTCCTCGGCGGTGATCTGCACCTGGTCGAGCAGGTCCTCGCCTTCGATAATCACATGCAGCGGAATCACGTAGATGCCGAGCTCTTGGGCGCGGGCGGGGGAGATGTCCGACGTGGAGTCGGTTATGATGGCAAAAGACATAATTGCACCTTTCGATGGGGCGCCTGCGCGCCGCCGATTGAGAGCAAAGTGCGTCAAGTATAGTGGAGTTGTTCCACATTGCCAGCTTTAATTGTTGAATAGTCAACGGTTTGAAGCGTCGGTGTGGAAATCGCCAATTGGGGAAGAGGGATGTCGATGGTGGCATTACAGCTATGCGAGCGGCCGATCGTGCTGTTCGATTTTGACGGTACGGTGGCTGACACGGGCCGGGCGGTGATGACCTCGACGCGCAAGACGCTGGCTGCGCGCGGGTTTTCGGAAGTGCAGATG
>JAIIWC010000066.1 GCA_022745215.1 Collinsella sp. | reverse complement strand
ACGGAAAAGAGCCGCCCTTTCGGACGACTCAAACTGTAATGGGGATTAAAAAATCATTAGGTACACAATGATTTTTTAATCCCCGTCCCAGAAAAATCATCCCTTGTCCCAAATAGCTGTCCTGGTGCCCTTTGCGGCTGTGGGCTGCCTGGTTTGGTAAAATATCGCCGCACTTGGGAACGGATGGGCTCCGGTGGGCTCCGCGGTCCTCAAAACCGTTGCGAGGCGTGCAAAACGTCTTGGATGTGTTCGATTCACATACGTTCCCGCCATACGCTACCAGCGCTTTTGTGCTCGCGGTCTTGCTGCGTGCCGCAAAGGCGCTGTTTTGTTTTGATACGGAGCCGTCATGTCGCCTACTTTATGGGCAATGGCATGTGGCTTCGTGCTTCGGGTTTCGAGCATGCCGATGGGGGTGTTTTGCCGTATGACTACCGTAAGACGGGCCGATCTTTCTTGCGTCGTTCAGGCGGGCGGGCTGTCGTCGCGCATGGGTTGCGACAAGGCGCGCATGCCATTTTGCGGCAAGCCACTGATCGAGCGCGTGCTGGAACGGCTCACCCTGGTCGGCAGCGAGCTTGTTGTGACGACCTCGCGCCCCGAGGAGCTCGTCTATCTTGAGGAGCGCGAGTTTGACGGACTGCGTCCCCGCGTGGTGATGGACGTCGACGGCCCCGCCGGTGCCATGCGCGGCATCGCGAGCTCACTGACTGCCGCTCGGTTGCCCCTCTTGGCGATCGTCGCCTGCGATATGCCGTTCGTCTCGCCAGAACTGATCGGGGCGCTTGCGGATCGGGTCAAGGAGGGTCCGCTCGACGTGTGCGTCCCGCGCGAGGAGCGGGGGATTGAGCCGCTGTGCGCCGTCTGGCGTCGCGAGGCCTGTGCGCCGGTGGCTCGCGAGCTGCTCGCCGGCGATCGTCAACGCATCCGCTGCCTGATCGACCGAGTGCATGCCGGCTATCTAGACGAGCCACAAATTATCGAGGCGGCCGGCTCCACGCTCTGCTTCGAAAACGTCAATACGCCCGAAGAATTTGCGGCAGCCGAACTGCTCGCCTAGACGATGGGAGATGCCATGTCTCACGATATCTGCCCCGACACCGGGGAACCTTGCACTTGTGACGGCTCTGAGCCCTGCACCTGCGGCTGTGGCGGCTGCGGGCATACAGCCGAGGAAGAGGCCGCGGCGGCTGCGTATCGCGAGTCGCATCGCGAGGCTCCGTCCGACGATGCTCTCGACCACGAACGCAAGATAATCGTGTCGTTCGATAGCACCTTCGATGTGATGGAATGCGAGCAGCTGTGCTTGGACGCCGGCGTGCCCGGGCGCATTATGCCGCTGCCCGGTTCCATCACCGCCGGCTGCGGCCTGTGCTGGGCTATGCCGTTCTCGGGCGACGCCCTCGCCGCTTTCCGCGCCGCCACCGAAGCCCACATAACCCCCGCCGACTACCACCAGCTCGTCCTCTAACCACCAAAACCACCACATTGGGGACAGGCACCTTTGTGGTGGTTTGGACCATATGGACGAAACAGCTTCGAAACACGGATTTTGCACGTCAGGTACTCAAAAACGCATCTACCTGCATCGTAATCAAAACGAAACATCCGCTCGTCGGCTTATGCGTAACTTTGCTGCAACAGTGCGATATTATCCATACTCGATAAAGCTCGCGGCGCATGGGGTGCCGCGACCGACATTTTCTTTTCCATCAATTGGAGGAAGCATGAGCTACACGCAGAAAGTTCTCGACGAGCTCAAGGCCCGCTATCCCGAGCAGCCTGAGTTCATCCAGGCCGCGACCGAGATCCTCGGCACCATCCAGCCGGCGCTCGACGCCCATCCCGAGTACGAGGAGGCCGCCCTGCTTGAGCGCCTCGTCGAGCCCGAGCGCATCGTCATGTTCCGTGTTCCCTGGGTCGACGACCAGGGCAAGGTCCAGGTCAACCGCGGCTACCGCGTCGAGTTCAACTCTGCCATTGGACCCTACAAGGGCGGCCTGCGCTTTAACCCGACGGTCACCCTGGGCATGCTCAAGTTCCTGGGCCTGGAGCAGATCCTCAAGAACAGCCTGACCACCCTTCCCATGGGCGGCGGCAAGGGCGGTTCCGACTTTGACCCCAAGGGCAAGTCCAACAACGAGATCATGCACTTCTGCCAGTCCTTCATGACCGAGCTCTATCGCCACATCGGCCCCAACACCGATGTTCCCGCTGGCGACCTGGGCGTTGGCGGCCGTGAGGTTGCCTACATGTTCGGTCAGTACAAGCGCCTGACCAACGAGTGGACCGGCGTCCTTACCGGCAAGGGCCTCTCCTTTGGCGGCTCGCTCGCCCGTACCGAGGCCACCGGCTACGGCCTGGTCTACTTTGTGGACGAGTACCTCAAGAGCCGCGGCGACTCCTTCGAGGGCAAGAACGTCGTCGTTCACGGCTCCGGTAACGTCGCCATCTACGCGGTCCAGAAGGTCTCCCAGCTCGGCGGCAAGGTGCTGGCCTGCTCCGACACCCACGGCTGGGTCGAGGATCCCGACGGCATCGACTACACCGTGCTCGAGCATGTCTACAACAAGAAGCGCTCCGGCCACGACAAGGGCGTCACGCTCGCCATGTACGTTGACGAGAAGCCCAACGCCGTGTGGCACGAGGGTGACGGCCGCGGCGTGTGGCAGCTGCCCTGCGACATCGCGCTGCCCTGCGCTCGCGAGAACACGCTGCTGCTCGAGGACGCCCAGGCGCTCGTCGCCAACGGCTGCAAGGTGGTCGGCGAGGGCGCGAACATGCCCACGACCATCGAGGCCACGACCTACTTCCAGGAGAACGGCGTCGCCTTTATGCCCGGTAAGGCTGCCAACGCCGGCGGCGTGCTCGTTTCCGGCCTGGAGATGAGCCAGAACGCCGAGCACCTGTCCTGGACCTTCGAGGAGGTCGACGGCAAGCTCGAGCAGCTCATGCGCGGCATGTTCCATAACGTGGACGACACCGCCAAGGAGTACGGCGAGGAGGGCAACTTTGTCATGGGCGCCAACATCGCCGGCTTCCTGAAGGTTGCCGACGCCATGCTCGCCCAGGGTGTCTGCTAAATCTTCGCTCGATATAGCATTACAGAAGGCTCCCAGTCATCTTGGCTGGGGGCCTTTTTTGATCCGCATACGACGGAGGAAAACGGTTCATTTTGTCCCGACATGAGCTGTGCCCCCTCGTTTGGTACACTTAAAGGTACTGGACAAGTGAAGAGATGGGGGAGAACGTGCTCAAGTTCGGTACCTACGTCCGTGTTGGAAACGCGGCCGAAGCCTATGAGCTCTTGCAGAAGAACCGCAACAACAAGATTGTGGGCGGCGGCATCTGGATGCGCCTGGGTTCGCGTCGTGTGGCGACGGCGATTGACCTTTCGGCCTGCGGACTCGATCAGATCGAGGAGACCGAGACCGAGTTTCGCATCGGTGCCATGTGCACCCTGCGCCAGCTCGAGCGCCATGCCGAGCTCAACGCGCTTGTCAACAATGTCTTCGAGTTCGCCGTCCACGACATCGTGGGCGTGCAGCTGCGCAACACCGCCACGGTGGGCGGCAGCATCTACGGCCGCTTTGGTTTCTCGGACGTGCTCTCGGCCTTCTTGGCGCTCGATTCCTATGTTGAGCTGACGGGCGCCGGCCGCGTGCCGCTCGCCGAGTTCGTTGATATGGGCTACGTGCGCGACGTGATTGAGCACGTCGTAGTCGTTAAGCACGACTATCGCGCGAGCTACGAGGCCGTGCGCAAGGCCGCGACCGACTTCCCCTCGCTCAATGTCACTGCCGCCTGGTGGGACAACATCTGGCATGTCACCGTGGGCGCCCGTCCGCTGCGCGCGACCCTGCTGCAGGGCGAGGCGTGCGGCGTCGTGAGCGAGCAGCCTTCCGAGGACGAGCTTCGCGCTCTCGCCGCATCCGTGCGCGAGCTGAGCTACGGCACCAACATGTGGGGCTCGGCCGAGTACCGCCGCCGCATCTCGGCTCCGCTGGCGATCCAGGCTGTGCGCCGCGCCGCCGGCATCGAGCTTTCGGCCGCACTTGCCCACGAACTCGAGACCGTGCAGATTCCTAAGTTTGCCACGGACGAGTATTCCTGCCGCCGCGTGCCCGGCGTCGATTCTAGCGAGGTGCGCTAATGGCTGCCAAACTCATCGATCTTTCCTTTACGCTCAACGGCCGCAAGGTCAAGGCTCAGATTGCCCCCGACACCATGCTGTTTGCGCTGCTGCGCGAGCAGGGCTGCGCGTCGGTGCGCTGCGCCTGCGAGACCACCAACTGCGGCCTGTGCACGGTGTGGCTCGACGGCGATCCGGTGCTGAGCTGCTCGGTTCCCGCCGCGCGCGTCGAGGGCCGCTCCATCACCACGCTCGAGGGCCTCAAGGCCGAGTCCGAGTCGCTGGCCCGCGCGATGGCTGCCGAAGGCGCCGAGCAGTGCGGTTTTTGCGCCCCGGGCCTCATCATGAACGTGCTGGCGCTCGCCCGCGCCGCCAAAGAGGATCCGAGCCTCGTCGCCACGCGCGAGGAGCTCTCGCGCCAGCTCGCCGGCAACCTCTGCCGTTGCAGCGGCTACGAGAGCCAACTGCGCGCTATCGTTCGCTTCCTCAATGAGTCCGGCGTGCAGGTGGGCTTTGAGATGCCCGAGCTGCCGGTCAACGACACGAGCTGCGACGGCGTCTCCTACAAGCAGATCACCCACAAGCAGCCCAAGAAGGACTCGAAGGCCCTGCTCGAGGGCCGTCCCGTCTACACGGGCGATATGGTGCCCGCCGGTGCCCTCATCGTCAAGCTCAAGCGCAGCCCCTACGCTCGCGCCAAGATCCGCTCCATCGACACATCGCGCGCCCTGAAGGTGCCCGGCGTGGTGGGCGTCTATACCTACGAGGACGTGCCCAAGCGCCGCTTTACCATTGCCGGCCAGAGCTATCCGCAGCCCTCGCCGTATGACCGACTGATTCTCGAGAACCTTGTGCGCTACCAAAACGAGGAGGTGGCGATCGTCGCTGCCGAGACCGAGGAGGCTGCCGACAAGGCGCTCAAGCTCATCAAGGTCGACTATGAGGTGCTCGAGCCGCTGCTCGACTTTACCCAGGCACTCGATAACGACATCGTGGTCCACCCCGAGGGCGACGTGACCTTTATGTTCCCGCAGGGCGGGGATGTCTCGCGCAACCTGGTGTGCAGCGGTACCAGCGATTTTGGCGACTTGGACGAGGCCTTCGCCCAGAGCGACATCGTCTTCACCCGCACCTATACCAGCCAGGCCACCCAGACTGCGCCCATGGAAACCTTCCGCGCCTTCGCGACGACCGACGCGTTTGGGCGTATCTCGGTGACCACCTCTACGCAGGTTCCCTTCCACGTGCGCCGCATGGTCGCGCAGTCGCTCGACATTCCGCAGTCGCAGGTGCAGGTCATTAAGCCGCGCATCGGCGGCGGCTTTGGCTCCAAGCAGACGGGCTGCTGCGAGATCTTCGTGGCGTTCGTCACCCAGCAGACTGGCCGTCCGAGCTATTGCTGCTACACCCGTGAGGAGACCATCACCGCGGGCAACTCGCGCCACCAGATGCAAATGACCGTCAAGTTGGGCGCCATGAACGACGGCACCATCACGGCCATCGACCTGCATACGCTGTCCAACGCCGGCGCGTACGGCGAGCACGCTACCACGACGATCGGGCTTTCGGGCCACAAGAGCCTGCCCATCTACAACCACGTGAAGGCGAGCCGCTTTAGCTGGGACGCCGTCTACACCAATACCAATCGCGGCGGCGCGTATCGTGGCTACGGTGCCACCCAGGGCCAGTTTGCCGTGGAGAGCGCCGTTAACGAGCTCGCCGACATGCTGCACATGGACCCCGCCGACCTGCGCCTTAAAAACATCGTGCGCGAGGGCGAGACCATGCCGCAGTACTACAACGAGAAGCTCAACGCCTGCGCACTCGACCGCTGCCTGCTGCGCGCGATGGACATGATCGGCTGGCGCGACAAGCCGCTGGCCGTGGACCTGGGCGACCGTGTGCGCGCCCTGGGTTGTGCGCTCACCATGCAGGGCTCGGGCATTTCCAATGTCGACATCGCCGGCATCGATATGCGCCTGGAAGAGGACGGCTTCATTACCATCGGCACCGGCGCCACCGATAACGGCATGGGCGTCGACACGATCCTGGCGCAGATTGCCGCCGAGGAGCTGGGCGTGGAGAGCTCGCTGATCGTGGTGCGCGGCGTGGACACCGACGTCTCGCCGTTCGACGCCGGCTCGTACGCGAGCTCGGGCACGTACGTGACGGGTCTGGCGGCCAAGAACGCTGCGACCGAGCTGCGCGAGAAGATCTGCGCCAAGGCCGCCCAGATGTGGGACGTGGACGCCGTCGATGTGGTCTTTGATGGTCAGTACGTGCGCCTGTCCGACGAGCGTGCCGCGCGCGAGCTCGGCCGCTTCCTGAGCTTGCGCGACTTTGCCAACCTGTGCGTCAAGAATATCGCGGGCGGCGACGCGCTCACCTCGCACGCCTCTGCCTGCCTGCCCGTTTCGCCTCCGCCGTTTATGGCCGGCATTGCCGAGGTCGAGGTCGACAAGGCCACCGGTAAGGTGACCGTGGTGGACTACGCGGCGGCTGTGGACTGCGGCACCGTGATCAACGAGGCACTCGCGCGTGTCCAGGCCGAGGGCGGCATTGCCCAGGGTATCGGCCACGCGCTCTACGAGATTGTTGAGCATGACGACCGCGGCCGCCTGCGCACCGGCAACTTTATGAGCTACAAGCTGCCCACGCGCCTGGATATCGGCAGCATCCGCGTGGCCTTTGAGCCGAGCTATGAGCCGACGGGCCCGTTTGGCGCCAAGTCGATCGGCGAGGTCGTCATCAACACGCCGCTCGCCGCCGTGGCCTCGGCCGTCGCACACGCCACCGGCCACCAGGTCCGCTCGCTGCCGATTACGCCCGAGAAGGCGCTGCTAGGGGAGTAGACAAGGCGGGGGTAGTTAATTTGGGACGGGGCTATTTTAGCTACCCCGGCTGATAGCGCGAAT
The DNA here is from genome assembly GCA_022745215.1 of Collinsella sp. GTDB lineage: Bacteria > Actinomycetota > Coriobacteriia > Coriobacteriales > Coriobacteriaceae > Collinsella. Next base: position 796 of record JAIIWC010000066.1, on the reverse strand, counting down.
GAGTGGTTGAGTAACGGCCGGGGCAGCTAAAATAGCCCCGTCCCAAATTAACTACCCTTGCTTGTCGTAGGTCACTCGTGGTGAGGTCGTGAGCCTAAAAACGTGTGCGTGCGCTTGTCGTTCGTATCTGCTATCATTCATAGTCTGTGCGCTCATGCGGGCGTGGCGGAATTGGTAGACGCGCCAGATTTAGGTTCTGGTGGGATTCCCGTGAAGGTTCGAGTCCTTTCGCCCGCACCAACGCACCTGCGTCGGCTCCGGCCGTCGCGACGCTTTGTTGCATAAGGTACCAGCACCTCAGATAAGCTGGGCAGTATGAGGAGGAACGTGTTGAACATCACCGCTTCTGACGTCAAGGACGCCAAGCTCACCGCTACGGTCACCATCCCGGCCGCCGACGTCGACGCCGCGATCAAGAAGGCCTACAAGGACACCGCCAAGAAGTACCGCTTCCCGGGCTTCCGCGCCGGCAAGGCTCCCCGTCCGGTCATCGACTCCGCCTTGGGCGCCGAGGCTACCCTCGCTCAGGCTACCAACGACCTGATCGCCGCCAACGAGCCCGCCGTCCTCAACGAGCTGGACATCGTCCCCACCAAGAGCGGTGACTACAAGGAGCTCGACCTCGCCAAGGATCACGAGGACTACACCTACACTGTCGAGTTCTCCCTGCGTCCCGCCGCTGAGCTCTCCTCCTTCGACGCCGTCGAGATCGAGATGCCTCCCGCGGAGGTCACCGAGTCCGAGATCAACAACCAGGTCGAGATGCTCCTCAACTACCGTGCTACCTTCGAGGACG
>JAIIWC010000065.1 GCA_022745215.1 Collinsella sp. | reverse complement strand
CAACCGAAGAGGAGGCGGGGGCGCAAGGCGCCCGGATGCGTCGTGCCGAAATGTCGCGAAGCGCGCGGTTGACAAAACTATAGAGACACGTCCCAAATTAGCTACCCTGGCGGCCTTCCTGTTAGCGGGGGACGTAGCGGCCGGGTTGGGCTCCGGTGGGCTCGCCGTCGCGTGCCGCCAGCACGCCGTTCACAAACACGGCCTTGGCGCGGCCATGTGCCTCAAAGCCCTCGAGCGGCGTGTAGTCCACGGCCTGATGCTGCGTCGCGGCGCTGATCGTCCAACGCGCGCACGGATCCCACACGCACACGTCGGCATCGGCGCCCTCGGCAAGACAGCCCTTGCGCGGATACATGCCAAAAACGCGCGCCGGATTCTCGCTCATCAAGCGGCACAGGTCCTCGGGGCCCAGCTGTCCCTCAAAGCTCGTGGCAATCGCGACGGGGCGATGCTCCACGCCGGGCCCACCGTTGGGAATCGCGCGAAAATCGTCGCGCCCGCGGTCCTTTTGCCCGTGCAAGTTAAAGCTGCAGTGGTCGGTGGCGATGGTATCGATCTCGCCGGCCACAAGCGCCTCGCGCAGCGCGGCGCGGTCGCCAGCATGGCGCAGCGGCGGGCTCATCACATACTTGGCACCCGCAAAGCCGTCCTTGCCCTGCTCCAAGTAGCACGTATCGTCGAGCATCAGATACTGAGGGCAGGTCTCGACATAGATATTCTTCTGCCCGCGCGCCTTAGCGGCACGGATGGCCTCGAGCCCCAGCTTGGTCGAAAGGTGCACCACGTTGACCGGAGCATCCCCGGCCAAGTGCGCCAGATACAGCAGCCGGCTCACGGCCTCGGCCTCGCACACGTCCGGACGGCTGAGCGCATGGCCCTCGGGCCCGTGGATACCCTGCTCAAACACGCGCCTCTGCAGCTCATTCACCAGCGTACCGTTCTCGCAATGCACGCACAGTATGCCGCCAATACGCTTGAGCTCCTCGAGCACCTCGAGTGTCTCGGCATCGTCCAGGCGCAGATGATCGTAGGCAAAGTAGGTCTTAAACGACGATACGCCCGCCTCGCGCATGGCCGAGAGGTCGGCGCGATTGCGCTCGTTCCACTCGGCGAGCGCCATATGAAAGGCGTAGTTGGCCGTGCAGGTTCCGTCGGCGCGGCGATGCCACTCGGCCAAGGCATCGGGCATGGTCACGCCGCGATCGGCCGTCGCGTAGTCCACGATGGTCGTCGTGCCGCCGCAGGCAGCCGCGCGCGTGCCGGTCTCAAAGCTATCGGCCGTCCAATCCATGCCGGTCCAGCACTGCATGTGCGTGTGGGCATCGATAAAGCCGGGGAACACCCAGCAGCCCGCGGCATCCTCGACGGTATCGCCCTCGGCCGGCTCAATCGCAGCTGCGATCTGCACGATCTTATCGCCATCCATGGCAAGATCGGCGCGGCGAAGCCCCTGTGGCGTCACGAGCGCGCCGTTTTTGATGATGATCATTATTGCTCCTTATTGATTGATGCAGTTGGCCACGCGATCAAAATACGAGCAGGCGGCGATATGCTCCGTTACGCGTTGCTGTCCCTTGGCGGTATCGACGTCCCACAGCTCGTAGGCACGCGCCTCGACCAGCACCACGTCGATACGGTCCCTGAGGATCGAACCGCCACCGTCCTTGCCCTCAAGACACATAAGTGCATCGAACAGTTCCGCCGGAAAGAGCACCGGGCTCGAAGGCTCACCATTGCACGCAAGACGCACCGGATGCTTGCGGCCACGCTCATCAAATGCACGAACCATAGCCTCAAAAGAATCCGCGCTCACAAGCGGCTGGTCGCCCGGCAAAAAGAGGCAACCCTTCCAGCCGCGGCTCGCCCCCCACGAAAGGCCCGCACGGACGCTTTCGCTCCTGAGCTTGCCATCGTGCAGCACGCACGGGCAATGCTTGTCCTCGCAAATCTGGGCGACCTCGGGCCAACGCGTCGAAACCACGACGTCAAAGCCCCGGGGAACCGAATCGATAGTCCGGGCAATCAGCGGCTTGCCATAGATATCGGCAAGCATCTTGTTAGAGCCAAATCGCTTGCCCTCGCCCGAAGCCATAATGACGCAACCAAGTTTCATGGCGATACCTCCCCTGAAACCATCGTACCCATAACTCGCGTCGCGGGGCATCTACATCGAAAGCGCTTATCCCGCACGCCCACGATGCAAAAAGGGGCACCCCGCCGGTTGGCAGAGCGCCCCCTTTACATGGCTTACCTCAGCGCGGCTTTAGGCCTGGAACCAACGGGCGGTGTTGCGCTCGTCGAGGGCCTTGAGGGTAGCGGCGGGATCGGCAACCTTCTGCAGGAACATCATGGCTGCGATGGCGTACGGCTTGTAGCTGGCCTCCTTGTACATGCCCACACGGTGCATGTCGAAGACGTCGGCGTTGACCTCGCCGTGCTCGCAGGAGACACCGGAGATGTCGGCGGGCAGCGGGTGCATAAAGATGGTGTCCTGGCCGTTGGCGGTCTTCTCCATGAGCTCGGTCGTAGAGCACCAATCCTGATGCGTAGCATTCTGAGCGAGCAGCTCCTTCTCGAGCGCAGCGATGCCGGCGTCGTCGCCCTCGGCGTACAGGTTGGTGCGCTTCTCCATGGCGGCAAACGGAGCCCAGCTCTTGGGGATCACGATGTCGGCCCCCTCGAAGGCCTCGGCCATGGTATTGACCTGCTTAAAGGTGGTGCCGGACTCGGCGGCATAGCCCTTGGCGCGCTCGACGACCTCGGGCATGAGGTCGTAGCCCTCGGGGTGGGCCAGGGTGACGTCCATGCCAAAACGGGGCAGCAGGCTGATCAGCGACTGCGGGCAGGACAGCGGCTTGCCGTAAGAAGGCGAATAGGCCCAGGTGACGGCAACCTTCTTGCCCTTGAGGTTCTCAAGACCGCCAAACTCGTTGATGAGGTAGAGCATGTCGGCAGAGGACTGCGTGGGGTGATCGGAGTCGGACTGCAGGGAGATGAGCGTGGGACGGTGATCCAGGACGCCGTCCTCGTAGGCCTGCTGGACAGACTCGGAGACCTCGGCCATGTAGGCGTCGCCCTTGCCGATGTACATGTCGTCGCGGATGCCGATGACGTCGGCCATGAAGGAGATCATGGTAGCGGTCTCGCGGACGGTCTCGCCGTGAGCGATCTGGGACTTCTTCTCGTCCAGGTCCTGCAGCTCAAGGCCGAGCAGGTTGGCGGCCTTAGAGAAGGAGAAGCGCGTACGGGTGGAGTTGTCGCGGAACAGGGAGACGGCCAGACCCGAGTCGAAGATCTTGGACGAAACGTTGTTCTCACGCAGCTCGCGCAGGGCGTCGGCAACGATGTAGAGAGCCTTGAGCTCATCGGTGGTCTTGTCCCAGGTGTGCAGGAAGTCGCTGCCGTACATGCCCTTAAAATCGAGGCCGTTCAGCTGCTCGACGAGCTCGGTAAACTTAGCGTCCATGTAAATATCCTTTCCAAAGATGAAACGATCGCAATGAGTAAATGCGCTCCGGCGTGCGCGTGTGGCTAGAACATGCAGAGCGCTATGACGAGGACCCGCTACCGTTGAGGAAGCATGGGAGATAACGACCGCGGGCCCCAAGTCAACAGGGGATGCCGGGGACACGAGCGGTCCCCGGCTCAACAAGATCAAGGAATGGGACTAGTCGATCTTGTTGTTGGTCAGACCGGCGCGGAACACGGTGGCGTCGCCATCGGCCTGGCTCGGATCGTAGAGGTTCAGGGCAGCCACATACATGGCGGCAGCGGTGACCAGGTCGTCCTTGTAGGTGACCTCGTTGGGAGCGTGAGCCTGAGACTCGGCACCCGGGCCAAAGCCGACGCAGGGGATGCCATAGCGGCCCTGGATGGAAACGCAGTTCGTGGAGAAGGTCCACTTGTCGCACAGCGGACGACCGGTGCGCTTGTCCATGCTGGGCTCGCAGCCGATACGCTCGTCACCGAACATGGCCTTGTGGGCGTCGACGAGGGCCTTGACGTGCGGAGCGGTCTCCTTGTTGATCCACGTGGGGAAGTAAGCCTCGGTCTCGTAAACCTCGCCAGTCCAGGACGGACGGTCGTACATGTACATGGAGACCTTCACGTCGTCGCCGTACTTCTTGGCGGCCGGCAGGTTGCGGATCTCGTCCAGGCAGGACTCCCAGGTCTCGCCGGCGGTCATACGACGGTCGATGGAGATGGCGCAGGAGTCAGCGACAGCGCAGCGGCTGGGGCTGGTGTAGAAGATCTGGCTGACGGTGCAGGTGCCGCGGCCCAGGAAGCGGGCGTCCTCGAAGTGCTCGGGGTTGTACTTGGGGTCGAGCATCTTGACGAGGCCCTTGATGTCGGTCGACTCGTCGCAGCCGTTGTTGTTGAGGGCGCGGACGTCGGCGATGATGTCGGCCATCTTGTAGATGGCGTTGTCGCCGCGGTCGGGAGCGGAGCCGTGGCAGGAGATACCCTTTACATCCACGCGGATCTCCATGCGGCCGCGGTGACCGCGGTAGATGCCGCCGTCGGTGGGCTCGGTGGAGATAACGAATTCCACCTGCTCCTTCTTGATGCCGTTGGCGGGGAAGTACTTGTTGACGATGTACTGCCAGCACATACCGTCGCAGTCCTCCTCCTGCACAGAACCCACCACCATGATCTTATAGCCGGCGGGGATCAGGCCCAGATCCTTCATGATCTTGGCGCCGTAAGTGGCAGAGGCCATACCGCCCTCCTGGTCGGAGCCGCCGCGGCCGTAGATGATCTCGTCGGTCTCGTAGCCCTCATAGGGATCGGCGTCCCAGTTCTCGATGTTGCCGATACCGACGGTGTCGATGTGGGAGTCGATGGCGATGATCTTGTCGCCCTCGCCCATAAAGCCCATAACGTTGCCCAGGCCGTCGACCTTGACCTCGTCATAGCCAAGGCTCTCCATCTCGGCCTTGATGCAGGCAACAACCTCACCCTCCTCGCAAGACTCAGAGGGGTGCGAGATCATAGCGCGCAGGAAGCGAGTCATATCAGCACGATGAGACTCAGCAGCAGCCTTGATAGCGTCGAAATCGAGTTCTTTAGCCATTGTTCATAACCTTTCAAACGAAGGAATCTACCTGTGAGGTGGCGGAGCGATACCTATTTACTCCGCTGCTCGGACAGTCCTGCGCAAGACGGAAAGCACATTAAGTGCTTTCCTTTGCGTGCGGAACTCGCGACGGAGCAAATAGGTATCGCTCCGCCTCCCGGGCTCATGCATCTGCAGGACATAGGGGGTCTAATAGGAATTTGGCGCGGCGCGTTGCGCCGCCCAACGATTAGCAGGTCGGATACTCGCCCTCCCAGACGATGCGACGGTACTGATCCGGATCCGTGTCACCTTCCGTGGAGAAGCAGAGTACGGAGCTCGTCTTGTCCAGACCGATGAGCTCCTTGAGCTCGGCGTACTCGGGGTCGAGCATGAGGGTCTCAACCAAGCCGGTGGTCACGGCGCCGGACTCGCCGGAGATGACGCGCGGGTCGCCCTTCTCGGGAGCACCCAGGGTGCGCATGCCGCGAGCGGTGACCCAGTCGGGGCAGGACACGAAGGCGGTGGTGTGGTTGCGCAGGATATCCCAGCCCAGGATGTTGGGCTCGCCGCAGCACAGACCGGCCATGATGGAGGGCATGTCGCCGTCCACGATGCGCGGGTCGCCGTCGCCGGCGGCAGCGCCCTTGTACAGGCAGGCGGCAGGAGCGCACTCGACCACGACGAAGGTGGGCGGGTTATCGGGATACAGGTTGGTGAAGTAGCCCACCACGGCGCCGGCCAACGAGCCTACGCCAGCCTGGACAAAGACGTGCGTCGGGCGGTTGATGGCCATCTCGCGCAGTTGCTCGGCAGCCTCTGAAGCCATGGTGCCGTAGCCCTCCATGATCCAGGACGGGATCTTCTCGTAGCCCTCCCAGGCGGTGTCCTGAACGATGACGCCGCGCTCGCAGGCGTCGGCCTCGGCGGCGGCCATGCGCACGCACTCGTCGTAGTTGACCTCTTCGATGGTCACCGTGGCGCCCTCGGCGGCGATGTTATCAAAGCGGGGCTTGGTGGAACCCTTGGGCATGTGCACGACGGCCTTCTGGCCCAGCTTGTTGGCAGCCCATGCCACGCCGCGGCCATGGTTGCCGTCGGTGGCGGTAAAGAAGGTGGCCTGGCCAAAGTCCTTGGCAAGCTGATCGGAGGTCAGGTAATCGAAGGTGCACTCGGCAACGTCCTTGCCGGTCTCGTCGGCAATGTAGTTGGCCATGGCAAACGAACCGCCCAGGACCTTAAAGGCGTTGAGGCCAAAGCGATAGCTCTCGTCCTTAACGCACAGGTTGGACAGGCCCAGGCGCGCGGCCTGGCCATCCAGGCGGGCAAGCGGAGTGACGGTGTACTGGGGGAACGACTGGTGGAAGGCGCGGGCCTTCTTCACGTGGTCGAGGCTCATGATTCCCAAGTGCTTGTCATCGCTCTTGGGCATCGTGTTGCCCGCCCACTGGATCTTATCGGCCATACGGTGAACTCCTTAAGTTCTCTCTTGCCGGCCCCCGCATACGCGTTTCAGCCCGATCCCATTCACACGGCTGAACTTTTATGTGGATGCCAAACAAAAAGTTTGTTAGCACTGTTCTATCACACTTTTTGATTGGAAAACCTAACAAATTGTTTGTTGCCGTAATCGGTACCTTTTCGCCGCCGAACGGTCACATAACACGGCGACGCTTTCGTTATTTGCGAACAAGTGGGGTTTATGGCACAGTGAGCCCAAACTAATTTTTAGGAAGGCACCCATGACCCCCGCACAGATTGAGTTCTACAAGCGCCTTGCACACGGCCTGGCGCTCCAATTTGGCCCCAACTGCGAAGTCGTCGTCCACGACCTGGAGACCGAGGACGTGGACCGCTCCATCGTAGTGATCGAAAACGGCCACGTCAGCGGGCGCAAACTGGGTGACGGCCCCAGCCATATTGTGCTTGAATCCATGCACGAGGGCACCGCCGTCGTGCACGACCGCGAGCCGTACCTCACCAAAACCGCCGATGGCAAGCTGCTCAAGTCCTCGACCATCTTTATCCGCAACGATGAGGGCAAGCCCGTCGGCATTTTGGGCATCAACTTTGACATTACGCTTATGAAGGCTTTTGAGCGTTCGCTCGACGCCTTTACCGGCACCGGCGGCACGGGCTACACCGAGCCCGAGCCCATTACCAAAAACATCGGCGACCTGCTCGAGGACCTGCTGCACGAGTGCGAACAGTTTGTGGGCAAGCCCGCGGCACTCATGACCAAAGACGAGCGCATTCGTGCCATTGGCTACCTCGACCGTCGCGGCGCCTTCCTCATTTCCAAGTCGAGCGAGCGCGCCTGCGAGTTCTTTGGCATCTCCAAGTACAGCTTCTATAGCTACCTCAATGAGGCCAAGGCGGCAACAGGCGACAAGTAGGCACTCGCCTGAATTGCCCCTCCCCTTTTGGGCGCGAGTTCTGGAAAGCACGAATCCAAGACCGAGCCGCTTGGGAAGTTCCATATAATCGATGTCATTAGTATTTCGAAAGGATGGAACAGAATGGCGTTGAGCAAGGCATCATGCACCGGTCGCGGATTGATTCCGGCAATTGGTGGACATGTGCACCGCATGTTCGATGAGGGTGAAGACGACCTGTTTTCGCTGAGCCTTGACGACGTGATGGATGATCGCCCGTGGACCGCCGACGAACTCATGGGCGGCGGGGCTCGCCCGTCAAACCCCAATCCCGCACTTGCGCCTAAGCCCGCATCTGTGCCGACTCCTGCGCAGTCGCCTGTTTCGACGCCCGAGGTTAAGGCCGCACCCACT
>JAIIWC010000129.1 GCA_022745215.1 Collinsella sp. | reverse complement strand
CAAGAAAGTCGTCGGCGACTTCGAGTACAAGGTCAACAGCGAGAACGGCAAGAAAAGAGCGGTGGCGCTGCCCGAGAAGCGCGTGGCCACCTACAGCCCCAAGCTCGCCAAAAAGCAGCTCGCCGAGATAAACCGGCAGATTGAGAAGGCGAGGTCATTGCGCCTTGCCGCGGCGAAGAAGTCCGAGTACGGCGACAGCGCCAGATACGTGACCTTCACCGCAGTCGACGCCGACGGCGAGGTACCCGACGGCATGCAGGTAGCCTGCTCGCTCAACCGCGAGGCAATCGAGCGGGCGCGGTCGCTCGCAGGCTACAACATGATTGTGACCTCAGAGGTCAATATGCCGGCAAGTGAAATCTACGATGCGTACCACAATCTGTGGCGCATCGAGGAATCGTTCCGGGTGATGAGGTCGCAGCTGGACGCACGACCGGTGTACTTGCAGAAACCAAACAGCATCAAAGGGCACTTCCTCGTATGCTATATCGCGGTGCTACTGCTGCGCCTTTTACAGGTGAAGGTGCTCGGCAACAGGTACAGCTCAGAAGAGATCGTGGCGTTTGCGCGCGGGTTCAGGGTAGTGGAAGCCTCGCCGCGCAAGTATGTGAATCTGTCACGCTCTTCCTCGCTCCTCGACGAGCTCGAGCGGCTGAGCGGTCAGCCGCTGGGCAACTACTACCTGAAAAAGAGCGAAGTTGATGCAATTTTGAACACGAAGCTCGACTTCGAGGCAACTCAAGACGGAGTGTCTTAGCACCACTTTTGCATTTTATTCTCGGAAGTCGGGTATCAGATGCCCTACTTGAGCGTGAGGCTTTTCACAGCTTTGACAATCGCCTTGGAGTCCAAGCCGAAGTATGCCAGAAGCTCCTCGAACTCGCCGGATTTGCCGAAACGGTCGTCCATGCCCACGAAGCGCATGGGCACCGGGCACTCCTCGGCAAGCGCACGCGACACGGCCGTGCCCAAGCCGCCGTGGATGCCCGTCTTTAGGATTTAGCAC
>JAIIWC010000128.1 GCA_022745215.1 Collinsella sp. | reverse complement strand
TTAGTAGTTCATCTGGTGGTAGTAGCGACGCGTGGTGAGCGGGTGGTTGCGGACGTGCTCGAGATGGCAGCTCAGGCGCTCGGTGATGGTGTAGGTGACCATCGGGGAGACGATCTTGCGGAACTCGGGGTCGCTGAACGGCAGCTCGACCTCGGCGGTGTCGAACTTGTTCACGCGGACGTTGACGCCCTTCTCGTCGGCGAGCATGTGGGTGAAGTTGTCCACGCGGTCCATGAGCTCGCGGGTGTCGTCCTCGCCGTAGAGCATGATGAGGCTCGTGCCCTCCTCGCACAGCTCGATGGTGCCGTGGAAGAACTCGGCGGCGTGGATGGACTTGGTCTTGATCCACTGCATCTCCTCGAGGATGCACATGGCGTAGTCGTAGGCCTCGCCCCAGAGCATGCCGGAGCCGATCACCATGTGGTAGTCGGTGTCCTTGAAGTCCTCGGCCATGGCGGCGCAGCGCTCGTCCTGGGCGTCCTTGGCCTTGATGAGGTACGGAGCGATGTTGCCGAACTCCTCCATGAAGGTGTCGTACTTGGGGAAGGCGCCGGCGTTCTTGAGGAAGCGGGCGACCAGCGTGATCTGGTAGGTGTAGATGGCCTCGCACAGGACGTCGTCCTCGGCGAAGCTGAAGAACTTGTAATCGGCGTACTCGGTGGCCGGGGTGTTGTCGTTGGAGACATACATCAGCGTGCGGGCGCCCTGCTCCTGGCAGAACTTGGCGGCCTCGATGATCTCGGGGGTGGTGCCGGTGCGGGTGGAGAAGACGCAGACCGAGTCCTTGTTGAAGGTCTTGGGCGGGCATGCGAGGAACTCGGCGGCGATCTCGCAGTGGACGTCGACGTCGGCCGTGGTGGTCTCGACCCAGTACTTCATCGGGAGCGTGTGGGCCCAGGTGCCGCCGCAGCCGATGAAGAAGATGTTGGAATAGCCCTGCTCGCAGACCTTGTCCACGGCAGCCTCGATCTGAGGACGGAGAGCGAGGGCATCGCTCACAACCTTCTCGTAACGAGGCTCATCGAAATTGAACAT
>JAIIWC010000127.1 GCA_022745215.1 Collinsella sp. | reverse complement strand
CCTCTTATGTATTCTTTCAGCTTTTGCTTTCTCTTGGCATATCCCCATCCGTTGCTGCGACTTGTCAGTTCTTTTAGTCGTGACTTCATCTTGGCTTTGGACTTTGGATGCACCGTGAGTTGGCATTTGCCTTTCATCACATAAAAGGAGTAGCCGAGGTATTTCACTCCTCGCACATAAGACACTACGGTCTTTTCCTTGTTGACTTTGAGATATAGAGTATTCTCTATAAATCGGGTTATAGACTCCTTCACTCGCATTGCAGCCCTCTTGGACTTGCAGAATATCATCGAGTCATCTGCATAGCGTACAAAGGGAAGTCCTCTGCGTTCAAGTTCTTTATCCAATTCGTTGAGCATGATATTACTCAACAACGGACTTAGCGGTCCTCCTTGGGGAGTTCCTTCCTCACTCGCTTCAAACAAGCCTTTGTTCATTACACCACTTCGGAGATATTTGTGTATAAGGCTAACCACTCTGCCGTCTTTTATCGTACGGCTGAGAATTTCTATGAGTTTGCTATGGCTCAGGGTATCGAAGAAGCGTTCAAGGTCAAGGTCCACTACATATATGTAGCCTTCGTTGATTATCCTTTGCGCTCCTCGTAGTGCGTCATGGCATCCTCTTCTCGGACGGAAGCCGTAGCTCGTCTTGGAGAATTGGTTCTCATAGATGAGAGTCAGTACTTGGTTGATGGCTTGTTGCACCAGACGGTCTACTACCGTAGGTATTCCCAGCAGGCACATCTTGCCATTGTCCTTAGGTATTTCTACCCTTTTCACTGGGTTCGGACGGAAAGACCCGTCCATCAAGGAACGGATGAGTTCATCCTTATTGGTCAAGAGCCATGTGAGCAGTTGCTCACACGACATCTTGTCGATACCACCACAGCCTTTGTTTCTCATCACTGCCTTGTAGGCTCGGCTGAGATTTGAAGGGCTGAGGATTTGCTCGAAAAGGTGCTCCTTGTCGAATGGTACTTCCACGATGTTGTCTTCACACATCCACATGAAGGTCTGCACTCCCCCATACCATTCGGTTT
>JAIIWC010000064.1 GCA_022745215.1 Collinsella sp. | reverse complement strand
GTGCCGCAGACCGTCTCGCGCGACGCGCTTGCCGGCATGGGCGGAGCCGCCGCGACCGGTGCCGCCGTGGGCCTAGGCGCCGCAGCCGGCATCGCCTCCAACATGGCGAGCACTCGCGCCCCGCAGCGCCCGCTCGCCCAGCTCGTCGACGTCGTGAGCGGCGAGAGCCATAGCATCACCTCCGCGCAGGTGACCATCGGTCGCGAGCGCTCAGTTTCCGACATTGCCCTGCGCGACCCCAACGTGTCGCGCCGCCACGCCCAGCTCACCTTTACGGGCTCGGATTGGTCGATCGAGGACCTCAATTCCACCAACGGCACACTCGTCAACAACCGCCGCATTACGCGCTGCCCGCTGCGCAACGGCGATCTGCTGACGTTCGGCCTGAGCACCTTTGAATTTAGGGGATAGTCGCTTATGAACATCGATATCGTCCTTTTTGCAGGCCGCATCGTCCTGGTCGCCCTGCTCTATATCTTCCTGTTCGCCGTCATGAAGACCGGCGTGGGGCTTGTGCGCGGACAGCGCCGCGACTCGGCTATCTGGACGATCGATGTGGACAAGGGTCCGCGCGGTATCCGCGGCATCCACGTAGATATGCTCGGCCCCGTCATCGTCGGTCGCTCGCCATCTTCGGACATCTGCATCAACGAACCATTCGTCTCGGCCTCGCATGCGCGCTTTTCGCTGCAGGGCCCGGCGCTCATCATCGAGGACCTCAACTCGCTTAACGGCACGCTCGTCAACGGCCGCCAGCTTGTGGAGCCCGCAACGCTGCGCGAGGGCGACGAAGTCCAGATTGGCGACGTGGTCATGAAGGTGAACCGTCGATGATCGACGAGGAGAACAAGTCCGCGACTATGACCGAGGCACCGGCTGCCGCCACAGCTGCGCCGGCCCACGCCGCTCCGGCGGGCTCCGCACCCGTGGAACCCGAGGACACCGTATTCTCCCTGCCTCTTTCGCATGTAACGCATGATATTTCGGATCTCGCCGATAACGAGGACGAAGAGGATGCCGTAGCGGCGCCCATCGGCGCACATGCTGCGGAACAGCCCACAGCACCCGAAGCAACCTCGGCGCCAGCTCACTTTGCAGAGCCTGTCGCCACGGCAATCAACGAGAGCGCCGCAGTGTTTGAGGCACCCGAGCCCGCCGCGCCGGCGTTTCCCATAGCTCCGGCATCCGAAGTTGCGCCCGTGTCTACGCCGGCGCCCGAAGCGGGGCCATCCCCCGAGGACGGCCCTGCACCCAAGACCCCGCAGCCTGCGCCCGCAAGCGAGTCCGATGCCGTGACCGAGCCCGCCGCCCAGTCGCAAAGCATGCCCGCGCCGTCGCACTTTGCGACGCCCGAGCCTATAGACGTCAGCCCGCAAGACGACGAGTCGACCGCCCGCGTGTCCGAGGAGCCCGGCTCCCCGGACACCGGCGATTCCGAATCAAACGCCGAGACCGACACCGTCTCTCCCGGTGACACAGCCGAGATCGACGTTGCCGCCGTTGAGGCCAAGCTCAAAGACCCCGGCTCGACCATGAGCTTTGAGCCCCTGACCGAGGAGCGCATCGAGACCGACTCGACCTATGATGCCGGCACCACCACGCAACTCATGTGGGGCGCCCGCTCCGACGTTGGCTGCGTACGCCCGCACAATGAGGATTCCTACCTGGTGCAGTCGCCGCTCTTTTGCGTATGCGACGGCATGGGCGGTCACGCCGCCGGCGAGGTAGCCTCTTCCATCGCCGTCGAGACTATTGCCAAGACGGCCCCGCAGTCCGCCGACGCAGCACGCCTGGCCGCAGCCGTCGAGGCAGCCAACGCCGCCGTAATCGAGGCGGCCCTGAACGGCCTGGGCAAGCCCGGCATGGGCTGCACAGCCACTTGCGCCTATATCGAAAACGACACGCTCGCCATCGCCCACGTGGGTGACTCTCGCGCCTACCTGCTCCACGAGGGCACGCTCATCCGCGTGACCCGCGACCACTCCTATGTGGAAGAACTCGTGGACGCCGGCGAGATTACGGCAGACGAGGCTCGCGTCCACCCCAACCGTTCGGTCATCACCCGTGCGCTGGGCTCGGACCCTGCCATGTATGCCGACCACTTCACCCTGCATATCGAGGAAGGCGACCGTCTGATCCTGTGCTCCGACGGCCTTTCGAGCATGATTCCCGATAGCGATATCGAGAACATCGCCACGCAGTCCTCAACCGCGCAAATCTGCGTCGACAACCTAGTGGACGCGGCGCTTGCCGCCGGCGGCCACGACAACGTGACCGTAGTAGTCGTTGACCTGGTTGACGATGGCGTTATGCGCGAAGCGCAACGCGTGCGTCGCCGCAACATTACTATCGCCGCCATCCTGGCCCTCGTCTTTGTGCTGGCAGCTGGCATCTGGGCCTACACGGGTGTCACCGGCTCGTACTACCTGGGTACCTACCAGGGCAATGTCGCCGTCTGGCGCGGCCTGCCCGGCAAGCCGCTCGGACTCAAGCTCCACTGGCTCGAGAGCGAAACCAGCATCAAGCTGTCCGACCTGCCCGAAGACACGCAGAACCGCCTGAAGGCGGGCATTCCGCAAACGAGTGTCGACGACGCACAGGACACCATCTCCAAGTACCGCCATCAAATTGACGAGGAGCAGACCCGTCAGGTGATTGACGCGCAAACGATTCGCGACAACACCGATCAGGAATCCACCTCCGAGTCAGATTCCGAGAAAACCGCCGAACAGTCCGCCGAGGCCGAAGCCTCCGATAAGAATTAGAAAGGGAGTGCCGCTTATGAGCCGCCGCAACACCGAACTGCTCTTGCTCATCGCCTCGGCGTTCCCCGTCATCCTGCTCTATGCGATGTACGTGCTCACCGCGGGCGCCACAATCTCTTTCGAGACGCTCGCCGTGCCGATCGGCCTGTTCGCCGCCTTCGCCGCGGCGCATATCGCCGTGCGCATCCTGGCGCCCGGCGCCGACCCCGCCATCCTGCCCATCGTCTTTGTGCTCTCGGGCATCGGCATCACGTTCGTGACGCGCCTTGCCCCCGACCTCGCCATCTCGCAGCTCATCATCTTGTTTGTCTCGGTGGCACTCATGGTGGGAACGCTCGCGCTGGTCAAGAACCTCGACGTGGTCATGCGCTACAAGTACACCTTTGGCATTATCGGCATCATTTTGCTGATGCTACCCATCTTTATCGGCACCACGATCTCGGGCTCCAAGCTGTGGATTCGCATCGCCGGCTTTACCATCCAGCCCGGCGAGTTCGCCAAGGTCTTCATCGTCCTGTTCCTGGCCGGCTATCTGGCCGAGAACCGCGAGCTGCTCTCCATCTCCAACCGCAAGATCCTGGGCCTCAAGATTCCGCGCTTCCGCCTGCTGCTGCCGCTGTTTGCCGTGTGGGGCGTGTGCCTGCTCATCGTCGTCTTCGAACGCGACCTGGGCTCGGCCGTCCTGTTCTACACCATCTTTTTGCTGATGCTCTATGTTGCCACGGGACGCTTTTCGTACGTCATCATCGGCCTTGCTCTGCTGGCCGTTGGAGCCGTGGGCGCCTACAAGTTCCTGTCGCACGTGCAGGTGCGCTTTCAGGTCTGGGTCGATCCGTTTAAGGATGCCCAGGGCCAGGGCTACCAGATCGTACAGTCACTTTACTCGCTGGCTGACGGCGGCCTGGTTGGCGTCGGCATCGGCAATGGCATGGCAAACAACATCCCCGTCGTCGAGTCCGACTTTATCTTCTCGGCCATCGGCGAGGAAATGGGCCTTTTGGGCGGCGGCGCCGTGCTCATCCTGTTTATGCTTTTTGCCGTGCGTGGCCTCACCACGGCCGCCCGCGCCAAGTCCGACCTTGCCGCTTTTAGCGCGACCGGCCTTACGGCGGCCATCAGCTTCCAGGCATTCTTAATCGTGGGCGGCGTAACCCGCCTGATCCCGCTGACCGGCGTCACCCTGCCCTTTATGAGCCAGGGCGGCTCCTCGCTGCTGGCGAGCTTTATCATCGTCGCGCTGCTGCTGCGCGCCGGCGACGAGGCAACCGGACGCGAAGCCGAACTCACCGGCACCGGCACCATGGCCGCCATCACCGATGACCAGGTCGCATCCGCCGCTGCCCCGACCGGTACGCGTTTTGCCAACGCGCCTTCCTACAGCCACGGCAACCACTCCGCGGGTTCTCGCATGCGTCGTCGCCTGCTCGACACGCCAGAGTCCGGCGTGCTCGGCCGCGTGGCACTTGCCAACCGTCTGACTCGTGCCGTGTTTGCCTTTACGGCGCTGTTCGCCATCCTTATCGGCAACCTCACCTATGTCCAAGTCATCAAGGCGAAGGACTATCAGGACATGCCGACCAACAACCACACCATCGCCCGCTCCAAGTACATCCAGCGTGGCTCCATCATCACGTCCGACGGTGTGACACTAGCCGAGTCGCTGCAGCAGGAGGACGGCACCTACGCCCGTTCCTACCCCAACGGCAACATGGCCGCGCACGTGGTGGGCTACGTGAGCCAGCAGTACGGCACCGCCGGAATCGAGAGCGTCATGAACGACACGCTCACCGGCTCCAAGGATTACTCCAGCTGGAACAACGCCATCGCATCGCTCGCGGGCCAGACCCAGCCGGGCAACACCGTCAAGCTCACGATCGACTCGCGTATCCAAACGGCTGCCGAGCAGGCGCTCAAGGGCTTTAAGGGCGCCGTCGTCGTCATGGACCCGCGTACCGGTGCGGTCCTTGCATGCGCCAGCTCGCCTACCTACGACAACACCAACATCGACGCCCTACTGCAGGCGGGCGGCGGTGAGGACGGCTCCTTGTACGACCGCGCCATGGACGCACTGTACACCCCGGGCTCCACGTTTAAGGTCGTCACGCTTGCCGCGGCGCTCGAGACCGGCACTGCCACGCTTTCGAGCACCTACCAGGCGCCCGGCTCCATGGATATCGGCAACGCGCCGGTCACCAACTACGACAACGAGAGCTACGGTACCATCAGCCTGCAGCAGGCCTTCGCCGTGTCGTCCAACGTCGTCTTTGGCCAGGTGGCCAACGAGGTCGGCCCCAGCTCGCTGGTACAGTTTGCCAACGCCTTTGGCTATGGGCAAAAGCTGGGCCAGGACCTTACCTCCGCCGCCTCCATCATGGCCGACCCGTCGCTCATGACCGAGTGGGAGACCGCTTGGGCAGGCGCCGGCCAGCCCGTCGGCATGGACCATACGCCCGGGCCGCAGACCACGGTCATGCAAAACGCCGTGATTGCCGCGGCCATCGCCAACAGCGGCGTGGTCATGGATCCGTTCTTTGTATCCCAGGTGCTCGCCCCGGACGGAACCGTGGTTAAGACCACGCAGTCCCGTTCGCTGGGCCAGGCCGTCAGCTCGGCCACGGCTGACCAGGTCAAGCAGGCCATGCTCGCCGTCGTCCAGTCCGGCACCGGTACCGATGCCCAGATTCCGGGCGTCAAGGTCGCCGGCAAGACCGGCTCGCCCGAGACCGGCGGCACCAACGTCAACTCCACGTTCGTTGGCTTTGCACCTTATGATTCACCCACGGTTGCCATCTCGGTAGCCCTGGAGGATTACGACAAACACGACGTCAAGGCGGCCAAGATCGCCGGCATCGTCCTGACCGCGGCACTTGCCGCACAGGGAGCGTGATGCCCGTGATCGAAGCGGTTACTCGAGGCGCGCCGCGGCCAATGAGCTAGCGGCAACGCGCCACACGGCCCCAGCGGCCACACATTTGGTACTACACACATCGTTGAGCGAATAGTTATGTTAGGAGCAGGAATGGAACAGAGGGTCCTCGGGGGAAGATACCTCCTCAAGGATAAGGTGGGAACGGGCGGCATGGCGACCGTCTTCCGTGCGCAGGATCAGGTCCTCGACCGCACGGTCGCCGTCAAGATCATGCTGCCGCAGTATGCCGGCGACGCCACCTTCGCCGCCCGCTTTAAGCAGGAGGCCCAGGCAGCAGCCGGCCTGTCTTCCCCCTATATCGTGGGCGTCTACGATTGGGGCAAGGATGGCGACACCTATTACATCGTCATGGAATACCTGCGCGGCACCGACCTCAAGAGCGGCATCAAGAGCCACGGCGCCCTCGATCCCAAAAAGGTCGCGCAGATCGGCTCGCAGATTAGCTCTGCGCTTTCGGTCGCCCACAAGCACGAGATCATCCACCGCGACATTAAGCCGCAGAACATCATGGTGCTGCCCGACGGCAACATCAAGGTGATGGACTTTGGCATCGCGCGCGCCAAGAACAGCCACCTCACGCAGGACAACAACGTGCTGGGCACCGCCCACTACGTAAGCCCCGAGCAGACCCGCGGTCAGGACCTCGGCCCCACCTCGGATATCTACTCGCTGGGTGTAGTCATGTACGAGTGCGCCACCGGCCGCGTGCCCTTCGACGGCGACGACGCCATCTCGGTCGCACTCAAGCAGGTCAACGAGCTGCCCATCCCGCCGAGCCAGATCAACTCCGGCGTCGATGCCGACCTGGAGCGCATCATCCTCAAGTGTATGGAGAAGGATCCGGCCAACCGCTTCCAGACGGCCGACGAGCTGCGCCAGGTGCTCAACAGCTACCTGTCCGGCCGCGCCGTCAACGTCTCGGAGCCCACGCGCATCATCGGCGCCGCCGGCGATCTGGGCGCCACCAAGACCCGCGAGCTTTCCGACTCGACGCGCGCCATGGTGCGCCCCGTCTCGGGCGTGAGCGGCCAGAACACCGCCCGTAGCTCGGTTTCGGGCTCCACCGGCTCCTACGAGGTCGAAAAGCCCAAATCCAACAAGAACAAGATCATCGCCGCCGTGGTGGCAGCCGTTGCCGTCATCGGCATCGTGGTGGCCTTTGCCACAGGACTCTTTGGCGGCGAGCAGGTCACCGTGCCCGATGTGCTGGGCAAGGACCAGCAGACTGCCGTCGAGCTGATCAAGGAAGCCGGCCTCGAAGTCGGCACCATCGACCAAAGCTACAACGACGATGTCGACGAGGGCAAGGTCGCCGAGCAGACGCCCAACGGCAACACCAAGAAGGCCAAGGGCACCAAGGTGAACCTGGTAATCTCCAAGGGCCCCAAGCCCTCCGAGAAGGTTGAGGTTCCCCGGCTTGTCGGCCTGACCAAGGACCAGGCAGAAGCCGCGCTGGCAAGCGTTGGCCTGAAGGGCAACGCCTCCGAGGAGGCCAACGAGGCCGATGAGGGCCAGGTCTTTGAGCAGGGCACCGAAGCCGGTAAGGAAGTCGAGAAAGGCACGACCATCTCGTACAAGGTCTCGGGCGGCCCGGATACCACGTCCGTCCCCGACCTGACCGACATGACCGAGGCCCAGGCGCGCAACGCCCTCGATATGGCAGGCTTTGGCGTCGACGTGAGCTACCAGGAGAACGACTCAGTTACCGAGGGAACCGTGATCAGCTGGAACCCCAGCGGCAAGCAGAAGCCCGGCGCCACGATTACCGTCGTCATCGCCAAGAAGTCCGGCAAGGCCAGCGTTCCGGGCAACCTGTACGGCAAAAGCATTTCCGCTGCCGTTACCGCACTCAACAACGCCGGTTTCTATAACATCGGCTTCTGTGACCAGAATGGCAATCCCGTGAGCGGCAACGAGGATGCCACCGTTACGGGCGTCTCCCCCACCGGCAAGCAGTCCACCGACAGCACGATTACGCTGACGGTCGCACTTTCGGGCTCGGGTTCGGGCTCGGGCACGGGCGACGATTCCGGTACGACCAACTAGTCGCCACCCCACCGCTCATTACGGCTCTCGCCGCAAACATATTCGCTCACAGGCGCCCGCTTGCTCCCCCAGCAAGCGGGCGCTTCGTTTTTGGCGAGACATTAAACCAGAAGAGCCCG
The DNA here is from genome assembly GCA_022745215.1 of Collinsella sp. Classification (GTDB taxonomy): domain Bacteria; phylum Actinomycetota; class Coriobacteriia; order Coriobacteriales; family Coriobacteriaceae; genus Collinsella. The sequence goes on along the minus strand of JAIIWC010000064.1, from coordinate 795 downwards.
GCACCGTGGCGGTACCGGGCTCGACAAATCTCTGGTGCCCCCGGGCGGATTCGAAAACTCCCCCCGCGGGAAAATTGGTGACGCAGGTGTCGGCGGTCCGAATCCGCCGACAGCTCCCACAAACCAGAAACGGCGCCGCTCTCGCGACGCCGTCATAATCTTCTGGTGCCCCCGGGCGGATTCGAACCGTCGACACCCGCTTTAGGAGAGCGGTGCTCTATCCCCTGAGCTACGGAGGCATGTTGTATTAGTGTAGCAGATTTGCGCCACCACCATGCAGCGCATAGCCGCTCTTCGAGATAGTCATCCGCGACGTTCTTTCAATGACTAGTTGTTTAAGAACGTCGCAGGTGACTACCCAACGACTAGTTGCCTTTGTGGAAGAGGTTTTTGATAACGGAGGGGATGCTCTTGGCGCCCTTGGCCGTCACATCGATAAAGTCAGGCGAACGCACGAGCTTATCCTCGTCAACGTACTTGCGGACCGCACGAAGCGTCTCTTTGTCGTCGCGCGTCGAAAACGTAAAGTGACCATTGTCCTTGGTGAAGATAGCAAAACGCGTAATCTTCTTGGTGCCGCGCAAAACCTCAGCGGCAATATAGTCGACCTCATCCCACGGGATTTGAATATAATCCTCGGGATTGCGCTCGTTATAGTACTCAAACGCCTTATTGCCCACCATTACATTACCGTGACTGGTAAGCCCCATCAGGCAGGTTGCCGGCGTTGCCAGATCGACCGTGCTGTTCTGAGATTGCGCCATGCGCGCCTCGCCCTCCAAATAAAACAATCGG
>JAIIWC010000012.1 GCA_022745215.1 Collinsella sp. | reverse complement strand
GATGGACCTGTAGCTCAGTTGGTTAGAGCGTCCGGCTGATAACCGGGAGGTCACAAGTTCGAATCTTGTCAGGTCCACCATCAAAATGCGAAGAGCCTCGGGGCATTTGCCTCGAGGCTTTTTTCTTATTCAATAAAAGTAGTCAAAAGAGCCCCGTCCCAAATTAACTAGTTTGATTTTGTGTGCTGGGCGAAAGATTGGGTAGTATAGCTATTCAATGCGGCAGCCCTGCCGCGTGTTAACCGCTACGTACCGGAGGTGTTCCATGGTTCGTGTCGACATAGAGACCATCGTCATGGCCGCCGGTCCCGTGCCATCGCTTATCGTGCTCCGCGAGCGCTGCAGCAAGTCGGATTCGCCCGCGCCCCTGCGCTCGCTTTCCATCCAGACCGGCTCGTTTGAGGCCGCTGCCATCAGCCGCGGCATCGATAGCGGCCGTGCCGAGCGCCCGATCACCCATGACCTGCTGCTCGATACCGTTGACGCCCTAGGCGCTAAGCTCGAGCGCATCGAGATCGTGCGCGCCGAGCCGCCGGTATTCTACGCGACGATTGTCGTGCTTGCCAATGGTGGCGAGCGCAAGATCGACGCCCGCCCCAGTGACGCCATTGCCCTTGCCGTGCGCGGCAATGCCCCCATGTTTGTGGAGGACGACATCATGAATCGCCTGGGTACCGTTTCCACCCACGCCGAGGAAGTCGACGACGAGCAGGAGTTCGAGAAGTTCGACGAGTTCGTCCATACGCTCTCCCCCGATGATTTCTAAATGCGGGGCGGCCAGGTTGCGGAGCGTTCGCTGATGGCCGGCGGCATGTCGGCCGAGGCGGCTGCCATTGCGCGTGAAGCCCAGATGCGCTCGGAGGCATCCGAGGCTGCCCGCATCGCCTACGTGACGCAGGCCCGCACACTTCGCGAGCGCCGTGGCTCCTATATCAAGATGGTTGTCATCTCCGCTCTTGTCGCGGCAATCTGCTCGCGCCTTCGTGGTACAGTTGGTGCGCTTGGGTTTTCGATTTCAACAGGCTTGGTAATCTGGGGTGTGGTCGATGCGGTAATGCTGACCAACCAGATCAAGGTGCTCGACAAGCGCGCGATGGATATGATGCGCGCCCGCGACGCTGCCGCCAAGATCGCTGCCGAGGCGCAAGAACTGTAACGACGCCAGACTCGATGGGAAGGTCTAAAGATGGCACAGGATATGCAGGACGCCGGTAACGTCTCCGCCGAGCTCGACGCCATGGTGTGCGACCTGATTGGCGCGTTCTTGGACGACCTTGCCGCCGGCGAGAATCCGGGTGTAGTTGTGGCGATCGAGGACGCCGCTTCCAACCGCTATCTGGCGGCGCTTGACGAGGACGGCGAAGAGGCATGCCTCGAGGCCGCCACCAACTTTATCTCCGAGCACAAGATGGGCCTTAAGGACGAGGGGCTCGGACGCATCGCCCGCTATGCCATCGGCTACACCGGCTGTGTCGAAATTGACGGCGGCTATCACGATGCCCTGCTCGTGAGCTTCTTTGAGACCACGCTCGAGAGCGGGTTTTCGGCATACGTGCTGTATGAGGGCATGGGCGCCGGCGATGGTTTTATGTGGAGCGACCCTGAACCTGCAGGTGAGGAAACCCCTCTTATCTAAAATCGCTAAAATAAACGAGTTTTCGGTAAAAGGCTCAATATTCCCGCCGAGCGTTGCATTGCTGGGCGGGCCGCATACGCGTGCCGTTTGTATATGGATAGAAGATAGGGGAACTACATGCGCGTAGACAATCTGAGGAACATCGCCATCATCGCCCACGTCGACCACGGCAAGACGACGATGGTCGACAAGCTCCTGCGTGCCACGGACGCCTTCCGTGCCAACCAGCAGGTCGAGGACCGCGTCCTGGACTCTAACGACCAGGAGCGCGAGCGCGGCATCACGATTCTCGCCAAGAACATCTCTATCGAGTACAAGGACGTCAAGATCAACGTCATCGACACCCCGGGCCACGCCGACTTTGGCGGCGAGGTCGAGCGCGTGCTGCGCATGGCCGACGGCGCCCTGCTGCTGGTCGACGCCTTTGAGGGCCCCATGCCCCAGACCCGCTTCGTGCTGCGTCACGCTATCGACACCGGCCTCAAGATCATGATCGTCATCAACAAGATCGACCGTCCGGGCGCCAACCCCGAGAAGGCATACAACGACTGCCTCGACCTCATGGCCGACCTGGGCGCTACCGACGACCAGCTCGAGTTCGCTATGGAGCACGTCGTCTACGCCAGTGCCATGAACGGCTTTGCCCGCCTCGATCCCGAGGACGGCAACATGGACATGTACCCGCTGCTCGACATGATCATCGACGACATGCCCGCGCCCGAGGTTGACGAGAACGCCCCGCTGGCCATGCAGTGCGTGACCATCGACCACTCCAACTTTGTCGGCCGCATCGGCATCGGCCGCGTGTACTCCGGCACCATCCACCAGGGCGACCAGATTCTGGTTGTGAAGAACGACGGCTCCAGCGCCACCGCTACCGTCAAGCAGCTCTTTACCTTCGACTACCTGGGCCGCACCGAGTGCCAGGAAGTCGGCGCCGGCGACATCGCCGCCGTCGTGGGTATCGACCGCACCGATATCGGCGATGTCTACACCGACCCCGAGAACCCCGTCGAGCTCGAGCCCATCGAGATCGACCCGCCGACCCTGTCCATCGTCTTTGAGGCTTCGACCTCCCCGCTTGTCGGCCGCGACGGTGACATCGTGGGTGCCCGCCAGCTCAAGGAGCGCCTGTTCAACGAGGCCGAGAACAACGTGACCATGAAGATCGAGGAGCTCGAGGACAAGAGCGGCGTCGAGGTCTCTGGCCGCGGCATCCTGCACCTGTCCGTCCTGATGGAGTCCATGCGCCGCGAGGGCTTTGAGTTCCAGGTCGGCCGTCCCCGCGTTCTGTTTAAGAAGGACGAGAACGGCAACAAGCTGGAGCCTGTCGAGCAGGCCGTCGTCGAGTGCCCGGACGAGTACTCGGGCAAGGTCGTCGAGGTCTTCGGTACCTCCGGTGGCATCATGACGAGCATGGACACCTCGGGCATCGTGACCCATCTTGAGTTCAAGATCCCGACGCGCGGCATCATGGGCCTTAAGAACCGCATCATGAACGTCACCCACGGCGAGGGCGTGTTCTACCACACCTTCCTGGAGTATGGCCCCTACGCCGGCGAGATCGGCAACCGCCAGAACGGCGCCATGATCTCCATGACCACCGAGAAGGCCGTTGCCTACGCTCTGGGTACGCTGCAGGAGCGCGGTCAGCTGTTCGTTGAGCCGGGTACCGAGTGCTACGAGGGCATGATCGTGGGCGAGCGCAGCAAGGCCGGCGACATGGTCGTCAACATCGCCCGTACCAAGAACCTGGGCAACCAGCGTTCCTCGACCTCCGATATCTCCGTGCAGTTGGTGCCGCCTCGCACCTTCTCTCTGGAAGAGGCGCTGGAGTACATCGCCGACGACGAGCTAGTGGAGATCACTCCCAAGAACATCCGCCTGCGCAAGCGTCTGCTCAACGCCACCGACCGTAAGAAGGCAGCCGTCCGCGCCGGCCAGGTCAACAAATAAGCGCTGGGGTTTATAGCCGCCAATAAGAAAGGGCGTCGACCGCAATGGTCGGCGCCCTTTTTGGTGCAAGGGGATCAGGTTGCTTTGCGCTACCACAAAGGTGCCTGGCCCTTTTGTGGTGGTTGGCGGCTAGGCGGTGGGGAGTCCTGGCGTGTTGGAGGCTTGTTGGGGCTTGAGGTGGGCGTTGCGCCAGATGATCTGGATAACGTAGCCGAGCATAAAGACAAATGCCACGCCGCTGATGAAGTCGCCGATGAGGGGAAGTCCTGTGAGGGCGCCTGCGGCCACACCGCCGACGGCTGCCATGGCGTAGCGGTTCTGGTTGTGTCCGACCATGCGGGCGATCGCGCACCCCGCAAAGGCGCTCGACACCAACGCGATGCCGATAACGCCGCACAAGAGGGCTCCGGCAAGCGACAGGCCGGCAATCGAGATAGTCAGCAGCAGGACGGCGGGGACGACAGCAATCGTACCCAGAAGACCGCTCACCCACAGGGGCGTGGGACGTTGGTGGAGCATTCCGGCGGCGCTGGCGGTCGCACGCGGAAAGACGAGCTCGAGCAACAGGGCGATAAAGCAAGTCGACAGGGCTGCGGCCACGATGCCGCCGACGATATCGTTAAGGGTGGAAGTATCTTCGTTCTCGGTGTGGTCGATCTTGAGCGCGCCGACCTCGGCTCCTGCGGCGCGCTCGGGGTCCTCGGAAACATGCGCGCTCACGGTGCCGGTGATGTGCGCGTTTTTACCCAAGATGAGCTTGTCGGCCCAAACCTCAACATCGCCGTCGACGGTGCCATCGATGGTCACGGTGTCGCCCGCGAGCACTGCCGACTTGGTAGAACCGCGCAGGGCAACCGTCTCGCCTATCGCATAGAAACAGCTGGCGGTGCTGTCGGCGTTGAGTACAACGTGCTGACCGGCCACTGTAACACTGCCATCGATCGTGGTTTTGGCGATGTCGATGGTGCGTGCCGCAAGACGAACGGCGCCACCCACGGTGCAGTCGCGAATCGAGAGGGTCTCGCCCGCCGCGATGATATCGCGGCCGATGGAGGTGTCGTCCAGGTTGAGGCTCTGACCGGCCCAGTACAGGTCGCCTTCGACCCCGGCCGGGGTGGAGCCTTCGTCGGTCGTGAGTACGTTGCCGGCGGTGTCTGTGCCGGCGAACGAAGCCGTGGGAAGTACGGTCAACGCAAGCACAATCAGTGCGAACAGGAGGGCGATGCGGCCACGCGCTTTACGGCGCCGGGACGACGGTGCTAGGTTGCAAGGCATAGTGAATCCTTCGTTAGATACTCGACATGTATCTAACAGGGTACCCAACGCGCGGGTGCTCTAAAAGAACCTCTCGGTTGCATTTCGGAGGGCTGTGCCGTGCTGTCTACTTTTTGCGATGCAAAAAACGTGCGATGTCGTCCTCGGTGGGGCTTTTGATGTCAAAGCGCAGCGAGAGCCAGCGCAGACCCATGGTCACGACAACGCATACGACTAGCGCGGCGACATTGCTGACCAAGCCACTCATGACGAGGCTTACATAGCTTGCCGATCCGGCGATGGCCGCGATGGCATAAAAGTTAGTGCGTTGGAAAATGCCCGGAACCACGCCCATAAAGCCATCGCGCAACATGCCGCCGCCCACCGCGGTGAAAAAGCCCATCATGATGCACACCGCCGGTGCAAAGCCGTAGACCAGCGCCTTGTCTGCTCCAGTGGCGGCGTAGATGCCGACCGAGATGATGTCGAGCAGGGGAATGAGTTTTTCGGGCTTGTCGACGATTGCCGGGAAAATATAGATGATGGCTGCCGTGGCAATGGAAAGCGGCAGCGCCATTGGCTGGTTGAGGATGTAGACATTGCCCACCTGCAGCGTCATGTCGCGTAAAAGACCGCCGCCCAAGCCACAGACCACGGCGAGCGCAACTGCACCCACCAGGTCGAGTTTGTGCTCGCGCGCGACCAACACGCCCGAGATTGAAGCCGCGACGACGGCGAACATTTCGAGCCAAAACGGGATGGCGACCATGGCATCCGTGGCGTGTGAGGTAACGGTCATAGCGGCGACGACGGGCAAGATGGGGTCCTTTGGATTACGGATTTGGACAATGCCCGTACATAGTACATGTTCGGCGCCGATTGCGACCCTATTGCTCGGCAAACGGTCGGGACTGGATGCGGGCGTAGGTTCCATGTTTGGGGATCTGGGTCGATGCTGAACGCGATGGGGGCGTGGTTGAATAGGAGGGATGTCTAAATTTTGAGCAGCGCTCAAAATTTATCCGGTCGGCTTACGCCGACCGCGCTGCGCTAAAAACGCGCCACTGGCGCGTTTTCTTTACGCTCCGCGCCCTGGCGGGTTCGAATCCCTCCTCCTCCGCCGTATTTGCTTGTAAGGGACTCTAAACAAAAAAGCCCCCGTTTTCGGGAGCTTTCTCAACCAAAATGGCGGAGGAGGAGGGATTCGAACCCTCGTGACCTTATACAGGCCAAACGGTTTTCGAGACCGCCGCATTCAACCACTCTGCCACCCCTCCGCGTGGGGTAAAAACAAAGCAGGCTCGAAGGCCTGCTTTGGAATTAACTGGCGGAGAGTCAGGGATTTGAACCCTGGAGACGCTTTTGACGCCTACACGATTTCCAATCGTGCTCCTTCGGCCACTCGGACAACTCTCCGTTAAATGCGAAAGTCAGTATACACGAGGAATCGCAAAGTGCAAACAGAAAAGTTGGCATTTTTTAAAACGCCTTGCCGCGCTTGACGTTGCAGTGGGGTTTAAGGTGCCAAAAAACGGCTTCCGACCAGCGTGGTTGATCAACTCAATTGTTCAAAAAAGGGTATTCCTAAGCGACTTGGCAATGAATTTAAAAATCTTTGGATGGTGCTGTGGGCCACTGGTATGCATTTTGCGACCACAGCCTTGTGCCCGTTAACCTGCGGCTTGGCTCAGCTTGCCCCCGCGGCACCGTATCTTGTCCACAAATCCGTCAAGCTCTTGGTCGGCATTTGGTTGGAATGCGCATGAAACGTCGTGCGAATATGGGCATATGTGGAGGTCATGAGGTTGTAGCTGCATATTCTTGCGGCCTGGGAGGTTGAAAGATATTATTACCAAGTCTTTTCCTGCTTCAGGCGCACCTTCACGACCTGAAGCCACATTTGCCCAGAGGAGGTGACAATATGAAGGCTTATGAACTGCTGTTCTTTGTTGACCCGTCGCTCGACCCCGAGACTCGTCTCGCTGTTATGAAGCGTATCGATACCACGATCGCTGAGGGCGCTGGCAAGGTCGACTCCGTTGACGAGTGGGGCAAGCGCAAGCTCGCCTACGAGATCAACGACCTCACCGATGGTGACTACACCCTCATCAACTTCCACGCAGATCCTACCCAGATCGCCGAGCTTGATCGCGTCCTGCGCATCACCGACGCTGTGGTCCGCCACATGATCGTCCGTCGTGACGACCAGGAGTAAGACTGTCGTTTTGGACTGGGCTTGTGCCCCAAGAGGAAGTAGTGAGTTATGAGCATCAATCGAGTGAACATCACCGGTAACCTCACCCGCGATCCCGAGCTGCGCGCCACCGCCGGCGGAACCCAGGTTCTGTCCTTTGGCGTCGCCGTGAACGATCGTCGCCGCAACGCGCAGACTGGCGAGTGGGAGGACTATCCCAACTTTGTCGACTGCACCATGTTCGGCACCCGCGCCGAGGCCGTGAGCCGTTTCCTGGCAAAGGGAAACAAGGTCGCGATCGAGGGCAAGCTGCGCTACAGCTCTTGGGAGCGCGACGGCCAGCGCCGGAGCAAGCTTGAGGTCATCGTCGATGAGATCGAGTTTATGAGCTCCCGTGGTGGCCAGGGTGGCTACGATCAGGGCGGTTACGCCCCCGCAGCTCCCGCGCCCGCAGCACGTCCTGCCGCACCGGTGGCTACGCCGCCCGCGGTCGACGTCTACGATGAGGACATCCCGTTCTAAGGGTTGTTCACCTATTTTTGAGTGAGAGGCGGCTTCGGTTCGCCGAAGTTGCCAAATGAAAGGTATTTTGACATGGCTAATGATTTTTCTGCACGTCAGCCGCGTCGTAAGTACTGCCAGTTCTGCAAGGAGAACACTGAGTTCATCGACTATAAGGACACTCAGCTTCTCCGTAAGTACATGACCGACCGTGGCAAGATCAAGCCCCGTCGCGTCACTGGCGCTTGCACGCAGCATCAGCATGACATCGCCAATGCCATCAAGCGCGCCCGCGAGATGGCTCTCCTGCCGTACACCGTCCCCGTGGTTTCCTCTCGTGGCAACCGCGACCGCGGCTAAGAAGGGAGACGCATCATGAAGGTTATTCTTCTCGATGAGATCAAGGGCAAGGGCGGCGAGGGTGACGTCGTAGAGGTCGCTCAGGGTTACGCTGAGAACTTCCTGTTCCCCAAGAAGCTCGCTGTTGCCGCCACCAAGGGCAACCTCAAGCAGCTTGACGAGCGTCGCAACAACATCGCCAAGCGCGAGGCCGTCCGTCTGGCTACCGCCAACGAGACCAAGGCTGCCTTCGAGGGCAAGACGGTCACCGTTGACGTCAAGGTCGGCGACGAGGGCATCCTCTTTGGCTCCGTTACCGCCGCTATGATCGCTGACGCCATCAAGGCTCAGCTCGGTATGGACATCGACCGCAAGCGCGTCGAGCTCGGTAAGCCCATCAAGGTTGCCGGTGCCCACACCGTTGCCATCTCGCTGTACCGCGAGATCAAGGCCGAGGTTGTCGTTCTCGTCGGCGTTACCGCCGAGGAGCTCGCTGCCGAGGCTGAGGTCGAGGAGGCCGCTGAGGCCGCCGAGGTCGAGACTGAGGCTGCTGCCGAGTAGCATTTGCTGCAACGCAACAATCTTGTTCTAAGAAGGGCGCTCTGGGAAACCAGGGCGCCCTTTTATTTTCTACGCTCAGCGAGCGCCGTGGCAGGCGTTGCGGTGAAGTCCTAAATGCGGGACCGTTCATCCGTTTCGTCCGGTGATGATTGCCGGGGCGCGGCCCGTTTTGGGACTGTGACTGATACTATGGATGCTCGCAAGCGATATGAATGAGGATGCTCATGGCATATGACGATAGGGAGACCGGGTTGACGGTCGAGGACCGTGGTTCCAAGTTGGGTCTCCCCCAAAACCAAGATGCAGAGGCCAATGTACTGGCCGCCATGCTGCTATCGCCCGAGGTAGTCGAAGAGGCCCAGGTCGAGCTGCAGCCCGATGACTTCTACCGGCCCATTCATAAGACCATCTATACCGCGATGGTCGATATGTACAACAGCCGCATTCCCATCGACTCCATCTCGCTGATCGATTACCTGCGAAGCATCAACAAGCTCGATGCCGTGGGCGGCGAAGCGTACATTTTGGAGTTGATGGGTCAGACCCTGTCGCTCGTCAACTGGCAGCACCATGCCGCTATCGTTCGCCGCGATTCGATGCTGCGTGAGCTGATCGGCGCCACCAACGAGATCAACGCGCTGGCATACAACGCCCCCACCGACACCAAAGAGGTCGTGGAGCTGGCCGAGAGCAAGTTGCTCAAGGTCACGGCGCGCGAGGTCAAGTCGAGCTACAAGACGCTGACCGAGTTTATGGTCGAGGCCTATAACGAGGCCGAGGAAGTGTGCCAGGCCGGCGGCCAGGCTGCGGGCGTGCCCACGGGCTTCCCGTCGCTCGACCGCATGCTCATGGGTTTTCGCGAGGGCCAGCTCATCATCATCGGCGCCCGCCCTGCTGTGGGTAAGACGTCGTTCGCCCTGAACCTGGCGCTCAACGCCGCCGCCGCCGGTTATACCGTCGGCTTCTTCTCTCTGGAGATGTCGGGCAAGGAAATTGCCCAGCGTCTGATTTGCGCCTACGCCATGATTTCGATCAGTGACTTCCGCATGGGCCGCATTAGCCCCGAGCAGTGGGCCAATATCAACGAGGCCACGCAGACCTTGTCCAAGCTCGATATTCTGATTGACGATACGCCCGGCACCACAGTGACCGAGATTCGCGCCAAGAGCCGCCGCATGCTCCACAACAAGGAGAAGGCCATCATCATCCTGGACTACCTGCAGCTGGTGAGTCCTCCGCCGGGACGCCGCTCCGAGAGCCGTACCGTCGAGGTCTCCGAGATGTCGCGTGGTCTGAAGATCATGGCCAAGGAGCTCAAGATCCCGCTCATCGCGCTGTCGCAGCTCTCGCGTCAGGTCGAATCCCGTACCGGCAAGCGCCCGCAGCTTTCCGACCTTCGTGAATCGGGCTCCATCGAGCAGGACGCCGATATCGTTATGTTCTTGGACCGCTCCGCCGACGAGGCCGAAGCCTCGCGCGACGATCGACCCGACGAGGGCGTTACGCGTATCGTCGTGGCCAAGAACCGTTCGGGCCCGATTGGCGACGTCGACCTGATGTTCCTGCCGGCATCCACTAAGTTCTATGAGCTTGATGGGGCACATGCCGAGGAGTAGGACAGGCGCCCGTTGCACGGGTATACTGGGAATGTTTTGTGCTTCTGCGTGCCGGCGTGGCGCGTAGACAGTCCATGAATGTAAGGAGTAAACATGCCGTCAACCGTTTTGGTCGGTGCCCAGTGGGGCGATGAGGGCAAGGGTAAGATTTGCGACCTGGTCGCCGGCGACTTCGACGCCGTCGTGCGCTACTCGGGCGGCAACAACGCCGGCCACACCATCGTCGTCAACGGCAAGAAGTACGGCCTGCACCAGGTGCCCTCCGGCATCATGTATTCCGACCACGTGTCGGTGATCGGTAACGGCTGCGTCGTCAACCCCAAGGTTGTCCTTGAGGAGATCGACATGTTCGAGGCCGACGGCATCACCACCAAGAACCTCAAGATTAGCGGCAATGCGCATGTCATCATGCCGTACCACATCGATCTGGATGGCGCCTTTGAGCAGAAGCTCGGCAAGAAGAGCATCGGTACCACCAAGCGCGGCATCGGTCCGTGCTATCAGGACAAGATGGCCCGCATCGGCCTGCGCATGCAGGACATGCTGGACGAGGCACTGTTCCGCGACAAGCTGGAGACCGCTCTCGCCCGCGTGAACCCCGAGCTCGAGCTCATCTACAACCTGCCCACCTACACCGTGGACCAGATTTGCGACGAGTACCTGCCGATGGCCGAGCGCCTGCGCCCCTACATCACCGAGACGAGCCTGCTGCTCAACAACATGATCGACGAGGGTAAGGACCTGCTGTTTGAGGGCGCCCAGGCGACGCTGCTCGACATCGACCACGGCACCTATCCGTACGTGACGTCTTCCAACTGCACCGCCGGCGGCGCCATCACCGGCTCCGGCGTGGGCATGAAGAATGTCGACCGCGTGCTGGGCGTCATGAAGGCCTATATCACCCGCGTCGGTTCGGGCCCCATGCCCACCGAGCTTTCCTATGAGTCCGAGGCCGGTCACACGCTGACCGAGGAGGGCTATGAGTACGGCGTGACCACCGGTCGCCGTCGTCGCTGCGGCTGGTTCGACGGCCCCATCGCCAACTACGCCTCGCGCGTCAACGGCCTCACCGATATCGCCCTGACCAAGCTCGACGTGCTTTCGGCCTTCGACACCATCAAGGTGTGCGTGGCCTACGACGTCGATGGCGAGCGCTACACCAGCGTGCCCGAGCATCAGGTGCGCTTTGAGCATGCCAAGCCCATCTACGAGGAACTCCCCGGCTGGAAGTGCGACATCACCGGTTGTCGCAGCTTTGATGAGCTGCCGCAAGAGGCTCAGGACTACGTGGCGTTTATCGAGGATCTGGCACACACCCGCGTGACGTTCATTGGCGTTGGCGCTGGTCGCGAGCAGATCATCAACCGATTCTGGAAGTAATCGGGACTATTTGGTTATTGCGATATACCCCTTTGCAGCCCGGACGGGCGGCCGAGGGGTATATTTGCTTGCAAAGGGCTCGCGCGGAGCGGGCCATTCATCCATAGAGGAGGCACCCTTGAAGGCGGACACTCAAACCATCGACATCCTGTTGTTGGGCAGCGGCGGCCGTGAGCATGCTTTGGCAGCTAAGCTCGCAGCATCACCGCGCGCCGGCAAGCTCTACATCGCGCCGGGCAACGGCGGCACCGCGAGCTGTGGCGAGAACGTTGTTCTCGACGATTGCGATCCTGCGGCCGTGGCGGCGTTTGCGCAGAGCCACGGATGCGGACTCGTGGTAATTGGCCCCGAGGCTCCGCTCGTGGCGGGCGTGGCCGACGCCGTGCGCGCGGCGGGTATTCCCTGCTTTGGCCCGGGTGCCGAGGGTGCCCAGATGGAGGGTTCCAAGCTGTTCTCCAAGCAGCTCATGGAGCGTGCGGGCATTCCGACGGCAGCCTATGGTTCGTTTACCGACGAGGCTTCGGCTCTCGCCTACGTGCGCGAGCAGGGCGCTCCGCTGGTCGTGAAGGCTGACGGCCTTGCCGCGGGCAAGGGCGTTATCGTGGCGACCGAACTTGAACAGGCCGAGGAGGCCGTGCGCGAGTGCTTTGGCGGCACCTTTGGCGATGCCGGCAACACCGTGGTTATCGAGGAGATGCTCGTTGGTCCCGAGTGCTCGCTGCTCGCCTTTACCGACGGCAAGACCGTGCGCCCCATGGCCACCTCGCAGGACCACAAGCGCGCCCTCGAGGGCGACAAGGGCCCCAACACCGGCGGCATGGGCGTCTACAGCCCGGTGCCCATCGTGACCGACGAGGAGCACGCCACCATGGTGGCGGTCATGGAGCAGACCGTGGCCGAGCTCGCTGCCGAGGGTATCGACTACCGCGGCTGCCTGTACGGCGGCTTTATGCTCACGCCTGCCGGCCCCAAGGTGCTGGAGTTCAATGCCCGCTTTGGCGACCCCGAGACGCAGGTCGTGCTGCCGCGCCTTAAAAACGACCTGGTCGAGGTCATGCTCGCCTGCGCCAACTGCGAGCTCGATCAGATTGAGCTCGACTGGCGTGACGAGTGGGCTGTGGCCGTTGTCCTGACGAGCGCGGGCTATCCCGGCAGCTACGAGAAGGGCAAGGTCATCACTGGCATTGAGGATGCCGAGGCCATGGAGAACGTGACCGTGTACCACGCGGGCACTGCCGTGGTGGACGGCCAGCTCGTGACCAACGGCGGCCGCGTGCTTGCCGTGACCGCGCTGGGCGACACGTTTGAGAACGCTCGCAACCTTGCTTACGATGCCTGCGAGAAGATTGATTTTGAGGGCAAGACCCTGCGTCACGACATCGGTCTGCGCGCACTGCGTGGCCGCGACGCCTGGGATGCCTAAAGTCCGAGAGGAATGAGACGGATGGACGAGAAGAACGAAGAACTCGTGGACGCGCAGATCGTCGAGGAAGATGGCCGCGCGTACGGACACGCCGAGGGCGAGCCGGGTGGCGAGGTTGTCGACGAGCCGATGCTGGTGCTGGGCGATGACGACCCGCACGATGCCGAGCTACACGAGAAGATTCTTTCGGAGGAGTGCGCCTGGAAAGGCAAGATCCTCGACGTCCACCGTCTTGAGGTTGAGCTGCCCAACGGTCACCGCAGCGCCCGCGATATCGTTCGCCATCCGGGTGCGGCGGCCGTTGTGGCGCTGACCGAGAGCGGCAAGATCGTACTGGTGCGTCAGTACCGCACCGCTATCGACCGCGTGACGGTCGAGATTCCCGCCGGCAAGCTCGATCCAGGCGAGGACCCGCTCGATTGCGCCAAGCGCGAACTGCATGAGGAGACGGGCTTTAGGGCTGGTCGTATTCGCTTTTTGACGTCGATTGTCACGTCCTGTGGTTTTTGCGATGAGATCATCCACATCTACTTGGCTACCAAGCTCGAGTTTGATGCGCCCAACCCCGATGATGACGAGTTTGTCAACGTGGACCTGGTGCCGCTGCACGAGCTGATCGACGCCGTGCTCGATGGCAAGATCGAAGACGCCAAGACCGTCGTGGGCGCCTTGGCCTGCGATAGCATCGCGCACCGCTTGGGCGGGGCCGAGCTCTAGGTTACGCGGTTTTACCAAACCGCGTAACGAGTCGACGCTGCAAACGCCCCTAAGCGGCAATCTGCCTTTCAATCGTCGCTCGCGTACCGAAGTACGCGTCGCTCCTCTTTCAAGGCACCTTGCTCGCTTAGGGACGTTTTCGCTGACGCTGCCAGAACATCGGCGTTATGCTTGTTGGGACGCTTTGTTTTCAGCCTGACCGGTTCAACCGGATTTCTCACGCTATTTATTTCTCTTCGAGGATTGCATGTTTAAAAGGTTTCTCTCGTATTACGAGCCCCAGATGGGGCTTTTTGTTGCCGATACTGTTTGTGCTCTGGTGCTTGCCGCCATTGACCTGGCGTTCCCCATTATCCTGCGCAATTTGACCGGTGGGCTCTTTACTCAGGGTCAGGCTGTCATTATGCAGGCGCTCGGCATGATTGCGGTGGGCTTGGTGCTGATGTATGCCGTCCGCTGCGCCTGCCGCTATTTTGTGAGCTATTGGGGTCACGTGATGGGTGCGCGCATGGAGTCCAAGATGCGCGAGGACCTGTTCGACCAGTATGAGCGCTTTAGCTTTGCGTACTTCGACCGTAACAGCTCGGGCGACATGATGAGCCGCGTGGTCAACGACCTGTTCGATATCTGCGAGGCGGCGCACCACGTGCCCGAGTGGATCATCATCTGCGGCATCGAGATTATCGGCTCGTTTGTGATCCTCTTTACCATCGCCCCGGTGCTGGCGCTTGCCATGGCTGCGGTGACAGCAGCGTTTTCGGTCATCATGTTTTGGCAGAACATGCGCATGCGCGAGGTCTTTAGCGACAACCGCAAAAAGATCAGCGGCATCAATGCGCAGCTGCAGGATTCGCTGGCGGGCATGCGCGTGGTCAAGAGCTTTGCCAATGAGGAGACCGAGCGCTCTAAGTTCCGCGCCTCCAACAATCGCTATCTTTCGTCCAAGGAGAACATGTATCACGCCATGGGCGTCTATACTGCGACGTATGGCCTGCTCTCGGGTGTGCTGTACGTGATCGTGGTGCTGCTGGGTGGTTGGCTCGTTGCCCAGGGTCAGCTGCAGGCGGTCGATATGGCAACCTTCGCGCTCTACATTTCGCTGTTCTGCACGCCGCTCGAGACACTCGTCAATTCGGCCGAAATGTATCAGAAGGCCATCGCTGGCTTTAAGCGTATGGACGAGGTGCTCTCGACCGCGCCGGATATCCAGGACAAGCCGGGCGCCACGGATCTGCAGGTGACCGCCGGCGCCGTGGATTATCACGACGTGTGCTTTAACTACGAGGACGTTGAGCTGGGCGAGGGCGATGCCGAAGAGCGTCCCGTTATCGACCATATGAATCTGTCCATCAAGCCCGGGCAGACCATCGCTTTGGTTGGCCCTTCGGGCGGTGGCAAGTCCACGACCTGTTCGCTGCTGCCGCGCTTTTATGACGTGGCTGCCGGATCCATTAGCATCGACGGCCAGGACGTGCGCGATGTGACGCAGCAGAGCCTGCGCCGCGCCATCGGCCTGGTGCAGCAGGATGTCTACCTGTTTGACGGAACAATCGGCGAGAACATCGCCTACGGCAAGCCGGGCGCTACGGCAGAAGAGATCGCCGAGGCCGCCCGTCGCGCCAACATCGATGCCTTTATCGAGTCGCTTCCACAGGGCTATGACACGGTCGTGGGCGAGCGCGGCAGCCGTCTTTCGGGCGGCCAAAAGCAGCGCGTTGCCATTGCGCGTGTGTTTCTCAAGAACCCCAAGATCCTGATTTTGGACGAGGCGACGAGTGCTTTGGATAACGAGAGCGAGGAGGCGGTGCAGGAGTCACTCGAAGAGCTGGCACGCGGCCGCACCACGATTATCATCGCCCATCGTCTTTCGACCATTAAGCATGCCGATGAGATTGCGACCGTTGAGCATGGTCGCGTTGTGGAGCGTGGCACGCACGAGGAGCTTCTCGCCCGTGGCGGCACCTATGCCCGTTACTATCGAATGCAGTTCGAAGGTGCGCGTGCGCACGAGCTCGACTGATTGATATGACAGGAAGTTTATGGCTGACAAGAACCCTTTGACTCCGGAAGAAGTGACGGAGTTATTCTCCGAAATCGATGCATCCGGTGTCTTGGATCCCACGCTTGCCAAAAAGCGAACCGAGCGCATGCGTGAGAAGGAGGCTGCGGCCAAGCGCGGTGACAAAGCGGCGCTAGCGCAGCTGCGCAGCGAGGACCGCGCGAGCCAGGCAAAACATATCGACCCGCTGTCCGAGGACGATCCTTCGGGCTCGCAGGTGAGCCATACCATTACGAAGACCGCGATGGCCGTGGTCATCGGTATTCTGGTGCTGATCGTGGGCATGCAGATCGGCTACGGCGTGATGCGCCGTCTGAATACCGCCAACCTGTCCGAGAGCGTTTCGGTGGATACCGTCTCGACCGCGCTCAAGGGTGGACTCGAATGGGGCAACGGCTTTACGCAGTTCCCGCTCGATTTTTCTGTCGACGAGGCCGATGAGCGCACGGGCACGGTTGAGGTGACGGTGTTGGACACGTCGTCTGCCAATGAGCTCGAGCTGCTGTCCAACGGGCAGATCCAGGCCGCGGCGCTTGCGACCAACGCCCTGCTCAACGACAAGATTGACCGCGTGGTGTATAACGTTCACGCCTATATCGACGAGGATAGCAACATTCAGCACGATTCCTTTTTTGGCATGTTTCCCGCGCGGGGTCATCAGAGCGCCATTTTGACGTTCGTGTGGACCAAGAGCTCATCCAACGCCACGAGTATCGACTGGAAGATGCGCATCGTAAGCATGGACGACACCATTGCCGAGCGCATTCAAAAACAGGTGAACTCGGTTTCGTCGCTGATCGAGGACCCGGTGGTGAGCCAGACCAAGATTGACGAGGAAAAGGCCGAACGTGACCTGGAGCATCGTCTGCATGGCCGCGAGATTTTCCGCGGCGGCAAGCCCGATCGCTCACCGTCCGATCTGCTGGAACAGGACAAGCAAAAGTAAGAGGCCATTATCCCGCGTGAGTCACAAGCCCACGCGGGATAATTTTTCTGGGACGGGGATTAAATAATCATTATGCATAGAAAGTCATAATTATCATTTCGTAAACAATTTGATGAAATTAACGCCATGAGGCATGCTTGCGGTTACAATACCGCGAGGCCTAACTACACACCTTTAAGCCGGTCCTGTGAGACCGGGAAGGAGAATTATGGCGAACAACCATACCGCGGGCGCTGCCGCCCGCACCTTCGCGCCCAGCGAGCTTTGCCAGCGTATGCTGGCCAAAACCAGCAAGGGCACCTGCGGTCCCTGTATCCTGTATCTTGAGGATGGGACCATTTTTTATGGACGTGCATGCGGCGCCGAGGGCACCGCGACCGGCGAAGTCTGCTTCAACACTTCGCTCGAGGGCTACTTTGAGGTCATGACCGACCCGAGTTATGCCGGCCAAATTGTAACCATGACCTATCCGCAGATCGGCAATTACGGTATCGACGAGACCGATGTCCAGTCGGCCTTCCCCGGCGACGCCGTGCGCCCTGCGAGCGCTCCGGCTATGCGCGGCATGATCGTTCGCGACATGTGCGCCACGCCTTCTAACTGGCGCTCGGCCGTCAGCGTGCCGGAGTACCTGCGCGCTCACGGCATCGTCGCTATCGAGGGTGTCGACACCCGCGCTCTGGTGCGCCATCTGCGCGACAATGGTTCCAAGATGGGCATTATCTCGACCGAGATCTTCGACGTCGACGAGCTTGCCGAGCGTCTGGCCGCAGCGCCCACGCTGGTAGGCGAGAACCTGGTCAAGACCGTAAGTTGCCCCGCGCCTCACGAGTTTGCGGCCGCCGACCTGCCTGCCACGCATGACTTTGCGCTTGCGACTGCCGCTCCTGCCCGTCACAAAGTGGTCGCCTACGACTGCGGTGTGAAGCGCGGCATTCTGGAGGGGCTGGTCCGCGCCGGCTGCGACCTTACCGTCGTGCCGTGGGATACGCCCGCCCAGCAGGTGCTCGAGATGAATCCCGATGGCGTCTTTTTGTCCAACGGCCCCGGCGACCCCGACGCCGTGGTGGAGACCTACGAGCAGGTACAGCAGCTGATCGGCAAGGTGCCGGTCTTTGGTATTTGTCTTGGTCACCAGATGATCAGCCTGGCCTGCGGCGCCCAAATGGAAAAGCTTAAATTCGGTCACCGTGGCGGTAACCAGCCGGTTATGAATCTGGTGAGCCGTCGCGTGGAGATCACCGCGCAAAACCACGGCTTTGGCCTGCTGTTCCCCAGTCTGGGCAAACTGATTCCGGAGCTTTCCGGCGGCGAAACCGAGCATGCGGCCGACGGTGACCTGCGCGTCTGGGTGCGCCGCGGCATCGCGCCGGTTGTGATGAACGAGCGCTTCGGCCGCATTCGCCTGACACATGTGAACCTCAACGACGGCACCGCCGAGGGCATCCAGCTGCTCGACGCCCCGTGTTTCTCGGTCCAGTACCACCCCGAGGCCTCGCCCGGCCCCACCGATGCCCACTATCTCTTTACCGCCTTTACGCGACTCATGGACGGCGAGGAGAACTACCTGGACATCGACACCGCGAGGGACCGCCTCGCCGGCTGGAATTTCGCCGAGTTCGAGAACGCTGCGACCGAGGAGAACTAACATGCCGAAACGTACTGACATCAAGCGTATCCTCGTTATTGGTTCGGGCCCCATCGTTATTGGACAGGCCTGCGAGTTCGACTACTCCGGCGCCCAGGCCTGCAAGGTGCTCAAGGAGGATGGCTTTGAGGTCATCCTGGTCAACTCCAATCCGGCGACCATCATGACCGACCCGGGTCTTGCCGACCGCACCTATGTCGAGCCCATCACCGCCGAGTTTATCGAGCGCGTGATCAAGAAAGAGCGCCCGGACGCGCTGCTGCCCACGCTGGGCGGCCAGACCGGTCTGAATGCCGCCGTCGAGCTGGCAAAGGACGGCACGCTCGACAAGTACGGTGTCGAGATGATCGGCTGTGACCTTGCCGCCATCGAGCGCGGCGAGGACCGCAAACTCTTTAACGAGGCCATGGCCGAGATCGGCCTGGAGGTCGCGCGCTCGGGCTATGCCTACAGCGTGGCCGACGCCGAGGCTATCGCCGAGCGCGTGGGATATCCCTGCGTACTGCGCCCGAGCTTTACCCTCGGTGGCGCCGGCGGCGGCATCGCGCATACCCACGAGGAGCTCGTCTCCATCGTGAGCCAGGGCCTTGAGCTCTCGCCTGCCCATGAGGTGCTGGTCGAGGAGTCCATCGAGGGTTGGAAAGAGTATGAGATGGAGGTCATGCGCGACCACGCCGGCAACGGCATCATCGTGTGCTCCATCGAGAATCTCGACCCCATGGGCGTGCACACCGGCGACTCCATCACCGTGGCGCCGGCGCAGACACTAAGTGACCTTGAGTACCAGCGCATGCGTGTCGCCTCGCTCGCCATCTTGGAGAAGATCGGCGTCGAGACCGGCGGCTCCAACGTGCAGTTTGCCGTGAACCCCCAGACCGGCCGCCTGATTGTCATCGAGATGAACCCGCGCGTGAGCCGTTCGTCCGCACTGGCCTCCAAGGCCACGGGCTTCCCCATTGCCAAGGCCGCCGCTCGCCTGGCCGTGGGCTACACGCTCGACGAGATCGTCAACGATATCACCAAGGCAACGCCCGCCTGCTTTGAGCCCACGATCGACTACTGCGTGGTCAAGGTGCCGCGCTTTGCCTTCGAGAAGTTTAAGGGTACCGACCCCACGCTCACCACGCGCATGAAGGCCGTGGGCGAGATCATGGCGATCGGCCGCACCTTTGAGGAGGCCTTCGGCAAGGCCATGCGCTCACTGGAGGACGGTCACCAGGGCATCTGCGCCGGTGGCAAGGAGGGTGCCGACAAGCTGAGCGACGACGAGCTCGCTCAGGCCGTGGCAACCCCGACCGAGCACCGCATCTTCTTTGTGGTCGAGGCCCTGCGCCGTGGCTGGGACATCGCCCGCATCCATGCCATCTGCGGTATCGATCCGTGGTACCTCAACCGTATCAACGACATGGTGCAGGTCCAGGAGAGCATCCGCGGCCTGCGCGTGGAGGATATCGACGCCGACGCGATGCGCCTGCTCAAGCAGTACGGCACGAGCGACGCCGAGATTGCCGCGCTGACCGGCTCCGATGAGCGCTTTGTGCGCGCCTACCGCAAGGGCCTGGGCGTGGTTCCCAGCATGAAGACGGTCGATACCTGCGCGGCCGAGTTCTCGAGCGCCACGGAGTACCACTACAAGACGTACGAGAACATCTACCGCACGAGCCCGGATGCCAAGAAGTGCGTGGCTCCCGACGAGACCACGCCGGCGGACAAGCCCAAGGCGATGATCCTGGGCGCCGGCCCCAACCGCATCGGCCAGGGTATCGAGTTCGATTACTGCTGCGTGCACGCGAGCTACGCGTTGGCGGCCCGCGGCTTCGAGACCATCATGGTCAACTGCAATCCCGAGACCGTTTCGACCGACTACGACACGTCCGACCGCCTGTACTTTGAGCCGCTCACCTACGAGGACGTCATGGACGTCATTGACGTTGAGCGTCCCGACGGCGTCGTGGTGACGCTCGGCGGCCAGACCCCGCTTAAGCTGGCGCGCATGCTCGAGGAGAGCGGCGTGAACATTATGGGTACCAAGCCCGACGCCATCGATTTTGCCGAGGACCGCGAGCGTTTCGCCGCTCTGCTCGACAAGCTGGGCATCATGTACCCGCCGGCGGGCCAGGCCACCTCGTTTGAGGAGGCCGAGGTCGTGGCCGCGCACATCGGTTACCCGCTGTTGGTGCGTCCGAGCTACGTGCTGGGCGGCCGCGGTATGATGATCGCCTACGATGCCGAGCATCTGCGCGATTACATGGCAGAGGCTGCACGCATTAGCCCCGACTACCCGGTGTACCTCGACCGCTTCCTGGAGGGTGCGATCGAGTCCGATGTCGACGCCCTGTGCGATGGCGAAGAGGTATACATCGGCGGCATCCTGGAGCATATCGAGGAGGCCGGTATTCACTCCGGCGACTCTGCGACCTGCATCCCGCCGTTCAGCTTTAGCGAGAGCCTGCAGGCGAAGCTCCGCGAGACCACGCGCCGCATCGCGATGGCGCTGGGCGTACGCGGCCTGGTCAATGTGCAGTATGCCATCAAGGGCGAGACCGTCTACGTGATCGAGGCCAACCCGCGCGCCAGCCGTACCGTGCCGTTTATCTCCAAGGCCACCGGTGTGCCGCTGGCCAAGTGCGCGGCGCGCATCATGGCAGGCGATTCCATCGCGAGCTTGGGCCTACCGAGCGACGAACGTCAGCTGGACTGGTTCTGCATGAAGGAAGCCGTCATGCCCTGGGGCCGTTTCCCGGGCGCCGACGTTATCCTGGGGCCCGAGATGAAGTCGACGGGCGAGGTCATGGGCATCGCCAAGAGCTATCCCGAGGCATACGCCAAGACGCAGCTGGCGATCGACTACAAACTGCCCGACCCGAGCGCCGGCAAGGTGTTCATCAGCGTGTGCGACCGCGACAAGCGCCACATCCTTTCGGTCGCGCGTATCCTGCGTTACCTGGGCTTTGACATCTGCTCCACCGAGGGTACGGCGCGCGTGCTGCGTGGAGGCAACGTGACGTGCGAGGTCGTGGAGAAGATTAGCGGCCCGCACGACGGCGAGCGCCCCAACATCGGCGACCTCATCGCCGATGGCAAGATCGCGGTGATCATCAACACGCCGTACGGTCCGGGCTCGCGCGGCGACGGCTATCTGCTGCGCACCGAGGCAGTGCGACGCGGTGTGACCTGCGTGACCGCGATGTCTGCGGCCAACACGTACGTGAGTGCCATCGAGGCAGTGCGCGAGGACCAGCAGGGTCACGGCAGCGCCAACGACATGGGCATGGACGTCATCGCCCTGCAGGACCTGCCGCAGCACACGGTGTAATGTGACCTGGTCGGCCGGGGCGGCAGCCGGACACTTTCTCTCGGAAACTGGGCTTCGCGAAGTTTTCCGAGAGAAAGGTCCGCCTCCCGCCCCGGCCTGCGGTGACTTGGCCGCACCGTGTGCTGCCGAAGTGGCTTTGCGTGATGACTAGGGCTGAATAAAAAAGAGTGTGGGCCCCCTCGTTCATCCGAACGAGGGGGCCCACACTAATATTTCAGCCAACGTACGTCATAGCAATCCCCGGTAGGTCGCAGGTGCTTCGCGGGCGGGCCGGGCTTTATCTGAACGACTTTGCGAAGCAACCGGAGTGAAGATAAAGCCCGGCCCGCCCGCGAAGCGCCACAAAGACCGCAGGGACGGGAGCAGCTATACTACTCTCAGTAGTTAAGGGTCGCGGATTCGCTGCGTCACCGCTCTCAACAGGAGGTCTATGTTTATGGCAGATCAGAAGCCGGTTGTCGGGATCATCATGGGTTCCAAGTCCGATCTGGGCGTTATGGAAGGCTGCACCGCCGAGCTCGAGGCACTGGGTGTGCCCTATGAGCTCGTCATTGCGAGCGCGCACCGCACGCCGGCGAAGGTCCACGAGTGGGCTTCGACTGCCGCCGATCGCGGTATCAAAGTGATTATCGCCGCCGCCGGCAAGGCCGCTCACTTGGGTGGTGTCGTGGCTGCCTTTACGCCGCTGCCGGTTATCGGCGTGCCTATGAAGACGAGTGACCTGGGCGGCATGGATTCGCTGCTGTCGATGGTGCAGATGCCCTCCGGCGTGCCCGTGGCCTGCGTTGCCATCAACGGTGCCAAGAACGCCGCCATCTATGCCACGCAGATTCTGGGTGCTTGCGACCCCGAGTACCGCAAGGTTATCGAGAAGATGAAACAGGAGATGGCTGACGCCTAGGCGTTCCGCCGTTTCACCGCAGTATAAGGAGAGCCATGTCCGATTATCAGGGAAAACGATTCAAGGCTTCTCAGATTCCCGATCCGTCGAAGCCGGGTGCTGCCCATGCGGCGCAGCAGGGTCGGACATCCTCTCCTCAGCAGCCACGCGCGCCGCGCCCCGTGACACCGGCGACGCATCGTCGACAGGACGCGCCGGCCGCATATCGTCCTTCGTCTTATAGCTCCGCTAAGAAGCCGCCCCGGTCTTCATCGCATGCCGCGCCGTCGGATTACACCGAGCCGCCGCGCAAAAAGCGCCGCTCCATTATTCCCATTCTACTCATCATCATCGGTATCGGCCTGATTGTCGCCGCCGCCGCTATTTTTATTAATGCCCAGATTGGCTATAAGCAGGCGAGCGATTCGTATCAGAAAATCGAGAAGCAATATGTAAGCGATAAGGACGCCAGCGGCGTGCCGATTATCGACTTTGATGCGCTTGCTCAGACGAACCCCGAGATTGTGGGTTGGATTTACGTGCCGGGAACCAACATCAATTATCCCGTGGTGCAGACCAACAACAACTCCAAATACCTCAACACGCTGTTCGACGGAACGGCTAACGCGTCCGGTGCCATTTTCCTGGATAGCGATGACACCGCGCCGGGAATGGTCGACCAGCAGACCACGATCTACGGCCACCATATGAACGATGGGTCGATGTTCAACGTGATTTCGGACACCACTGATCAGGCGACGTTCGATAGCATCGAGTTTGTGTATTACATCACACGGGATGCTACGTATAAGCTGCGACCACTGGCGACCAAAGTTGTCGAGGACACGTATGCCAAGGCGCGCACGACCAATTTTGAGGGCGACGACGGGCTCAAGAACTACCTGTCCGAGATGCTCGACGGTGCCTCCGCGGTGGCGAGCGATGCCACCGATCGTGCCGCTTCGGCAACTAAGGTTGTAACGCTCGTGACCTGTCGTTCGCTGTCGCTGAGCAACACACGCGCCGTCATGGTGCTCACGCCGGTCGAGGAATAAGTTGTTCGAGAGTAGCTAAAAAGGCCCCGTCCCAAATTGGCTACTCGACGACGGTAAGGGAGAAATGATGCTTGAGAGTGGCAAATTGATGCCTTCGATTGATGTTTGGCTGCGCGAGGCCAAGGCCGATGCTTCGGCGGCAGGCTGCGGGATGTATCTGACGCATAACGGTGTGGTGCGTGCGACGCCCAAGGCCGAGGTGCGCAGAGTCGAGACCGATGGCGTGGCGCCAGGCCACAGGGTGGGCGGCATGGTCTTTGACTACGATGCCGAAAAGGTACGGTCTGCTATCGAGGCCACGCGCGCGATGCCGGGTATCGGCTATGTGCGCGTGTGGCTGGCAAGCGGCGAGCTTGCCGTAGGTGACGACATCATGCTCGTGCTTATCGGCGGGGACATTCGCCCGCACGTGGTCGATGCGCTGCAGGCGCTCGTTGGCACCATCAAGAACGAATGCGTGAGTGAGGTTGAGCGCGAGGCATAGAGGGTTGCGTCGATAGAAGGATCGTTTATAAAAATGCCCACCGGTACGTGTGATACCGGCGGGCATTTTGCGTTTTGGGCGCGGTGAGCGCTACACGCGCGTCGCATCCTTGGGGCTCATGGTCATGCTCTGGAAGCGGTTTTCCATGTATTCGTTATCGAAGTGCTCTCCGTAGAACTGTGCGACGGGAATGTCCGGCTCCGTGCCATTAACGCGCTGGTACCAGTAGTCGAGCGACTGCAGCGTCATGACGCCGTCGACCAGCATGATAACGGTAAAGATGACGGTGGCCGAGTAGCGGCTCTTCCAGGGGATCTTGTTGATAAGCTTAAGCAGCCTCGGCAGCAGCAGCTTGATCCAGATGAGGCCGCCCAGGCCCCACAGGCAGGCGAAGCCCGTGCAGGTGCGCCCGCCCGTGAGGACCACGAGCGGATCGGGCAAACCGAACAGCGTTATGTGCGAGTAGCTCCACGAGACCACGCCAAACGCGGTCTGCATAAACCAGCCCACGAACACCTCAAAACTGGCGCCGAGCAGGGCGCTCACCAGGAAAATGATGATGGGGTTCTTTTTGTAGAAGCGGTTAAGCACCATGGTCATGAGCACGGCGCCAAATCCGTAGATGGGGCTGAAGGGGCCAAACAGCATGCCGGCGCGGTTCTGGTAGACGCCCGGGTCGTCGACCGTCATGTGCCAGATGTCCTCGGCGATCAGGCCGAGCACGCAGCAGACAAAGAATACCCAGAACAGGTTGAAGTAGTTGAGCTTGATGTAGCCTTCGCCGGTTTCATCGCGGCCGAGCATGCCCTCGGCGGCGGCGTCGCGGTCGAGCATCTCCTGCAGGCGGCGCTGCAGTTCGCGCTCCTGACGCAGCGTGGGGTCGACGGTTGCCGAAAGTGCAACAAGGATGCCGAGCTGGATCGCGGGACGCAGTAGGAAGGGCCCGATGCCCTGGAGCATCACGTCGACCAAAAGCTCGACGACGGTGAATGCAATAAGGATGTAGGACAGGCGGGCGGCGTTGCGGCGCTGGTTTTTGATAAGGTCCAGGCCAAAGATGATTAGGATGACGGCACTTGCCGCAGAGAGCATGATGCCGGCGACGATAAGGCCGACTGCGACGAGCGTGTTGTCGCCGAGCTTTTCGGCGGCGTTGCCGTTAACAAGTGCCGTGATGACCCGCCACATAAAGGCAGCGACCGACGGGAGCGTGCCCACGCCGGAAAGGATGCACAGGACGGCGTACACCTTAATGATGAGGGGGATCTTCTTGACCTCCGTGGCGCTGGGGACGCTGGGGTCGAGTTCGTTTCGATCCATACAGAACCTTTCTCGCTTTGTTGTAGATTATAAGGATACGCCGCCGACCTGCCAAAAGACAGGACGAACGTCCCAATTGCAACTTTGTAATCCCCAACGGCGGACGCGGCGGCCATCTGGGGGCGCGGGCACTTACGCTGGACAGACCGATAAAATGTTTGGCAACAAAACGGATTATTAGCTCGGTGGGCTTTTAAAAAGCGCTGCTCATGCGCTGGGGAGCACGTCGCGCCGTGCGTATAATAAGGCGGGTAACGCCAAAAATACGAGGCTCTGAGGGGATACCATGTCTCAAGAAACCATCCGCGCGGCCGAGCGTGCCGCGGGACAGGTGAACACCATGTCGACGTATGATCCGGACTCCGACCAGCTGCATGAGGAATGTGGCATTTTCGGCGTATGGGCGCCCGATCGCGACGTGGCTCGACTGACGTACTTTGGCCTGCGTGCACTGCAGCACCGTGGCCAGGAATCGGCGGGAATCGCCGTGGGTGACGGCGGCACGGTTATGGTCCGCAAGGATCTGGGCCTGCTCGACCGCGTGTTCTCCAATGCCGACCTGTCGACGCTCTCCGGCCAGCTGGCCGTGGGTCATGTGCGCTACGGCACCGCCGGCGCCAAGAGCTGGGAAGCCTCTCAGCCGCACCTCTCTACCATCAACAGCGTCATTATCGCGCTTGCTCACAACGGCACTCTGGTCAACACCGACGAGCTGCGCCGCCAGCTGATCGAGCTGGGCGTGCCATTCCTCTCCAATTCGGATTCCGAGGTCGCGACCAAACTCATCGGCTACTTTACCCAGCGTACGGGCCATCTGCGCGAGGGCATTCGCAAGACCATGGAGCTCGTGCGCGGCGGCTACGCCATGACGCTCATCAACGAGCAAGCGCTCTACGCATTCCGCGATCCACACGGCATTCGCCCGCTCGTGCTGGGCAAGCTGGTGGACGAGGGTCTGGACCAGGCCGATGCCGCAGCCGTTTCGCAGCTGCCGTCGCAGGACGGCGCCGCGACGGTCGACTCCGCCGTCCGTGTCACGCGCGCCGGCGGCTGGGTCGTTGCTTCCGAGACCTGCGCACTCGACATCGTGGGTGCCGAGTACGTCCGTGACGTCCGTCCCGGCGAGATCTTGCGCATCAGCGCCGAGGGTCTGGTATCCGAGCAGGGCGTGCCTGCAGCCGAAGAGCCCGCCAACTGCATCTTTGAGCAGGTCTACTTTGCCCGCCCCGACTCCATCATGAACGGCAAGAGCGTCTATGCCTGCCGTTACGACATGGGTCGCCAGCTGGCACACGAGGAGCCCGTCGAGGCCGACCTGGTCATCGGCGTGCCCGACTCCGGCCTGCCGCCCGCGGAGGGGTATTCGCACGAGAGCGGTATTCCCTTTGGCGAGGGCCTTATCAAGAACCGCTACGTGGGCCGTACGTTTATCGAGCCTACGCAGGAGTTGCGCGCCATGGGCGTGCGTATGAAACTCAACCCGCTGCGCGACAATATCGAGGGCAAGCGCCTGGTCGTCATCGACGACTCCATCGTGCGCGGCACCACCATGGTGCAGCTCGTCAAGATGCTGCGCAACGCCGGCGCCAAGGAGATTCACATCCGCATCAACTCGCCCGAGGTCATTTGGCCGTGCTTCTACGGTATCGATACCGACGTGCAGTCGCAGCTTATCAGCGCCAACAAGACGGTCGACGAGATTTGCGAGTATATCGGCGCCGATTCGCTGGCCTTCCTTTCGGTCGAGGGCCTGCTTAAGGTCATGCCCAAGGGCGGCTACTGCGACGCGTGCTTTACCGGCCGCTATCCCGTGGCGATTCCCGAGAGCTTTGGCCGCGACAAGTTTATGGAGGGCTTTAAGCCCCGCAACCTGGACAAGCCGCTGTACTTTGACGACGACGCCGTGGTCGAGAAATACGACGACCGCAGCTGGGAAGAGGAGCACGGCGAGGCCTAAAACCTGCCATATGGGGACAGGTATATTTTGGTAGGTTTTACCTGCTGTTTTGTTGATATGACGGCGGGTGCTGTTATGACACACGCCGAAATGAACGCAATTATGAGCACCGTTTGGCGCCCGCGCGGCGCCACGGTAGTGGGAGAGGAAGGCTCAGATGAGCGACAGCAAGCATGTGACGTACGAGGACGCCGGCGTCGATACCGCCGAGGGCGGTCGCGCCGTCGACGCGATTAAGCAGATGGTCAAGGACACCAACCGCCCCGAGGTCATCGGCGGTATCGGTGGATTTGGTGGCTTATTCTCGGCTGCCGCGCTTAAGGATATGGAAGACCCGATCCTGATCAGCGGTACCGACGGCGTGGGCACCAAGCTCGTGCTCGCCCAGATCATGGACCGTCACGAGACGGTGGGCCAGGACCTGGTCGCTATGTGCGTCAACGACATTTTGGCTTCGGGCGCCGAGCCGCTGTTCTTCCTGGACTACGTTGCCATCGGTCACATCGAGGCCGAGCACATGGCAAAGATCATCAAGGGCGTGGCCGACGGCTGCAAGCTCGCGGGCTGCGCGCTCGTGGGCGGCGAGATGGCCGAGCACCCGGGCGTTATGGCTCCGGCCGACTACGACCTCGCCGGCTTTACCGTGGGCGTCGTCGATCGTCCCAAGATGCTCGACCCCGCGAACGTTCGCCCGGGCGATGTGATCCTGGGCCTGCCTTCCACCGGCGTGCACTCCAACGGCTACTCGCTCGTGCGCAAGGTCATCGGCGTCGACGGCATCAAGCCGGGCACGCCCGAGGCCGCCGCTAAGGCCGAGGAGCTGAGCCGTCCGCTCGAGGAGCTCGGTGGCGCTTCGCTGGCTGACGTCCTGCTGGCTCCCACGCGCATCTACGTCAAGCCGATTCTTGAGCTGCTGCGCGGCGGCGCCAACGTGCATGCTATCGCCCACATCACCGGCGGCGGTATTACCGAGAACCTCAACCGCGCGCTCGCCGACGACGTTGACGCCGTGGTCACCCGCAACGGCGCCGAGATGGGCTGGGATGTTCCGCCCGTTATTACTTACGTGTCGCGTCAGGCCGAGCTCGCGCCCAACGAGGCATGCAAGACCTTCAACATGGGCGTCGGCCTGTGCCTGATCGTCGCCCCCGAGGACGAGGCCGCCGTGACCGAGGCACTGGTCGCGCTGGGCGAGAAGCCGTTCCGCGTGGGCGAGTGCGTCGAGGGTTCCGGTAAGGTCGTGTACTCCGATGAGCGCTAACGAGCAGATGGCTGCTGCCGAGGGCCTGGGCTTTGTGCCCTACACCCGTCCGACCGGCACCGATACGGCCGAGCCGCTTAAGATTGGCGTGCTTATCAGCGGCTCGGGTACCAACCTGCAGGCGCTGATCGACCTAATCGCCGCCGGCAAGCTCAACGCCTCGATTGAGCTCGTGGTGTCGAGCCGTCCTTCGGCCAAGGGCCTACAGCGCGCCGAGCGTGCGGGCATCCAGACGCTCACGCTGTCCAAGGATGTCTATGCCGACCCCATCGCGGCTGACGAGATCATCGCGCATGAGCTGCTCGAACGTGGCTGCGAGTACGTGGTGATGGCCGGCTATATGCGCATGGTGCACACGCCGCTGCTGGCGGCGTTCCCCAATCGCGTGGTCAACCTGCATCCGGCGCTGCTGCCGAGCTTTACCGGTGCCCATGCGATTGACGATGCGTTTGCGCGTGGCGTCAAGGTGACCGGCGTGACCGTGCACTTTGCCAACGAGATTTACGACAACGGCCCCATCATCGCCCAGCGTGCGCTGGCTGTCGAGGAAGGCTGGGACGTCGACACGCTCGAGGAGCATATCCACGCGATTGAGCACGTGCTGTATCCCGAGGTCGTGCAGATGCTCGCCGACGGCCGCGTCCACGTGCTGGAGAGCGGCAAGGTCGCAATTGATGCGCCCCGCGGCTAGCGGCGCACAGTACAATTTAGTTGAGTGGTCAGGGTGGTCATTGGCGCCAAGGCGCAAGTGGCCACCTTTTGTTTTAGGTGGTCATTGGGGACGTTCTTAAATGACTGGTCATTCAAGAACGTTGCAGGTGACTAGGTGAGAGAGGTGGGCCCATGGCGGATAACGAAGCGCTTTTTACGCCTGAGCTGGTGTTTTTTGATTGGGAGTGTGCGTCGCCGGATGAGGTGTTTGCGCGGCTCGAGGGCGAGCTTGCTCCGCGCGGCTATATTGCGCCCGGTTGGCTCGACGCCGTTCGCACGCGCGAGGATGCCTATCCCACGGGTCTTGCCATGCCGGCGGCAAACATTGCCATTCCGCATACCGATCCGGGGTTTGTGGCCAAGCCCTATATCGCGGTGGTGAAGCCCGCCGCGCCCGTGACATTCAACGCTATGGCTGGCATGGGCGCTCCGGTGCCGGCGCAGATCGTCATCAATCTGGGCATCGCCGAGCCGGGCGGCCAGGTCGAGGCCCTGCAGGCGCTCATGAACATCTTTATGGACGCCGATGCCGCAGCCGACGTGCTCGGCCAGACCACGTCCCAGGGCATGGTCGACGCCATCCGCCGCCACTTCTAAGGTGGGGCTAAGCCGGCACCTAGGGACGTTCCTTATGTGCCGGCACTTGGGGGCTGTCCCTAACTGCCAGCTGCCAGACCTGTCCCCTTTGCACCAAAATGGTGCAGATTAACCTGTCCCCAATGCACCAAGCGTGCCGCGGGGGCTGCGTTGTGACACAATGGCGTTTGTTCGATTCGTTATGCGAAAGGCCAACTATGGCAAATAAGAAAAAGAACCCCGCACCCGAGCCGACGCCCGAGCAGCAGGCTCGCGCCGCCTCCAGCTCTCGCAAGAAGCAGCGCAAGACCCGCGTGTCCAAGACCGTCAAGATCGTTCTGGTGGTCATCGGCGTGCTGGCAATGCTACTTTCCGTCTCGGCCATGGCGTGCTCCGGCCTGATGTCGCAGGCCGAGGACACCTCGGGCTACAAGCTTACCGGCGGTGTAGCTGCCACTATCAACGGCACCAACCTCACCGAGGACACCGTGACCAAGCAGATCATGAGCATGCGCACGTCCTACGGCTACACCAAGGACAAGGACTGGGCACAGTATCTGGTCGACAACGACCTCACGCCCAAGAAGTACCGCAAGCAACTCATCGACTCCTACACGCAGCAGATTCTGCTTCAACAGGCACAGAAGGAGAACGGCGTGACGGTGTCGGACGAGGAGGTCGAGAAGGCTTGGAAGGACGCGTGCAAGAGCGCGGGCGGTGCCAAGGCCTTTAAGAAGACCCTTAAGACCTACGGCTACACCGAGGACACCTACAAGGACTCGCTCAAGGAGAGCCTGGCGCAGCAAAAGCTTAAGGATGCTGTGGCGCCCACCAGCAAGCCCAAGGACAGCGAGATTGTCGATTACATCAACGAGAACCTGTCCAACTACAACGATGCCCGTCGCTCGTCGAACATCCTGATCAAGGTTGATTCCGACGCTTCCGACGAGGACAAGGCTGCCGCCAAGGCCAAGGCGCAGGAGTGCCTGGACAAGATCAACTCCGGTGAGCTGAGCTTTGAGGACGCCGTTGAACAGTACTCCGAGGACACCGGATCCAAGGAGAAGAAGGGCGATGTGGGCTGGGATAAGCTCACCACCTTTGTCGACAGCTACCAGACGGCGCTCGAGGGGCTCAACAAGGGCGACGTGAGCGAAGTCATCGAGTCGACCTATGGCTACCACATCATCAAGTGCACCGACTACTTCCATGTCGATAATCAGGTTGACGACATCAACCAGGTGCCCAAGGCCATCAAAAAGTACGTCTCCAACGTGGTGAAGACGCAGGCGGCCAGTACTGCATACAGCGAGTGGCTGGAGCAGTACAAGAAAGACGCCGACATTACCGTCAACCCCATGCCCAAAGACGTGCCATACAACGTCAGTCTGAAGGGCGTCACCAAGAGTTCGGCCGACGATTCGTCGACGACTGAGTAATCATGGGGCGGTGCTCGCGCGAGTGCCGCCCGCGCTATTAGAGAGGATTTGCAGATGACCAACGAAGAGCTGCAGAAAGAAATGATCGCGGCCATGAAGGCCAAGGACAAGGTTCGCCTGTCCATCATTCGCCAGGTTAAGGCCGAGGTGAAGAATATCGAGGTCAATGAGCGCCGCGACGTGACCGAGGAAGATGTCAACAGCATGATCAAGCGTCTGATCAAGCAGACGAGCGAGACGCTGGAGATGTCCATCAAGGCCGGCACCGACCAGGAGCGTACCGACAACCTGACCGAGCAGGTCAAGATTTTGGAGAGCCTGCTGCCCGCGCAGGTTTCGGGCGAGGAGCTCGAGGCTCTGATCGAGCAGGTCATCGCCGAGCTGGGCGCCACGTCCAAGAAGCAGATGGGCCAGGTCATGGGAGCACTCGGCAAGGCCACCGGCGGCAACTTCGATAAGCCGGCCGCGGCAAAGATCGTCGGAGCCAAACTCGCGTAATTTGTTATGCGGTTTTACCAAACCGCATAACGGCTCGACGCTGCAAACCCGTACACACGGCAATCTGACGTTCAATTTCAAGGGCGCGACCATAAGGTCTGCGCCCTTTCATTTCACGTCACCTTGCTCGCGTGTACGGGTTTTCGCTGACTTATGCTCAACAAGGGCGGTTGAGCGCTCATTGGGGACAGACTTAAATGAGTACCCGCTCATTGGGTACTCATTTAAGTCTGTCCCCAATGAGTGGGCGGAAGGTTGCGGGTTCTTTACGGGAATGTAGTGTGGGCTGCGGAAACGTGGTTCTTTCCGTACAATAGTTCAACTCGTGTAAACGCAGGGAAGGGACATTCATGGCAGACATGATCGAGATCAAGCATCTCAACAAGTACTTTGGCGACCTGCATGTGCTCAAAGATATCAATCTCACCGTCAAGCGCGGCGAGAAGCTCGTAATGATCGGGCCTTCCGGCTCGGGCAAGTCGACGCTCATCCGCTGTGTCGATTATCTGGAGGAGCCCACGTCGGGCGAGGTCATCATCGACGGCACACCGCTCACCAAAAAGAATCACCTGGAGATGGCTCGCAAGTATAGCTCCATGGTGTTTCAGCAGTTCAACCTGTATCCCAACATGACGGTGCTCGGCAACCTGACGCTCGCGCCCATCAAGCTGCAAAAGAAGAGCAAGGAGGAAGCGACCGAGATCGCCATCGCCGCGCTCAAACGCGTCGGCATGGCGCATAAGGCCGGCGAGTATCCGCAGAACCTCTCGGGCGGTCAGCAGCAGCGTATCGCCATCGCCCGCGCCCTGTGCACCAAGCAGCCCATCATCCTGTTTGACGAGCCGACCTCGGCACTCGACCCCGAGATGGTCCAGGAAGTTCTGGACGTCATGATCGAGCTTGCGCAGGAGGACATCACCATGATCTGCGTGACGCACGAGATGGGCTTTGCGCGCCAGGTGGCCGACCGCGTCATATTTATGGAGGACGGCCGCATCCTGGAGGAGGGTACGCCCGAGCACTTCTTCGATAACCCCGAGAACCCGCGCTGCCGCGAGTTCCTGTCCAAGATTCTGCACTAGGCGCGGTGATGGACATGACGGATATGACGAGGGCGGCCGTGTCGCGCCGTCACTTTTTGCAGCTGGCGGGCGCCGGCATGCTTGCGCTGACGGGGGCCGCACTTGCCGGTTGCGGCAACTCCATCAGCGGCGAGGGCTCCGACAAGGGGTCCAAGCTTGCGGCCATCAAGTCGCGTGGACATCTGAATGCCGGCGTTAAGAAGGACGTTCCCGGCTACGGTTATTACGACACCGCCAAGGGCCGCTTTGAGGGCATGGAAGTCGATTTGTGCTACCAGATCGCCGCTGCCGTCTTTGGCGTGAGCTACAAAGACGCCCGTGCCCAGGAGCTTGTCGAGTTTACCGACGTAACGCCCAAGACACGCGGCCCGCTGATCGATAACGGCCAGCTCGATGTGGTTGCGGCGACCTACACCATCACCGACGAGCGCAAGAAGAGCTGGGATTTCTCGACGCCGTACCGTACCGACTACGTGGGACTCATGGTCAAGAAGCGTTCGGGCTTTACCTCGATTGAGGACTTGGACGGCAAGGTCATTGGCGTGAGCCAGGGTGCCACCACGCAGGGCCTGATCGAGCAGATGATCAAGGACAACGGCTTTAGCTGTAAGCCCGAGTTTAGGGCCTTTAGCGGCTATCCCATCATCAAGAGTTCCCTCGACGCCGGCAATATCGACGTCTTTGCCATGGACCGCTCCACGCTGGCCGGTTACATGAACGAGACCGTTGAGCTGCTGCAGCCCGAGGTCAAGTTTGGCGAGCAGGGCTACGGCGTGGCGACCAAGAAGGGCTGCGACCTTTCGGCCGTGGTCAATCAGGTGATTTGCGATCGCCTGGCCGACGGCTGGCTCGACCAAGAGGTCAAGACCTGGGGTCTTGTATAGACGCATCGTCCAAGGAAGGAATCAAATGCTCGAAGGATTATTTGACGCCGACCGTTGGTCGACGACATTTCAAAACATGGGGCCCTTCTGGGAGGGCTTTGGCGTGACGCTGCAGGTGGTCGTTGCCGGTCTGCTGCTGTCGCTGGTGCTGGGCACGCTGCTGGGTGTGTTCTCTACCACTCGCTCGCGCGTGCTGCGCGCCATAAGTCGCGTGTACGTGGAGTTTTACCAGAACACCCCGTTGCCCGTACAGGTGCTCTTTATGTACATGGCCGGTCCGCAGTTTTTGCAGGCCATAACCGGTGCCGACCAGCCGGTGCGTATCGCGCCGTTCGTGTTGGGCTTCTTGGGCGTGGGCCTGTATCACGCGGCCTACATTTCGGAGGTCATCCGCACCGGTATCGAGGCGGTTCCGCGCGGTCAGATGGAGGCGGCCCAGAGCCAGGGCTTCACCCGGGCGCAGGCATACTGGTACATCGTACTGCCCCAGACGTTCAAGATCATTCTGCCGCCGCTGTGTAACCAGGCGCTCAACTTGGTCAAGAACACGTCGGTGCTGGCGCTTGTGGCCGGCGGCGACCTTATGTACCGTTCCGACAACTTTGTGAGTCTGTACGGTTACCTGCAGGGATACATCGTCTGCTGCCTTATGTACTTTATCATCTGCTTTCCGCTCGCCATGCTGGTGCAGTGGCTCGAGCGCCGCTCCAAGGAGCGTCCGCGTGGCGTGAGCCTGGCCGAGCTGGGGCTCGACAACGTAGAGGAGGCCTAGCGCATGGAAATCTTCAACGCGACCAACCTGCTCTACATTTGGGGCGGCTTTGTTAAGAC
>JAIIWC010000126.1 GCA_022745215.1 Collinsella sp. | reverse complement strand
GGGAACGGGGCACAGGAACTTGACCTTCTTGCCGTCGTGGGCGGCCTCGTAGGCATCCCAGGGCTCGCTGCCGCACGAACCGCAGCGCCAGAACATGCCGGCGATGTCGTGCTCGATCAAAAGGCTCGACGAACCCAGCACAAGCGTCTGCTCGGCGGGGCAGCCCAAGAACTCCCCTGCCAGCTTGCGTGCCGAGGGAATGCCCTCAAAGCAACCGTAGTTGGAGCAGTCGACGTTGCCGTCGTGCAGGTCGGAATTAGCATTGAGGATATCGAGCATGGGGCGCGAGATGTCCACCTGGGCGGGCGACGGCTTGCCGCGGGCCATGTCGAGCGCCAGGCCCTTGGCCTTGACCTCGGCGACCTCGGCCTTGAGCGCCTCGATGGCGGCATCGAGTTCGGTGGTTTCCATCTTCTGGTAGATCGTCTGCATGGGTGCGACCTTTCGCGAAGCGGTACGTTGCAGTTCGTCTAAGTATAGACCGCCACCGCCGCAACGTTATGAAGCCGTGATAGATTAAGTTCATCGCAATGAATTACGAATCGCCGCGCATGCCGGCGTGGGGCGCCCAAGGAGGCACTATGGAGTACGGATCGTTTAGGGCCGAGGAATTCGGCGACCTGCAGCGCCTGGTCGACGGACTGTTTTACGACCGCCACGCCATCGACCGCCTGGATCTGATCGTACAGGCCGAAATCTTGGACCTGGCGCCCGACCTCATGGAAATCGTCAACCTGCTACCGCCCGGCTACTACGACCGCCAATCGCTTTGCGACCAGCTCAACTCCGCCTTGGCCGCCCACGGCTGGGGCGCCGTCTACGGAACGGTGGAATAAGCCTCGAGGCCGGCGATTTGGCCCGCTTCCCGACCTTGGCGAGGCTTGTTTTAGGGCTTGTGGCCAAAAAAGGGCAAATATGAGTACTGTTACCTTTTTAGTAGCAGCGATTCTTGGTCGAAATCGGCAAAACTCGACTTGAAACTGGTAGCGCGTAGAGATGTGGTGTAAGAGGCGGGGGCATGCCCCCGCCTCTGCCCTTTCTTGAAAGGGTTGGGACACCGCCTAGAATTCGTCGTTGGAGT
>JAIIWC010000125.1 GCA_022745215.1 Collinsella sp. | reverse complement strand
TGGTTCGGTGCCGACTGCCACCCGTTCATGGACCGTGAGAACGGCGCTTGGGCCACCGACCTGTTCGAGTACGGCCGCGTGTACGACGTGGACTTCGATTTGGACAAGGAAGCCCGCGTGCGCTTCGGTGACTCCGCCATGAACCACGCCATGGCTTTCGCCGGCGTTGACGTGGCCGACGACGGCACCACCCGCCGCTGGCGAGTGGAGAACTCTTGGGGCACCAAGATCGCCGACAAGGGCTACTTCACCATGTCCGACGACTGGTTCACCGAATACGTCTACGAGGTAGCCGTCCCGAAGGCCCTGTTGCCGGAGGAATACCAGAAGGCCCTCGAAGAGCCAGCCACCATGCTCCCCGCATGGGACCCGATGGGCGCCTTGGCCTGACTTCGCCAGCCTCCCGGAATCGGCCTGACGGCCGATGCTGTGTTTTTTCGCAGCCTGCCGGCTGCTAGGGTCTCTCCCTCTGTCAGCGCGAAGCCGCTGACGGGGGGGGAGGCCGCGGTCGCAGGCCGCACAACAACACAGCATCGCCGCAGGCGAGTCCACGCAGGCGAGTTCACCCAAAGTCCATAACCGCCGGCCCAACAAGCAGTCCCCGTAACAGACTGCTATAGTTGGGCTTTTGCGTCTATAGCGCCATACCGACGGTACGTATACAAGGAAAGGAGTCGAGCAATGGCAGCACTACGTGGTCCGGATAGTTCCGAGGATGAACGTCGTTTGGGGGAGCAGGCCGTCTTTCCCGAGACCGTCGATGTCAACATTCGTCAGCTTGACCCCATTCCCGCGCCGCGTGCCTTCCTCAGGGAGCAGCCGCTCACCGATGAGATGAGCGAGCTCGTGCTCCACTCGCGGCAGGAAATCCGCGATGTGCTCAACGGCCGCGACGACCGACTGCTCGTCATCGTGGGCCCCTGCTCAATCCACGACCCGAAGGCCGCGCACGAGTACGCAGAAAAGCTGGCTGCCGTCAAGCGCGAGCTGGAAGACCGACTCGTGATCGTGATGCGCGTGTACTTCGAGAAGCCACGCACCACCATCGGCTGGAAAGGCCTCATCAACGACCCCGATCTGGACGGTCGCTTCAATAT
>JAIIWC010000011.1 GCA_022745215.1 Collinsella sp. | reverse complement strand
TCTCAATATTGGGGCGGGAGGCAACCTCGGCCTCGACAAGCTCGGAAAACTTGACGCGGTCGACCGCCAGGGCGCCGCCGGCGGGAACGGCCGCGCGGTGGGCACAATCGAGCAAGACCGAGCCCATACGCTCAAGCTCGGCCTTTAACAAGCCCGCCGCAGAGTCCGGACGGGTCGATTTAAACGAATTGGAACAGACGAGCTCTGCCAGGTGATCGGTATGGTGGGCCGGGGAGCTCACCTGGGGGCGCATCTCGCACAGCTTTACGGCAAACCCGCGGTCTGCCAGCTGAATCGCGCACTCCGAACCCGCCAGACCGCCACCGACAACCGTCACCTGATCGAACTGCATCTGCAAACACCTTTCTAATTGACATGTTTTCCATTGTGACCGAAGGGTGTCTGGGCGTGAAGAGCAAACTTGGAGGGCGCATACCTTCCATCCATCATGCGCTCGATAAGGCCCTCGAGCTCAAGCGAACCCAGGAGTTTAAGTACGCCGACGGCATCGAGCGAGACGAGCGCCGCGATGTCGTCGACCTTGAGCGGAGAGGCGATGAGCGCATGCATCACGGTCTGCTGTGTTGGATCCAGGTCGGCAATGCCGGGAGCATCGGGGCGCGAGTAGCGCAGAGTGCCGTAGATGCGTGAGATAGCCATCTCGATAGATTCCTCGTCGATGATGCAGCAGGCACCGTTCGCAATGAGGTAATTCGTGCCACGCGACTCGGGCGATAGGATCGACCCCGGCACGACAAGAAGTTCTCGCCCCAAATCCATAGCAGCCTCGGCTGTAGAAAACGTCCCGGAAGGCATACCCGCCTCGGATACAAAGAGGGCTTGCGACAGGGCCGCGATCACGCGATTGCGGCGCGGAAAGGCAAACTTGCGAGGACCCATGCCCCACGGGGAGATCGACACGACCGCGCCACCCGTATCGAGCGTGCGCGTAATAAGCCCCGCGCTCGAGCGCGGATAGACCACGTCGGCGCCCGTCCCCAGCACCACGACGTGTTTGCCGCCAGCGTTGACCGCAGCCCAACCCGAGGCCTGGTCACAACCGACCGCGCCGCCCGAAACTACCGTCACTCCCGCCTCGACCGCCACCTTTGCCGCAAGCTCTGCCACGGCAAGACCATACGGCGAGGCCTTGCGCGCGCCGATGATGGAGAGCGCGGGCGTCGAAAGCACCTCGGGGTTGCCGCGCACATAGAGCGTCTGGGGTACATCAGAAAGCTCCAAAACGGTCTCGGGATACAACGCATCACCTGGATGCAGCTCGTAGGTCCCCTCGGCCATCATTGGTCCCTCCTTCCCTGGTACATCGCTGCCTCGAGCACGTGGTCCTGCGTCACTTGCTCGCTCTCGGCGACGTCGGCGATTGTACGCGCGATACGCACCAGTCGCACGATGCCGCGACCCGTGAGATGTGTGCGCTTCGACAGGCCGAGCACACACTTCTCCGCCGCATCATCGAGCTCAAAGGTCGAAACGACGCCGTCAATGGACCGTGTCTCGTCATCCTCGGCCTCGGCATCCGCATCGTCCATACGGGATTCGCGCCAAGCGCGAAAAGCGCGACCGCGCACAACGTAGTCACGTAACTCGGCAGACGACATACCCTCCGCACCCTCGATAATCACTTGGGGATCGGGACGGGTCACATCGATCATCATGTCGATACGGTCGGCCAAAGGACCGCGCAGTTTAGACCGATAGCGCTCGACCATCGCCGCCGAGCAGCGACACGGCACCTCGCGATCACCCAAGAAGCCGCAGGGGCAAGGGTTACTCGCAGCCAGCAGCTGAAAGCGCGACGGGAAGGTAAAGGCCCCGTCGACGCGCACGATCCTCACATAGCCGCGTTCGATGGGCTGACGCAGCGTCTGCAGCACACCCGTGGGAAACTCGGCAAGCTCGTCCAAAAAGAGCACGCCGCCATGAGCAAGGCTGATCTCACCCGGGTGCACCGGGCGCCCGCCGCCGATAAGGCCTGCGGTCGAAATACTGTGGTGGGGACTGCGGAAGGGCCGGTGCCCCGCCAACAAGCCATCGATGTTCTCACCCAAGACCGAATGGATGCACAGCGCCTCCTGTTGATCCTCAACGGAAAGCTCGGGCAGGATGCCGGTCATACGACGGGCGAGCATCGTCTTGCCCGATCCCGGGGACCCAATCATAAGCAAACCGAGCTCGCCGGCGGCCGCAAGCGCCATGCCGCGCTTGGCGACTTCCTGCCCCAGCACATCGGCATAGTCGAGTTCGGGCTCAAAGGTCGCCTCAACACCCTCGGAATCCAGATAATGACGCACGGCATCGCCCATGCCGCGAGCAAGCTGAGACAGATGATCGATAAAGCCGCAATCAACGCCCGCAAGCGGCACATGCTGATCGGACCTGCCGGCGATAAAGGACAGCCCCATGTCGCGAGCCAGCAGCTGAAACGCCACCTCGCCCTTGACGGGAAGCACCGTACCGTCCAAGCCGAGCTCGCCGGCGATAAGGCAGCGATCGAGGTTGTCACGGGGAATCTGCCCATCGGCCGCCAGAACCGCGATGGCGATGGGCAGATCAAAGCCGCTACCGGTCTTGCGAATATCGCCGGGCGCTAGGTTGACCGTAATGCCCGAGCGTGGGATCTCGAACCCGGCGGAGCGCATCGCGCAGCGAATACGACCGCGTGACTCCATCACCTCCATACTCGGAATGCCGAGCATTTGGATGCCCGGAACACCACCGGCAAGCGAGACCTCGACCGTGACGTGAATCGCCTCGACGCCACGGATGCAGGCCGCGTGAACGGCAAACGTCTCGAACGCCATCACGACACCTGCCAATCGAACGCGTTGTACTGATGCTCTATCTCGGCGATATGCCCGCCACGAATGGTGACGCCCACGGCATCGAAGCGAATCGCCTTGAGCGGATAATGCTCCATGAGATAGCAACTTGCGATGCGGCGGTAGCGGCGTTGCTTTTGGGCGTCCACGGCCTCCTCGGGAAAGACCCGCGTGCTGCAATCCAGTGCGACGCGTCTGGTCTTGACCTCGGCCATCACCACGACATCGTCGAGCTCATCGAGCAGCACCAGATCGGCCTCGCCCTCGGTGCAACGATAACCCTGCTCCAGCAAGGTGTAGCCGCGCTCGTTAAAGTAGTCGATGGTGATCAGCTCGCCCAGCATGCCCAGCTCGCGGGGACTGAGTCCCTTGATAAACTCGGGCGTCATCGCCCCGCAGTCGAGCTCGCCGTTTTCCCAACGCTCCTTGAGCTGCTGCGTCTTGCTCTTTTTGCTTGCGGCACTCATGGGGTCTCCTTTCCCGCACACTGCATTGCCCCGATGATGAGGGCACCTTTCATGCGGGTAAGTACCGGAAGCAAACCAAAAGCTGACCAAATGCCGTCAAAAAACGGGCCGTACGCAGCAATGCTGTTGCATACGGCCCGCTGCCAGCAGGTTTATAAAACCCCTGAGGTCCCTGTCTCCACAATTGACCTAGAAAAGGCGCTCAGTCTGCAGAAAGTTTCCGCAAAAGCTCACGCGGTGCAGTGGACAAAGTCCATGTTTACGAATGGCCTCGATGTGCTCGGGGCTTGCGTAGCCTTTCGATTCGGCCAAATGGTACTCGGGATACTCGGCATCGTACTCGACCATCATCTCATCACGCGTGACCTTGGCCATGATGGACGCCGCGGCGATACAGGCGATCTTGGCATCGCCCTTCACCACGTCGCGCTCGTTGGGAACGGCGCCCAAGGGGTTACCGTCCATAAGCACGCAATCGGGCTCGAGCCCCGTATCGGCCACGGCGCCCGCGACAGCGGCTCGAATGGCGCGGGCCATGCCCATCTCATCGATATCCTTAGGCGCGATATGGCAAAAACCAATTGCCGTCGCCACCTCGGCAATCTTCACTGAGAGCAACTCGCGGCGCGCCGGCGTGAGCTTTTTGGAATCGTTGATGCCCCAGACGCGCGGCTCCATAGGAAGGCAGACGGCGCATACCGTCAAAGGACCGGCCACCGATCCGCGACCCACCTCGTCGACACCAACGACTACCCCATCGCCGCCAAGCTCATGCATAAGCTCGTACATGTCATTGACGCGCTCGCGCTCGGCAAGTTCCTTGGCATGGCGCTTAAGAGCACGCTCGCAAGCCTTGATCACCTGCTGGCGCGGGTCCTCGCGATAATGCTCCACGAGGGCGGGGATCTCCTCAAACGTAGCGCTCGCCAACTCACCGGCAACCTGCGATGCCGAAACCGAGCTCGTCATATTGGCCATACCAGGCCCTCCTTGCATGCAAATCAGATAAAAAGAAGGGCCACCCGAAGGTGACCCTTGTGTCCAAACGAGTGGACAGACGCTGCGATCTTCTTAGCGCTTCTCGGGGATGCGAGCAGCCTTGCCCACCTTGTCGCGGAGGTAGTACAGCTTGGCGCGACGGACGCGACCATGACGAACGACCTCGAGCTTGGCGATCTTGGGGCTGTGAAGCGGGAAGGTACGCTCAACACCGACACCGAAGGACATCTTGCGGACGGTGAAGGTCTCGCGGGCACCGGCGCCGGCCATGCGGATGACGTCGCCCTGGAAGACCTGAATGCGCTCGCGGTCGCCTTCCTTAATGCGGTAGTGAACCTTGACGT
Source organism: Collinsella sp. (assembly GCA_022745215.1). Lineage (GTDB taxonomy): Bacteria > Actinomycetota > Coriobacteriia > Coriobacteriales > Coriobacteriaceae > Collinsella. The sequence continues at coordinate 30,245 of JAIIWC010000011.1, read as the reverse complement.
TGTCGGCGACGCGAACCTGAGGAATGTCCTCGCGGATCTGCTGACGCTCGATTGCGCGGATGTAATCCATGTGCAATTCCTTACTCTTCTAGAGGTGCCGTACCACCTTGGCCGGCACGTAGTTGAACAAACGTATTCGAGTATACACGCGCGGGTTTCTGCTGCAAGAACAATTTTTTGCGCAGACAAAAAGACAAAACCCGCACATGATAACCGCCCGTCTCACGAATGAGACGGGCGGCATGAAGGGGGCTACGCTAGGCGTCTAAACCCAAAACGTTAGGCGGAACGCTTGGCCTCGAGCTTGGCCTGAGCGGCAGCCAGGCGCGCGAGGGGCACGCGATAGGGCGAGCAGGACACGTAGTCCACGTCGGCCACGTTAAACAGGCCCTTGATGGACTTGGGGTCGCCGCCGTGCTCGCCGCACACGCCAAAGTGCATGTCGGGATTGGTGGCGCGGCCCTTCTCGACGGCCAAGCGCACGAGCTCCAGCACCGCCGCGTCGATGGTCTCGAAGGGGTTGTCTTTCAGGATCTTTTTATGCATGTACAGCGGGATGAACTTGGCCTCGGCGTCATCGCGCGAGAAGCCAAAGGTCGTCTGGGTGAGGTCGTTGGTGCCAAAGCAGAAGAAGTCGGCATGATGGGCGATCTCGTCAGCGACCATGCAGGCACGCGGCAGCTCGAGCATCGTGCCCACGGGAATATTGAGCTCGACGCCTTCCTCGGCGGAAACCTCGGCGATCACGCGCTCGATAACCTCGCGGGTCTGGACATGCTCGGCCGTGATGGAAACGAGCGGAACCATGATCTCGGGGCGCGGGTCGACACCCTCCTTGATAAGGCGGGCAGCGGCCGTGGCGACGGCGCGAACCTGCATGAGCGGCAGATCGCCAAAGACGACGGACAGGCGCACGCCGCGCAAGCCCAGCATGGGGTTGGACTCGACCATGCCGTCAATGCGACGCAGGCGGGCGCGCAGGGCAGTGAGCTCCTCCTCGGGAGCGCCGGCGGCCTCCTTCTTGGTGATGGCGACCTCGAGCTCGCGAGGATTATCCAGGAACTCATGAAGCGGCGGATCGAGCAGGCGGACGACCACATCGCGACCGGACATGGTCTTGAACATCGCCAGGAAGTCCTCGGTCTGAACCTTGAGCAAGTCGGCCAGGGCCTGCTGCTTCACGGCCTCATCGTCAGACAGGATAAAGCTCTGGATGATGTTCTTGCGATCGCCCAGGAACATGTGCTCGGTGCGGCACAGACCGATGGCCTCGGCGCCAAACTCGAGCGCGAGCTCGGCATCCTCGGGGTTGTCGGCGTTGACGCGCACGCGGTTGGCGTGACCGTCGGTCTCGTCCAAACGGATCTCATCGGCCCAAGACAGGATGGTGTCCAGGTCGCCGGTGAGCTCTGCAGAGACCAGGTCGACCGCGCCGTCGACGACGATACCCTGGGTGCCGTCGATGGAGATGACATCGCCCTCGCGCAGCACGCGGTCGCTGCCCTCGATGCGCACGACCTTCTCTGCCGCGTCAATGTGGAAGCGCTCAACGCCGCAAACGCAGGGCGTACCCATGCCGCGGGCGATAACGGCGGCATGGCTCGTCTTGCCACCGTGGCTGGTCAGGATGCCCTCGGCGGCGACCATGCCCTTCAGGTCGTCGGGGTTGGTCTCCCAGCGGACCAGAATGACCTTGTGGCCCTCGGCGGAACGCGCGACGGCGTCATCACTCGAGAACACGACCTCGCCCACGGCGGCACCAGGGCTGGCGTTAAGGCCGCTGGCCAGGGCCTCGTACTTCTTGGAGGCGTCGAACTGCGGGTGCAGGAGCTGGTCGAGCTGCGCGGGATCGATGCGGCTCACAGCCTCCTCGCGGGTGATGAGGCCCTCCTCGACCATTTCGATAGCAATGCGCAGGGCGGCAGTGGCGGTGCGCTTGCCCACGCGGGTCTGGAGCATCCAGAGCTTGCCCTGCTCGATGGTAAACTCGATATCGCACATATCGCGGTAATGATCCTCGAGCGTCAGGAACACGCGCTCGAGCTCCTCGCCTGCGGACTCGAGGCCCGAGGTGGTCTTGAGGTCGGCGATGGGCTCGGTGTTTCGGATGCCGGCGACGACGTCCTCGCCCTGGGCATTCACCAAAAAGTCGCCATAGAACTCCTTGGTGCCGTCGGCCGGGTTGCGCGTAAAGGCGACGCCGGTCGCCGAGGTCTCGCCCTTATTGCCAAAGGCCATAGCCTGGACGTTGACGGCGGTGCCAAGGTCGTCGGAAATGCCGTGCTGCCTGCGGTAGATGCAGGCGCGCTCGTTCATCCAGCTACCAAAGACGGCCTGGATAGCAAGGCGCAGCTGGAGCTCCGGATCGTGCGGGAAGACGGGCTTGCCGTCCGCGACCTCGAGCTCGGGGTACAGGGCGGCCTCGACGTTGTCGGAGAAAATGCCCTTGAAAGTCTCGACGAGCTCCTGCAGGTCCTCGGCCGAAAGCTCGGAGTCGACGCGAACGCCGGCGACCAGGCGGGCCTGGGTCAGGGCATTCTCGAACAAGTCGGCATCGACACCCATGACGACGTTGGAGAACATCTGGATAAAGCGACGATAGCTATCCCAGGCAAACCGCGGATTCTGCGTCTGGGCGATGAGCCCCTGGACGGAGTCGTCGTTGAGGCCCAGGTTGAGGACTGTGTCCATCATGCCGGGCATGGAGAACGGAGCGCCCGAGCGCACCGACACGAGCAGCGGGTCATGGGCGTCGCCGAGCTTCTTGCCGCAGCGGGCCTCGAGGTCGGCCTCGGCGGCAACGATCTCGTCGAGCGCGCCCTCCGGCCACACGTTGCCGGCGCCGGAGTACTCAACGCAAGTCTGGCAGGTAATGGTAAAGCCACCGGGAACCGGCAGGCCGATACGGCTCATCTCGGCAAGGTTAGCGCCCTTGCCGCCAAGCACAAAGTTCATGGACTTGTCGCCCTCGGTGACACAAGTGCCCTGGGCGTCGGTTCCAAAACGGTAAACCCTCTTGCAATCGCTCACGATACTTCCCCTTCTATGTGTTCGCACACGCGACCGTGGTAACGAATCGACCCGCCGGATGCAGGCCGTGAGGGAACTATACGGCGGGTTTTGGGCAAGCTTAAGCAGAGGATGCGCGGTTTGGTAAACGTGCTAAAACTGGCGGTAAACGGTAGGTAAAGGTGGTTACCTTATGAAGATACCACTACAACGTAATTGCAGGTCAAAAACGGTATAAACTGCTTAAACGCTTTAGCAAATAGGCCAATAAAATATGATATTGAACGTTGAGAAAATGCTCAATTGCCAGGTGGGACAAATCTGTCAGAAGTATTTGTCCCAAAAAGACTGCTCAGCGATTGCTACTGCTGCGCGCGGCGAGCGGCACGGCGGGCTCTTGCCTCTTGAATCTCTTCGAGATGAGCGATGATCTCGGAGGCGCTCTCCTCAATCGCCTTGCCGTCGGTACGCACTACAAAGCAGCCCAGGCGTTTCATGAGGGCACGGGCTTCCTCAAGCTCGCTGCGAACACTCTCGGGCTCGGCGTAGGAACCGGCGACGGCGCGGGCGTAGTCATCGCCCAGGCGGCTATCGCGAATTTCGGAAATCACATCGACGGTCGAAATCAGGCCGAACAGATGCATCGGATCGACCTCGTAAATCGACTTGGGCGGCTCCATACCGTGCGCCAACGGAACGTTGGCGACCTTGTAGCCCTGATAGGCCAGATACATCGACAAGGGCGTCTTAGATGTACGCGACACGCCCAATAGCACGATATCGGCACCCGACAGGTCATCGCAGCCGCGCCCGTCATCGTGCTCGACAAAGTACTCCATGGCCTCGATACGATGGAAGTAGCGATCATCAGTCTTGTGGATCACGCCGGCCACGCCCTTAGGCGCAACACCGATGAGCGAAGACAGCACGGCGAGCGTAGGTCCGATCAGATCGACCGAGCGAATGTGCAGCATGCCCAAGTAGTCAAGCACGCGGGCACGAAGCGCCGGGTCGACGATGGTGTGGAACACGGCGATATCGCGATGGTCCGCATCCACGCGCGGACCGACAAACGACTCCACCTGCTCCACCGAGGTCACCTTGGGCAGGCGCAATACACGAAAAGCCCCTTCATCAAATTGCCCGGACGCCGCAAGCACCACCTCACAAGCGGTATCACCGAGCGAGTCGGAGATAACGATAACGGTGGGACGAACGGTGACCGGGCAATCCATGCGGGGCTCCTTTTGCGCTTACGCGCAGGCTAGCTTACTTTTTGCGGGCAAGCTCACCGATGTTGGCGATGCCGGAGAAAACGGCCTCGAAGCGGTTGAGCAGCTTAAGGCGATTATCGCGGAGCTGCTCGTCCTTGTCCATGACCATGACCTCGTCGAAGAAACGGTCAATGGGCGCGCGCAGGGCTGCCAGGGCGGCAAACGCGGCCGGGTAATCCTCGGCGGCGAGGGCGGCATCGACGGCGGTCTGAGCGGCCTCGGAGGCGTCGGCAAGCGCAAGCTCGACCTCGCCCATCAGGCTGCGGTCGTACTCCGCGCCCAGCTCGGGCTTGGAGATATGCGCGGCACGGGCATAGGCGGTAGCCAGGTTGTCGAAGGTCTCGGCGTCGTTCTTGCGGGCCTCGTCAAGGGCGGCGCAGCGGGCGAAGAAGACCGACGGGGCGATGATGTGCACCGCGGAGACGGCGGCAACGGTATCGGCCGGGATCTTCTCGTCACGGGCCATGCTCACCAGACGGCCGTGGAAGAAGTCACGGACCTGCTGGGCGACCTCGGCGGCGTCAAACGCAATGCCCTGCTCGCTATAGAGCTGGAGAGCAAAGTCGATGAGCGACGTGGGGTCGATCGGCAGGCGATCGCGCAGGATGTTGATGATGCCGATGGCGGCACGACGCAGCGCGTACGGGTCGGAAGAGCCGGTCGGGGGCTCGCCGATGGCAAAGATACCGGCGATGGTATCGAGCTTGTCGGCGCAGGCCACGATGCAGCCGGCGGTACCCTCGGGCAGTTCGTCACCGGCAAAGCGGGGACGATAGTGATCGCGGATGGCGTGAGCGACCTCGTCGTTCTCCCCCATCGCGGTGGCGTAGTAACCGCCCATCACGCCCTGCTGGCTCGTGAACTCGACGACGGCGTTGGAAACCAGGTCGGCCTTGCACAGGTGCGCGGCACGGCCGGCATCGGCGGCCAGGTGGGCGCCAAGGTGAGCCTCGCGGGCAATAGCGAGCGCGAGCTGCTCAATACGCTCGGACTTGGCGAGCACGCTGCCGAGCTTCTCCTGGAAGGCGACCTTGGCCAGACGCTCACGGAACTCGTCGAGGGAGATCTTCAGATCCTCCTCGTAGAAGAACTTAGCGTCGTCCAGGCGGGCGCGCACGACGCGCTCGTTGCCGTCGATCACGCGCTCGGCGTTCTCGGGCTTGCTGTTCGAGACAACCACGAACTCACGCGTCAGCTTGCCATCACCGTCATAAATCGGGAAGTAGCGCTGGTTGGTGAGCATAGACTCGCAAATGATCTCGTGCGGAACCTTGAGGAACTCCTCGTCGAAGGTTCCGACGAGGACCGTCGGCCACTCGCAGAGGTTGATGACCTCCTCGAAGACCTTCTTGGGCGTGTCGACATGGCAGCCGGGACGAGCGGCCTCGACCTCGGCAATACCGGCGAGGATGGCCTCGCGGCGGCGCTCGGCGGAAAGTACGCCGGCACCCTCGAGCACCTGCTCGTAGACGGCGGGGCTGGCGACCACATGGTCACCGGGGCCCAGGACGCGATGACCGCGCGTGGTGTTGCCGCTCGTCACATCGGCAAACGACACGGGCACGACGTCCTCGCCCAGAAGGCAGCAGATCCAGCGGACCGGACGCACGAACGTGGCGTGCTCGTGACCCCAGCGTTGAGAGCGGTAGTTGGGCCACTGCAGGCCGGCGATGGTCTTCTCGCACAGGGCCGTCAGGATCGGGGTAGCCGGGGCAGAAGGAATGTTCTTCTCGGCAAAGACGTACTCGCGACCGTCGGTGTCCTCGCGGCGCACCAGGTCCTCGGCAGCCACGCCGCACTTGCGGGCAAAGCCCTGGGCGGCCTTGGTGGCGTTACCGTCGGCGTCGAAGGCGATGTTGGCCGCGGGGCCACGCTTGACCTCGTGGACCTCATCAGTCGCGGTGGCGACATCGGCAACGAGCGCAGCCAGACGACGCGGGCTCGAGATCACGCGGACCTCGCCGTGAGCCAGACCGGCCTCGTCGAGACCCTTGGCGATCATGGTACCAAGCTGCTTGACGGCATTGTTCAGCGGCGCGGAGGGCATTTCCTCCGTACCGATCTCAAACAGGAAATCCTTAGCGTCTGCCATGGCTTACGCCACCTCGCCTTCCTGGTCGGCATTCTCGTTGATTCCGGCGACCTCGGCCATATAGGCCTCGCAGCACGCCTTGGCGACGGCACGGACGCGCAGGATGTAGTTCGCGCGCTCGACCGCGGACAGCGCACCGCGGGCATCGAGCAGGTTGAAGGCATGGCTGCACTTCATGACGCAGTCATATGCCGGCAGCGGAAGCTTGCGCTCCAGGCAGGAGTGGCACTCGGCCTCGTAGTCATCAAACTTCTGACGCATCATCTCGACGTTAGCGACCTCAAAGTTGTAGGCGCTGAACTCGCGCTCGTTCTCGAGGAACACGTCACCGTAGGTCATGGGCGTACCGTCGGGCAGGTAGCTCCACACCAGGTCGTAGACCGAGTTGACGCCCTGAGCGTACATGGCGATGCGCTCCAGGCCATAGGTGATCTCGACGGGCACGGGGTCGACCTCGATGCCACCCACCTGCTGGAAGTACGTGAACTGCGTGACCTCCATGCCGTTGAGCCAGACCTCCCAGCCAAGGCCCCAGGCGCCGAGCGTCGGGCTCTCCCAGTCGTCCTCGACAAAGCGGACGTCATGGTCGTTGGGGTCCAGGCCGATGGCGGCCAGCGAACCCAGGTAGAGCTCCTGGGCATTGACCGGCGAGGGCTTGATGAGCACCTGGAACTGATAGTAGTGCTGCATGCGGTTGGGGTTCTCGCCGTAGCGGCCGTCGGCAGGACGGCGGCAGGGCTGCGCATAGCAGGTGCGCCACTCGGCGGGACCGAGCGAGCGCAGCGTGGTCGCGGTATGGAAGGTACCGGCACCGACCTCGGAGTCATAGGGCTGCATAATGACGCAGCCCTGCTCGCCCCAGTACTGCTGGAGGCGCAGGATGATGTCTTGGAAGGAAAGCGATGAAGCGTTCATGCCTCTAATATCCCCTCGTCGAAACGATTACACGGTTAGGTACTGTACTATAGCGGTTTTTAGTCGATAGCGCCGATGCGGTTGAGCGGCCAGTAACGCACAAGCGCCACAGCGATCAAATCAGAGCGATCGACGGGACCAAAGTAGCGTGAGTCGGCAGAGTTCTCTCGATTGTCGCCCATCACCCACACACAGTCATCGGGGACGGTGTAGGGAAAGCTCACCTGGGCGGCGGGCGCTTGGACCGAAAGCGGCCAGCTCATGCCGGTCGTATAGTCCTCATCGAGCGCCTGGCCGTCGACGACGACCTTGCCATCCTGAAGGTCGACCGTCTGACCGGCCGTGGCGATGACGCGCTTTACCAGCACGTCATGCTCGGACGTGGCATCGGGGTTGTGGAACACCACGATATCACCCTGTTTGACGGGCTGACCGAGCTCGAGGCTCACCTTTTGTGCCAGGATCTGATCGCCAATCTCGATCGTGTCCTCCATGGAGCCGGTGGGCACCACAAAGGGCTCGACCACAAAGGTGCGGATCAGGAAGGTGGCCACGAGCGCGATTGCGATGACCGCGATCCACTCAAAGGCGCCCCTCAACGCGGAATGCTGCGATGGAACCATTCTCACTCCTCGCTCTGCGAATACGAAGCGTCCAGAATCTCCTGCGCGTATGCGCGCTCCTGGGGCGTAAGCCGCGCCGTCTCGATCAGGTCGGGACGCCAGCGGCAGGTGCGCTCGATTGAATTCTTACGGCGCCAGGCGTCAACCTTGGCATGGTCACCGCTCACGAGCACCGGCGGCACGCCCTCGCCGTTGAATTCGGCAGGGCGGGTGTACTGCGCATACTCGAGCAGGCCTCCGTCCTCGGCGGTCGAGAACGACTCGTCGACGTTGCTCATCTCGTCACCAAGGGCGCCGGGAATTAGGCGTACGACGGCATCGGCAACGACCATAGCGGGAAGCTCGCCGCCCGTGAGCACGTAATCGCCGATCGACAGGCGCTCGTCGGCATACGCATAGGCACGCTCGTCGACACCTTCGTAACGGCTGCACACAAACAGCAGGCGCTCGCTTTTGAGCAGGCGCTCGGCCACATGCTGCGTAAAGGGCTCGCCGCATGGGGTGAAGAACACCACCGTTGGCTTGGGGCCCTCCGCGCTAATGGCCTCGATGGCCTCGGCGATAGGCTCGACCTTCATGAGCATGCCCTGCCCGCCGCCGTACGGCTCGTCATCGACGGTACGATGACGGTCGTGCGTCCAGTCGCGCAGGTTATACGCCTTAAAATCAAAAAGGCCGGCCTTGCGGGCGCGGCCCAAAATCGATGTGGACATGACGGGCTCAAACATCTCGGGAAAGACCGAAAGGGTCTCAATCAGCATGTTGTCCTCCCTACTTGTCCATATCGATCAGGCCGTCCATAACGTGGACGGAAATTGTTCCTGTGTCGGGAAGATCGAGCACAACCTGCTCGATCACGGGAATCAGTACCTCGCCGTACCGATCGCCCTCGACAACCCAAACATCGTTAGCGGGCGTCGACATGATCTCGACGATCGTGCCGAGTGAACCGAAGCGCTCATCGACCACCTCGCGACCCATCAGGTCGGTATAGGCGGCATCGAGTGAATCGAGCTCAAAATCGTCACGATTTGCCAGCACATAGCATCCCGTGATGCCCTCGGCGGCCGTCAAGTCGTCAATGCCCTCAAACGAGACCAGATCGCCATCGCCCGTATCGGTGACGGACACGACCGTGCAAAAGCGGTCGCGCTTGAGCGCCGGCGGCGTCAGGGCGATGCGCATACCCGGCTCCAATACAGAAGGAAGCCCCCGCAGCGCCTGCGCGAGGACCTCCCCCTTCCTTCCGTGCGGCTTGACCACACGGGCGATGTTTTTGTACTGGGACCTCAAGGTCCTAGCCCAGAACCTCTACCTCGACAGCAGTGTCGAGGCGAGCGGCCAGCGCACGGGCGAGCGTGCGAATGGCCTTGATGGTACGGCCACGACGGCCGATGACCTTAGCGACGTCATCCTCGGCGACCGAAACCTCAATCGTAGAGGCGTCGTCACCATCGATGACCTCAAGGCTCACGGAATCCGGGTCGTCGACGATCTGAACAACGAGATATTCGACGAGATCGGCGATGCGATCTGAGAGCATTGCCTCACCCTCGAGCTGTGCAGCGTCAACCTCAGGCACGATTTACTCCTCGGCGCCCTCAGCGGCCTCAGCGGCAGCCTTAGCGGCCTCGGCCTCTTTGGCGAGCTGCTTCTTGGACTTCTTGACGACGGTATCGGTCTTCTCGCCCTCGTTGGCGGCCTTGACCAGAGCGGCGACGGCGTCGGTGAGCTGAGCGCCCTTGGACTGCCAGTCGGCGATCTTCTCGAGGTCGAGGTTGATGGTCTTGGGGGCGGTCATCGGGTTGTAGCGGCCAACCTCCTCGATGATACGACCGTCACGCGGGGCGCGGGAATCGGCGACGACGACACGGTAGTACGGACGCTTCTTAGCGCCGTGACGAGCAAGGCGAATCTTGACTGCCAAAGGAAACTCCTCCAACCAAGCAGCTTTAGGCTGCAACTACAAACAAACAGTTGAACATAATACGCCATCGACGCGGGCAGGTGAAGTCCGTGAGACCAACTTCTTCGGTGTAGTCGAGGGCAAATCCATATCTTAGACAAGAATTCGGGATTTGCAAGCACATACACGCACCCCACATGAGCTGCGCGGTATACTCATGACATGGAAAGACGCGAACATACATACGGTTATGAGGATGCCATGGGCGTCACGCCGCCTCCCTGGGCGGGTCCGGCGGTGGGCCTCATGGACCTCGATGCGTTTTTTGCGAGCGTGGAGATGCTCGATCATCCCGAATGGCGCGGAAAGCCGCTCATCGTGGGCGGAGACGCCGATTCACGTGGCGTCGTGTCCACGTGTTCGTATGAGGCACGTCGCTTTGGCGTGCACTCTGCCATGGCCTCGGCCGAGGCGCGGCGCTTGTGCCCGCAAGCCATTTGGACGCACGGACACTTTGATCGCTACCGCGAGGTGAGCGCGCAGGTCATGGCGATTCTCGCCGACGAGACCCCGCGCGTTGAGCGCGTATCCATCGACGAAGCCTTTATCGATATCACACCGGGTCGCTTTGCGCCCGAGGATCCACTGCTGGTTGCACGGCGTATAAGCGACCGTGTGGCAGCGCTAGGAGTGACGTGCTCCATTGGCGTGGGCTGCAACAAGACGGTCGCAAAGATCGCAAGCGAGCGGGATAAGCCGTTTGGGCTGACCATCGTGCGCCCCGGAACCGAGCAGCGCTTTTTGGCCGCGCTGCCGGTATCTGCCATGAGCGGCATCGGGCGCTCGGCCGAGGAGCGACTGCGCCGTATGCGCATCTACACGCTCGGCGAGCTGTCACGCGCGCCGGAATCCACCTTGGCCTCTATTTTTGGCGTCAACGGCGAACGTATGCGTCAGCGTGCGCTGGGACTTGAAATCTCCGAAGTCACGAGTCTCGATGAAGAGCGCAAGATCAAGTCGGTCAGCAATGAACGCACCTTTGCGAAAGATTTAACTGAGCGCGGAGACATCGAAGCGGCGATTGCACTGTTGGGCGAGTCAGTTGGACGCCGCCTACGCCGTCAGGGACTAACGGGCGCCACGGTGACGCTCAAGCTCAAGTATTCGTATGGAAGCGGTCGCTCGGCACAGCGCCGGCTGCCTCATCCGACCGACGATGAGAACATCTTCGTGGCAGTTGCGCTCGAACTGCTCGACAACATCTGGCAGGAAGGCATGCATGTTCGCTTAGCAGGCATCGGCATGAGCGACTTTGACCATCAGGGCGGCATCCAGACCGACCTGTTCTGCGAAGTCGACGACCGCGGAGCCCAATCCAGCAACCGACGCGACCTCTCCGTCGCCATCGACGCCGTCCGAGACAAATTCGGCGACACCGCCCTATCCTTCGGCCGCCAATCCCGCTTCAACGATTAACCGCCTTTGGGCAAAAAGAAAGCCGGGCAGGTGCGGAAAACCGCAACTGCCCGGCGAAATGCGCGAAGCTAGCTAAAAAAGCCCGTCCCAAATGAACTACTAGAGAAGGTCGAGGGGAAGCTGAGGAGCGTCACCCCAGAGCTTCTCGAGACGGTAGAACTCGCGGGCCTCGGGGGTGAAGACGTGGACGACGACCGAACCGTAGTCCATGAGCATCCAGGTCTTCTGCTCGCGGCCCTCGATGGAAAACGGATGCTCGCCGCAAGCCTCGGCGACCTTCTCTTCGATCTCATCGACGATAGAATCGACCTGGCGGTTGTTGGTACCGGTGGCAAGCACAAAGTAGTCGCACACGTCGGAAAGCTCGGTCAGGTCGAGCACCTGCACGTCCTCGCCCTTCTTGTCGTAGGCGGCCTGCGCGGCGGCGCGGGCGACATCCTCGGCGGCGACACCGCTCGCGGACAGCGAGGCGGCGGTGCGGTCGGACGTGGCAACGAAACTCTTGTGCTCCACACCTTCAAGAATCTGCTCGTCAGTCATGGTCTCGTCGGCCATGGAATACCTCTTTCTAGACACACCCGAGCTAGCGCAGCTGGGCGTAATGGTTGTAAATCGTAATAGCCGTGGGATAAAGATAGCGCCCGGACTGGATCACATAGACCAGACCCTGCGCAAAACAGGAGAAGAACAACTCATCGAGCGAGGACTTCCCCACCATCTTGCGCAGCGCATGGGCATAGTCGCCGTGGCGGTTGGGCTCGATGGCATCTGCCACAAAGACCACCATATCGAGCGGCGTCATGTCGCAGGCGCCCACGGTGTGACGGTCGACAGCCTGGAAAACGGCCGGCGACAGCTCGGGGAAAAGCTGCGGAAGCTCATAGGCGGCAACAGGGCCATGCAAAAGCGGCGTCGCGGCGGAAGGAGAGCCGGCAACCTTGATGCCGTAGTGCAACGCGCGGGCCACGAGCTCGTCGTCGGAGAGAACCTTATCCCAGTCGTGAATCAGGCCGGCGGCGGCGGCATCAAAGCGGTCAACGCCGTAGACCTCGGCCAGATGAAGTGCGGTCTCGGCAACACCCAGCGAATGCACATAGCGCTTGCGCTTGTCCTTCATGCGAACATCGAGCAGCTCTTGAATGCGCTTGAGCAGCGCGCGCTCATCGCCCTCAAACTGATCCTCTACCGACAACGTAGCCCCCATCACTCAAAATCTTCTTGACCCAGATCGACATACAAACTGCGCTTGCGAATGTAGCCGAGCACAGACTCGCTCGTAAGATAGCGCACGCTCATGCCGCGGGCAACTCGCTTACGAATGTTCGTCGAGCTGATCGCCAGCGCCGGAATCTGAATATAGCGTACATCGAACGGCAGCCCCGACTCTTTGATTCGGGCACGCGCCGTATCGATATCGAAGCCGGGACGCGTTGCGGCAATAAAGGTTGCCAGCTCGGCAATTCGCTCGGCATCATGCCAGGTCACAATATCGATAATCGCGTCGGCGCCCGTAATAAAGTAGAGCTTAACCTGCGACGGATAAAAGTCGCGAAGGGCATGAAGCGTATCGGCCGTATAGGTTACGCCCGGACGGTCGATCTCGAACCGGCTCGCCAAAAAAGCCGGGTTCGCGGCGGTGGCGAGGACCGTCATGGCATAACGGTCCTCGGCAGGCGTCACCGGCTTGTCAAGCTTAAAGGCGGGAGAGCCCGCCGGCATAAAGAGCACAGCGTCCAAGTCGAGCGACTCGCGCGCCTGCTCGGCAGTCACCAGGTGCCCGTAATGAATCGGGTCGAATGTGCCGCCCATAATGCCAAGCCGAAACTCTTTGCCCTCTTTTATGGGCAGCTCGGGCAAACCGATTCCACCGCGCAGCGACATGGCTTACTCGCCCTCCGAGGTCTCGGCATCGTCCGCGGCATCAGCCGCATCGACAACCTCGACGCCCTCATCCGCAGCATAGGCCACGTCAATGGTCTCAACGGCAACGTCCTCGCCAGCGTCCTCGAGCCCCTCGTACTCCGAGAAGTCCTCAGCGCCCTCAAAGTCAAAGGCACGCTGGCAAATGCGGACCTCGTCACCCGCACGGCAACCGGCCTTCTCGAGCGCGTCGTCAACACCCATACGCGCAAACTTGTGCTGCAGGTAGATGACGGCTTCCTCGTTTTCCCAGTCGGTCTGGATGACCATGCGCTCAATGGCACGACCGACCACACGGAAGGCACCGGGCTCTTCCTGGACAATGCGGAAACGCTTCTCGCGCTGCAGACGGCGGCGCTCCCACTCCTCGTCGCGCAGATCGACCGGCTCATCGGAGACCACCAGCTCGGCGCGAAGCTTAGCCACCTGCTCGCCCACGGCAAGCATCAGCGTGTTGAGGCCGGCGCCCGTCACGGCGGACACGGCAAAGAACATATGCCCGTCCTCGAGCGCCGCGCGCTTCAGATCGGCAATCTTGTCGGCCGTACCCGGTGCATCGCACTTGTTGGCGACAACGATTTGCGGGCGCTCCGAGAGCTCTGCGCCATACTGCTCGAGCTCACGGTTGATGATGCGGTAATCCTCAACCGGGTCGCGATCCTCAAAACCGCCCGTCATGTCGACGACATGCATGATCAGGGCCGTACGCTCAATGTGGCGCAGGAACTGGTGGCCCAGGCCCTTGCCCTCGCTCGCGCCCTCGATCAAACCAGGAACGTCGGCAACGACGTAAGAATACTCACCGGCGCGCACCATGCCGAGGTTCGGCACGAGCGTGGTAAACGGATAGTCGGCGATCTTGGGACGGGCGGCACTCATGCGCGCGATGAGCGAAGACTTACCCACCGAGGGAAAGCCCACGAGCGCGGCATCGGCCATAAGCTTCATCTCGAGCTCAATCCAGTGCTCCTCAGCCGGTTCGCCCAGCTGAGCGAACGCGGGCGCGCGACGCACCGACGTCACAAAGTGGGTATTGCCCAGACCGCCGGCGCCACCGGGCGCCACGACAACGCGCTCGCCATCGTGCACCAGGTCAGCAATCTCGAACATCGGGGTCTGCGTCTCGGGGTCGAGCTCGCGCACCACGGTGCCCATGGGAACCTTCAGAATCAGGTCCTCGCCGCTCTTACCGTTACGACGGGCACCCTGCCCATGCGTGCCGCGCTCGGCGCGGAAGTGATGCTTAAAGCGGTAATCGATCAGCGAAGACAGCTGAGCATCGGCCTGGATGACGACATTGCCGCCACGACCGCCGTCGCCGCCATCGGGGCCGCCCTTGGGGACAAATGCCTCGCGCCTAAACGACATGCATCCGGCTCCGCCGTCGCCGCCGCACACGTTAATGCGGCTGATATCGGTGAACTGTGACAACAGAATCGCCTCCTACAAAAAGAGGGAGACCCTTGAATCCTAAAACTCAAGTGCCTCCCACATATGTGCTCTATGAAGGGTGAATTACGCGTTCGCGAGCGGGCGTACGCTGACCCTGTGCTTGATACCCTTGTGGAACTCAACGGTACCGTCGACCAGCGCGAACAGCGTGTCGTCCTTGCCACGGCCAACGTTCTCACCCGGGTGGATGTGAGTGCCGTGCTGACGGACGAGAATCGTGCCCGTGGTTACCGTCTGGCCGGCATAGCGCTTCGTGCCAAGGCGCTGACCGCGGGAGTCACGGCCATTACGGGAGGAACCGAGTCCTTTTTTGTGTGCCATTGTGTATACCTACTCTTTCGTTACGAGTGTAATCTACTCGGCGACGGGAGCCTCGGCAACAGCCTCGGCCTCTGCCTTGACAGCCTTCTTGGCGCGGGACGTAGCCTGGACCTTCACGATCTTCAGCTTGGTGAGCTGCTGACGGTGACCCTTCAGACGACGATAGCGCTTACGCTTGTGGAACTTGAAGACCAGCTGCTTCTCGCCCTTGAACTGCTCAACGATCTGAGCGGTAACCTTGGCCTTGGCCAGCTTGTCGGGATCGGTGACGATCTTCTTACCATCGTTGAGGAAGATGACCGGCAGGGTGACCTTGTCGCCCTCATTGCCCTCGATCTTCTCGACGGTGATGACATCGTCGGTGGCGACCTTGTACTGCTTGCCGCCCGTGTTAACGATTGCGTACATGTTTACTTGCCCTTCATGCATCAGTTAGTGCAACAGCCGAATATAGTAGCAGGCGAAAATACCCCCGTCAACGAGTATGTGGAGCAAATCCACAAGTTCGCACAGGTATGGGGCTGACGAGTCGGCCCTCGTCGTCCTCGCATGCTTGATTCTGACGCTCGACATCGTAGGAGCAGATGGTCACGAGGTCTTGCATACCGGTGGAAACAATAGGTGCATCCACGCCCGGGGTCAAGCCCTGCAACAAAACATCAGCTGCAGAAAGCAAAATTTCCGGACGCATGGAGCCCTCGTTATCGGCATGGGTGTCGAGCATGAGCACTAAATGGTCCGGGCGCTCCCCCGCCGTGAGCTCATAGCCCACGAGCGTGTGATCCAAATCCAAGCGCTTGCTCTTTTTGCCGCGCGCGTAGTCGATGCCATGGTCCGCGCGCAACGTGTCGATCGCACGACACACCTCGTCGGCGCTTACGGGCGCCTCGGGATCCAAGTGCAAATCGATGCGATACGACAGGCGCGTGAGCTGCGCCGTCAACGCCGGCGTGCGCACGTCGATGTACGCCGCCTCGATGGGTGCCAGATCGGCCGGAGACGCCGCAGCCAGGCGCCCAAACGCCTCGTCGAGCGCCACGAACTCGGTCATAAACAGGTCATACCACTCGCAGGTCGACGACGTACCCACCGGTAGCGCCGAAGAGAAGCCCACGCGCATGTGCGGAGAGAAGCCCTGCGTGACGGCATAGGGCAGGCCCGCACGGCGCACGATGCGCTCAATGGTATGGATCAGTTCCAGATGGCCCAGGTACTTAAGGCGATCGCGCTTGCCGTAGCGAACGCGCAGCCTAAAGAGCGTGGGGTTGTCGGTCAGGCGCTCACTCATGTGCGATCACCCATCAATACGTTCTTGGCATGGAGCGTGGGGCAGATTCCGCAGCCGGTGCACGACGTGCGGGTGCAGTCGGGCGTCGTGACGCCCTCGAGCGAGCGACGGTACTCGCGCTCGAGGAAGCCGCGCGTGCAGCCGGGGCTCACGTGCTCCCACGGCAGGCGCCAGTCCAACTCGTAGGGCAGGTGCACGAGCTCATTAAGGTCGATTCCGTTTTTGGCAGCGGCCTCCTTCCAGTTGTCGAGCGAGAAGTGCTCCACCCAGGCGTCGAAGCGCGAGCCCGCACGCCAGGCATCGATGATGACCGGCGTCATATCGCGACCGGCACGGGAGAGCGCGGCCTCGATGAGCGAGGTCTCGGCATCGTGGTAATGCACGCGGACGGCACGGTTGCGAACGCTCGTGATAAGCAGCTTCTGGCGACGCTTGACGTCGTCGTAGTCGAGCTGCGGGCACCACTGGAACGGCGTGGCAGCCTTGGGGATAAAGACCGAAACCGAGATAGACACCGAGATAGACCCGCGGCGCGCCTTGGGCACCACGGAACGGCCAAGCTCCAGCACGTGATCGGCCAGGTTGGCGATAGCCACGATGTCCTCATCGCGCTCGCCGGGAAGGCCCATCATGAAGTAGAGCTTCATGCGGTTCCAGCCGGCCTCGAAGGCCGCCTTGGCCGCACGGTCCAGGTCCTCCTCGGTCACGTTCTTGTTAATGATGTCGCGCATGCGCTGGCTGCCGGCCTCGGGCGCGAACGTCAGGCCGCCCTTCTTCTCGCCGGCAACCGACTCGGCCATATCCACGCCAAACGAATCCAGGCGCTGCGAGGGAATGGACACGCGAATACCCGTATCCTCCAGGCGACGATTGAGCCTGCCGAGCACGTCGCGAATGCAGGAGTGGTCGGTCGTGGAGAGCGAGGTCAGCGACACCTCGTCATAGCCAGTCTTTTCCAGACCCTGAATCACCGACGAGACGATCTGGTCGGCCGAGCGCTCACGCACCGGGCGATACGTCATGCCAGCCTGGCAAAAACGACAGCCGCGGGCGCAGCCGCGCAGGATCTCGATAGACAGGCGGTCGTGAACCAGCTGCGCATAGGGCACGCACGACTGCGACAGCGGATTCGTGGCGCCGAAATCCTCGACGACACGCTTGTAGACCACGGTCGGCGCATCCTTGCCTTCACGCGGCACGGTGTAGCCATGCGGCGAGCAGGGCTCGTCATGACGAACCTCATAGAGCGACGGCACGTAGTTGCCGGCAATGGATGCAAGCTGCTCGACAATCTGCGCGCGCGGGACTCCTTCGTCGCGCAGGCGGCGATGCAGCTGACAGGTCTCGAGCAGCGACTCCTCGCCCTCGCCGATGAGGATGACATCGAAGAAGGCCGCGTACGGCTCGGGGTTGTACACCGAGGGGCCGCCGGCGATGATGATGGGGTCGTCTTCGCCTCGATCGGCCGCTAACAGCGGAATGCCAGCGAGGTCGAGTGCCTCGAGGAAGTTAGTCACCGCCATCTCGTGCGGCACATGCAGACCGACGATATCAAACGATGCGACGGGGGCAGCACCTTCGAGCGACAGAAGCGGAATACCCGCCTCGCGCATGGCGTCACCCATATCGGGCCACGGCACATAGCCACGCTCGCAGGAGATGCCCTCGGCCTGGTTAAGGATGTTGTAGAGGATGGCGATACCCTGGTTGGGCAGACCAACCTCGTACACATCCGGGTAGATCAGGCAGCAACGGTAATCGGCATCGGCCTTGGAAAGCGTGCCCCACTCGTGATCGATATAGCGACTCGGCTTCTCGACCTTGGCGAGCAACGGCTCAATTAAATGAAAACAATCTTGGTATGCAACGCGCAACGGAAAACCCCTAAGCAGCGAGATCTGATGCGTCCTGGTAGGACGCCATAGGACGGGTAGCGCCCGCGACCGTGGTTACCAGATCGCGAACGCGGGAGAACGTGGCAGTGACCGCCTCGTTGGCACGGCTGTAGTCGACATCGCGCTCGTAGAGCGAAACAAGCGCACGGCCCATGCCGTAGGTGCCCGCGGCAGCAGTGAGCGCCTTGACGGCAAACCCAATATGCGGCGTCTGCTTGACGAGCGCGCGGGTGACCGCGCGGATCACAAGACCGCCGGCAAGCACGCCCGCGACCTCGTAGCCGCGCTCGGGCTTAATACCGCGTCCAAAGACGGCAGCGAGCTCAAAGAGCATGCCCACCTGCGCCAGCGCCATAACGGGATAATCGGCGCCCGGCAAAAACACCAGCGCACCGGTCGCCATATTGGTGAGCGCGCACGAGGTGATGATACGATTGGCGGCCGCGATGCGCATGAAGGCAAAGTTCGCCGCAAAAGCCGTTTCCTTGTCGGTGCGATCGAGAATCCAGCGGGCAAGCGTCTCGAGCAGATACGTCTTATCGGTTGCCGCTACCACGCCGAGCATGGGCGTGGACTCCTCGATAAACGGCACCTCCACAGCAGACTCGGCAAGCACGCACACGGGCGCGCCGGCGATCACGAGCTCCTGCACGGCACTCTCCAAGCGGTCGGAACCACACGAGAGCACCAGCACCACATCGGTATCGGTCTTTGGAGCAATTCGCTCCTCCCCCAGACGCCCGACGCGCACAATGCCCGAGGTCGTCTGCGGCACAAAGGCGTCACGCACCGTCTCGGCCAGAAAGCGCGAGGCGGACGAATCCAGATAGACCGAGACGCGCACCGGCGTATCGGAATCCTTCTTAACGGACGCGCCCATCTTAAAAGCGCGGGTCAGCTTATCTACGGGAATTTTCATAGCAAACCCCTCCAGCGGTTACGCGGCGCCCGAACGATGCCGCCATATGGATTGTACGATACCCACCGTCAGCAGCTGAATCATCATCGAAGACGAACCGAAGCTAATAAACGGTAGCGGAATACCGGTAATCGGCATCATGCCGATGCACATGCCGATGTTTTCGAAGGTCTGGAACGCCCACATGCCAACGATGCCCACACACGAAAGACGCAAAAACAGCGACTCACACTTAAAGGCGACGCGAATCGTCGAAAAGATCAGCAGCACGTAGAGGCACAGGAGCAAAAGGGAGCCGCAGAAGCCAAAGGTCTCGGACAAAAAGGCGAAGACAAAGTCGGTATGGAACTCGGGTAGGAAGCCGCCGGCCGACTGCGTCGCATGCCCCAGGCCCTTACCAAAGAAACCGCCCGAGCCGACCGCGATCAACGACTGCTGCAGATTGTACGCATCGTCCGAATCGGCATTATCGGGGTCGATAAAGACCGTCAGACGGTTCATCTGATACTGCTTGATGAGCACATCGTGGCCGAGCAACGAATCAAAGACCGAATCGAGCGCCAGGACGAGGGCCACCAGGCCCACAAGCAGGGCCAGGGTCGACAGTACCCATTCGCGGCGCGCACCGCTCATACAGATGACGATAGCGCCAGAAACCAGCACGACCAGGCCTGAGCCCAGGTCGCCCATGGCAACGACGGCCAAAAACGGAATGGACAGCATGCCGCAGAGCTTGACGTAGTCGCGAACGGTATCGATGCGACCGTTATACTGCGAGCCAAGCGTGGCAATAAAGAAAATGGTGATGAGCTTGGCAAGCTCAACCGGCTGGAATGTCAAGCCAATACCGGGAATCTTGATCCAGCCCGTCATGCCCAGACCGCCCGTATAGGACAGACCCGGAATCTTGGGCGAGAGGATCACGATCAGGTCGATGACGAGCAACGCCGTCGAGAAATTGGAAATACCGCGCAGATCGGTACGCCAGACCAGCACCGCCAGCACCGCTCCGATGCCAATTCCCAGCAGATGGCGTGAGAACGAGGCATCGGCCTTAAACTGCGAAGCCGACCAGATGATGATGGCACCGTAGGCAACGAGCGCCACAGTAGCCACGAGCACACCGATATGCACCTTTTGGCGAAACGTGCCGCGCGAGGCCGAAAGTTGCTTGTTGACGCGGTCCAGGCTGCTGCGAGAGCCGGTCTTGGTTGAACGGAACAGATCCGCCGGAGAAAAATCCATCGCAACCTCCTATCGAACCGAAGAATCGCCCGAGGCCGAAGAGGTATCGGGCTCGTCATAAATCACGCCGAGCACGTCGCGCACGACATGCATCGCGGTATCTGAGCCGCCGCCGCCCTGCTCCAGAACAGTAGCGATGACATACTTGGGATCATCGGCCGGTGCATAGGCGCAGAACCACGCGTATTCGTCCTCGCCGCTTTTCTCGCCCGTGCCCGACTTGCCGTAAACCTGCGGCGTCAGGGTGCCAAAGTGCGCCGCCAGGGACGTCGATGCCGTGTAAATCACGTCGTGCATGCCGTTGCGAACTAGAGCCAAATCCGAATCGCTGTTGATCTTGGCCTCCAGGCGCTTCTTCTTGCCCTTGCCGTTGTACTTATAGGCATCGCCGTCGCCATCGCGCGACACGGCAGATAAAAACACGTGAGGCACGTACTGTTTACCGCCGTTGGCAAGACCCATATAGGCGCACGCCATCTGCAGGGGCGTCACCAGGATGTCGCCCTGGCCGATAGCAATGTTGGTCATATCGCCGGCATTCCACTTGCGGTCCTCGGCAGATGCGTCGGTGAAGTACGACTCTTTCCACTCGGCATCGGGAATACGGCCCGCGCCCTCACTCGGCAGATCGATACCGCAGGTCTTGCCTAGGCCCCAGCGACGAAAGACCTCCTGCAGGCCCTCGGAATGTTTCTCGTCATAAAAGAACGCCTTGCCCATGTCGTAGAAGACGGGGTCGCACGAGTTGGCGATACCCGACTGCAGCGTCATGGTGCCGTGGCCGGAATGCAGCCAGCAGTACTTGCCCCACGACTTGCCCAGACCCGTCCAATAGCCCGTGCAGTTGGTCGTCTGCCCCGACGTGTAGGTTCCATACTCAAGACCGGCCAGTGCCGAGAGCGGCTTGATGGTCGAGGCCGACATGTACTGTCCGCTAATGGCGCGGTTGAGCAGCGGGTGCGAACCCTTGTCATCATTGAGCTCGGTCCACACGTCATTTGAGACGCCGCCGATAAAGACGGACGGATCGAACTTGGGCTCGCTCGCCATGCCCAGGATCTCGCCATTGTTGGGATCGAGACACACCACAGCGCCGTTGCCGGCATTGCTGTAGCCAGTGGTCTTGGCAAGCTCGATAGCGCTCGCCAGTGCCGTCTCGCAGGCCTGTTGGATCTTAAGGTCGAGCGTGAGCTTAATGTCGGAGCCGGCCTTCGCCGGCACGGCGCCGGCCTGACCGGTCACATTGCCCGAGGCATCGACCTTGACGGTCTGCTCGCCACGAATACCCTGCAGCAGGTTTTCGTAGTAGCCCTCAACGCCCGCCTGGCCCACGATATCGCCCGACTGGTACGTAATCTTGCCAGCAGAAGCATCATCATCGCCAGAGGTTTTCTTATTCTGGGCCTCGAGCTGCTCGGAGGTAATGGTGCCGGTATAGCCCAAGATATGGCATGCCGTCTCGCCATATGGATACTGGCGCTCGGTACGCTCGGCAATCTTGACGCCCGGGAACTCGCCGGCATGCTCCTGAATATAGGCAACCGTGGAGCGACGGACGTCCGTCGCGATGGTATGCAGGCTCTGAGCGCCCTCTGTATTGTCCTGAATATTGCGAAGGACCGCCACGTAAGGCATTCCAAGCACGTTGGCAAGATGTCGAACCAGAACCTCATCCTCGGCAAGGTCGCGGTAGGCCACGACAGCAAGTGAGGGACGGTTCTGGACAAGCGCCACGCCATTGCGGTCGAGGATGCGGCCGCGCACAGCGGGAGTGGTAACGGTGCGAGTCTGATTACTATTGGCCTGCTTCTCGTAATAGTCCGACGAGACCATCTGCATGCCCCACAGCTTGACGGCGAGCGCCGCAAACATCGCGCCCACACCCGTGGTGAGGATGGAAAAGCGGCCCTTAAAGGCGGTCGCCGCGGTATTGCCCTCGCCCTCGGTGGCGCGCGGGGCCGTTCCATGCTGCGTATCGTAGGTAAAACGGGAATCGCCGCGACGCATGATGACCAGCGCGACCACGATGGCCACAACCAGCACGATACCGGCGATAATAACCGTCAACTGGGAAGACATCTACGGGCCTCCCCTATTTGAGCTTGCGGGTCTTGGGCTTAAAGCGCATACCCGTCTGGCGTCCGCCACGTGCGGAGAATCCATAGCCGGACTGCGGCACGACGCCGGACATCAAAAACGGAATGGCAACCAGACCCGTCAGGATCGAGGACGGCAGCGCATGGCCGAAGATCGCCACAACAAAGCTCGTCTCCAAACCCATAAACAGCAAGATGATGCTGTAGATCACATTAATGACGAGCGCAAAGACACCCACAGTGACGCCGCGCGCACTCGGGGTACCGCCCGTCTGACCGACGGCGCTGTGCACCAGGGCAAAAGAACCCACGGTCAGCAGGAGCGACATAACGCCCACCGGCACGGCAGCGGACAGGTCATAAAACAAGCCGCTGCAAAAACCGCACACAACGGCACGGGTCGGGTCGCCCGAGAACACGCTTAGGCACACCAGGATAATCATGAAGTTGACGCGACCGCCCGCAATGGAGATCTGCGGTGCCAGGCCTGCCTGCAGCAGCACGCACGCGATGGCGGCGATCACAAACGTACGGGAGCTCATCCCCTGCTCGTGTAGATCCATGGACATGCCCCCTATTCGCTCGAGCCGGAATCGGTCGTCTCGGACGTGTCGGAACTGTCATCCGAACTCTCGTCCTTCGTCTTGGTCGCAGCATCGCGCGACATTCCCTGCGGCGTGCTATTAGCGGTGCTCACGTCCTCATCCGAAGCTGACTGTTCGTCGGTCAGCGAGGTAATGACCAGCACTTCCTCGTTGTTCTCGGCCGTGGTCTGAGCGCGCACCACAATGGTGTAGTACACGTCGTTTGCCGATTTCTCAACCGACGAGACGGTGCCAAGCGGAAGGCCCTTGGGGAACACGCCGCCAATGCCCGAGGTCACGATGATGTCGCCAACCTTAACATCGGAGTCGACGCTCACGTACTCAAGACGCAGCGTGCCGTCAGCCTGACCCTGCAGCATGCCCTGGGCGCGCGTGTCCTGCACCATAGCGGACACGCCCGAGTTCTCGTCGCCAATCAGGCGCACGGTGGACGTCTTGGCCGAGACTTCGATGATCTGGCCGATAACACCGGCCGAACTCGTCACGGGCATGTTGATGGTAAGGCCGTCGGCAGAGCCCTTGTCGATGGTTACGGTCGAGGTCCAGGCATCGCCCGAGGCACCAACGATACGAGCAGCGGTCGATTTGAGGTTGTAGGTCGACTGCAGCCCGACCAGCCCCTCCAGACGCTCGGCGGTCTTTTGAGCCTCGGAGAGCTCAGCAACCTTAGAGGTCAGCTCCTCGTTTTGCTTCTTGAGCTCGTCGAGCGTGTCCTGTGACGCCGTAAGGTTAGAGAACACGTTACCGATCGCATTGAAGGGAGCCGCCACAGCCGAGCCCAGAAAACGCACCGGCGAGGTAATCGTCGTCACGCCCGAACGAACGGCATGAATCGGCCCCGTCTCGCCCTCACGAATATAAAACGTGAGCAGCAACACCGAAATCAGGCTGAAAACAATCAACGGGCGCATACCCGTTGATTGTCGCTTGGTATTCAGATTTGTGGAGAAACCCGAAGATCGTGCCAAATGGAATCCACCTTTTGGAAATTAAGCATTGGTCTGGACGAAGCCGCCATCAAACGCATTGGCCTCGAGCACGCGGGCACAGCCGTTAACAACGTTATCAAGCGCCGTGGGGCTGACGTTGACCGAAACGCCGGTCTCATCGCGCAGGCGCACGTCGAGACCGCGCAGTAGCGCACCGCCACCGGTCAGCAAAATGCCGTAATACATAAGGTCCGAGGCAAGATCGGGAGGCGTAGCGTCGAGTGCGTCCTTGACGGCCTTGGCCATCTCGTCGAGCGGCTTGTTGAGCGCGCGACGAATCTCCTCGCTCTCGATGCGCACGGTCTTGGGCAGACCGGTGATCACGTCGCGGCCGTTGACCTCGACGTCGAGCTCGTCCTTGAGCGGCACGGCGGAGCCGACCTTGATCTTGATGTCCTCTGCCGTACGCTCGCCGATGGCCAGGTTGTAGGCATCGCGAACGTGCGTAAGGATGGCCTGATCGAACTCGTCGCCGGCAATACGGATGGACTGCGAGACGACGATGCCGCCCATAGCGATAACGGCAACCTCGGTGGTACCACCACCGATGTCGATGACCATGGAGCCGGTGGGTTCCTCGACGGGCAGGTCGGCACCGATAGCGGCGGCCATAGGCTCTTCGATCAGATAGGCCTGGCGGGCACCGGCCTGGATCGTGGCCTCAAAGACAGCGCGCTTCTCGACCGACGTGACACCGGAGGGAACGCAGACGACAACACGCGGACGCGGAGTCCACGGATAGCGCTTCTCGGACGCCTTGTCGATAAAGTAGCGAAGCATGGCCTCGGTAACATCGAAGTCGGCGATGACGCCGTCCTTCAGGGGACGAACGGCCACGATGTTGCCGGGCGTACGGCCGAGCATGCGCTTTGCCTCGATACCGACCGCCAGGATGCGCTCGTCGTTCTTGTCGATGGCGACAACGGAGGGCTCGCGAATGACGATGCCCTTGCCGCGCACGGAGACAAGCGTATTTGCGGTGCCGAGGTCGATGGCAAGATCGCCCGCATAGCTACCGAAGAACATATCCATCAAAGAAAACAACGCAACTCCTGATGTGTTGGATGATTGCTGGAAAACTACTAGCTCATCATACTAGCGCAAGCCCGGCGCCTCACTTGCGGTGAAGCGCCGGGCAAAGCTAAATCCCATAAGGTCACTACTGGTTGTCAGCAGCCGAGAAATCCATATCAAGCGAAGAAACGGCCCAGCCGATATGGTTGTCGGAGCGCACGAATTTGACGGTGTACTCCTGCTCGCCGCCCTTGGACAGCGATGCCTTCACCTTAGCGGTCGTCTCGGTCATGGACTGATCCATGCCCTCGACGGACACGGTGGCACCCTGCGGAATCGAGGAGATGATCATCGACTTAGCGTCCTCGGACAGGTTCGAGGCCAGGCAAGACTCGGCCTTTGCGGTGTCACCGTCGCCGGCAGCCTGGAACAGATCGGTAACGACAGACTCCTGAGACGGGAAGCCAAAGCCGCGCGTGTAGGCAAAGCCCAGACCGCCCGCGGCGATCAAAATGAGCAGAAGCAGCACGATGAAGACTTTGAGGCCCGTGTGGCGATGGCGACGACGGACCTTGGCCTGCTTACGATCCTGACGATCCTGCTGGACCATCTCGGACTCGGACAGCGTAAAGAAGCCGGTGTCCGAGGGATCGGGCATAAACTGACCGGTCGCGCCCGTAGGATCGAGAGGATCGACGGCAGGAGCATCCATCGCGGGCGCCGGAGCCGTGGCCATAGCCGTCTGGGCAGACAGCGCGGCAAGCGAATCGTGCACGCGCGCAAGCTCATCGGCCTGCTCGGAGGTGAGCTGGTAGATGCCATCGGCAGTAGCGGCGTTAAAGGCATCGAGTGCGTCGGAGGGACGGCCGGCGGCAGAAAGCGCCTGACCCATGCCGGCGTTAAGCGCACGCGTGTCGTCGCGGGGGCCGGCAAAGTCGATAGCCGTGCGGTAGGTCTCCACGGCATCCGCGGGTCGGCCAAGCTTGATGAAGCAGCGGCCGAGCTCGCCAAGGGCGGCAGCAGGAGCCGGGTTGGCACCGTCGATGGCAGCCTGACGGAAGGCGGTTCCCGCGTTGGCATAGTCGCCCGACAGGAACAGCGCATTGCCTAGACCCAGATAGGCCTTGAACGGCGTGGCATAGGAAGCATCCTGCGTAGCAGCAGAGAACGCCTGGGCGGCCGTCGTGTAGTCGCCCACGGCGGCGAGCGCCTTGCCGCGGTTGGTGAGCAGCGCGCCGCGCTTGCCGTAGGTGCCGTCGTTGAGGGCGGCGGCATAGGCCTCGGCGGCCTCGGCATACATGCCCAGGTGCATCAAGGCGTTGCCACGAAGGTGATCTGCCTCGCCCATAATCTCATCGGGAGTCTTTGCCGCCCCAAGCATCTGGGCTGCAGCGGAAAAATCACCCGCGCGGTAAGCGGCGCGGCCCTGTTGGATCAGCTGGCTATTCAAGGAAGCCCCCTTTACTCGTGAACGATCTCGACATGGACGATCTCGTCGCCGGCACGCAGCTGCGAAATCACATCGAGACCCTCGACCGTGGTACCAAAGACGGTGTAACCGGAATCGAGGTTATGCTGGGCGCCCAGGCAGAAGTAGAACTGCGAACCCGCGGAATCGGGGTCCATGGAGCGTGCCATGGCAAGGGCGCCATCGACATGGCTGTTGCGCGGATTGGTGGCAAACTCGCCCTTGATGCAGTAGCCGGGGCCACCGGTACCGGGCATGCCGTCGGGGCCCTCAAGACCGGCAGCGACGTCGGCGCCGGACATGTCGCGGGTATTGGGGTCCCCGCCCTGGATGACAAAACCGGGCACATAGCGATGGAACTTAAGGCCATCATAGAAGCCCATCGTGGAAAGCTCGCAGAAGTTCGCGACATGAATGGGAGCGCCCTCGCCGTCAAACTTGACCTTGATGGTACCCTTCGACGTCTCGATTACGGCGCACTCGTCGCCGACAAGCTGATACTCGGGCGTGTAGAGCTCTTTCTTAAAACCAAACATGTGGTTCCTTCCTCGTGCGTTTAAAGCATATTTGTACGAATTGTAGCAATAAGCACGGGCTTACATCAATTGCGCACGTAGGTTATGCCGACTATGGCGAACTAATTTTAGGAACGCTGCTGCGGCTTCCAGGAACCCACATTGGCGTCGTACTGGTTCAGCGCGCTGTTGCCACCCTGCGCGATGGGCGCCAGGATCTCGCTTTGGTGGGAACTCATCGACTCGCCATCGGGAATGGCCAGCGAGATATCCCAGCTCTGGCAGATCACGTCAACGCGCTCATACATCCACTCGGCAAGCTGCTTTAAGTGGGCGATGTCGTCCGCATAGACCGTATCGTCCTGATACTTAAGATTGTTGAGCTCATCTTGCGTCTTTTTAATCTGGTCACGCAGGGCGTAGGCACTCTGCGACAGCTCCTGACGGGTGGACAGCGGCGTTCGGAGATAGCCGTTGTTAAAGGAATCGATGACCTCGCCAATCTGGTCCTCGTCAGCATAGGACACGATGGTCTGATACAGACCGTCCAGCCTGGTATAGAGCTGATCATCGGTGAGCACGGTTTCTTCCTGGACCACCTCCGCAGAATCGTCCTGCTTGGCATCGTCCTCAGTGGCCTCGCCCTTTTGGCGCGTGGGGAAGGTGGTCTGTGCAGCTTGGCCAAACTGGTCGTAGAAGCCGGGCATAACACCCATGGGATCGGTCGTCACGAACCAATAGGCACCGCCGCAAACGACGGCAAGGACCGCGATTACGATAAGCGGCTTGGGAATATGACGCTTGTGCTTGTGATAGGCGTCCTCGTCGGGGTGCACCTTGCGCTTGGGTTTTTGAGCATCGTCGTGCAGGGAAACGGGCATGGGAATATCGACCTTGGGAATACCGAAATCCTTATCGAAAGCCGGCAGCACGCAGGTCTCATTGGGGTCGGCGGCGTCCGAAAGCACCGCAGCGGCAGAGACCGGCGCATGCGGCACCTCGGTGTCGATCTGCTCTTGCGTTAGGCGCGGAAAGCCCGCCGTGCGGCCCGCTGCCAGGTCGGATGCGGCCGCGTCCTCGGAGAGGATACCCGGAGCAGGGCGTCCGCATTTGGGGCACGTACGATCATGCGGAGAAAGACGGGCACCGCAGCCCTCACAGAACACGAACTCGGTGTGCTCGGGACCATCGCCCGGACCCACATAGGCGTTGCAGTAGGGGCAGAACGAGGCGCCGTCCTCGATAGTCTTAAGGCAATGCGGGCAGATCACGGCATCCTCTTTTCGAAGCAATTCAAATAATCGAGGTTAGAGCATAACATCGCCACGGCCCCACAGGAGCAAGGCACCAATTCAACATCGCCAGAAAAATCATCCCTGAAGGCCGCGGACTACTTCTTTTTCTTGGGCATCGAGACTTTGATGCCTTGGGCGGACTTGGTTACGCGAGAGCGCTTGGCTCCGGTACCCTTCTTTTTCTTGGGCTGGGCCTGGGCCACGCCCTCGAGTGCGCGGGCCTCGGCCTCGCGAACGGTGCGAGCTTCGCGGCGCTGCGCCATGTCGGCGGCGACGCGCTTGGCAAAACGCTCCGCCGTCGAACCCGTCGAGCTCACCTTGCCGCCACCGCGACCCAGGCGGACGCGCACACCGCGGCCAAAACCAGTTGCGGCATGACGACGACGCGGCCTGAGCGAATCCATCATCGTGGCGAGCTTAAAGAACACCGAGCAGGTAAAGACCACGATGACAGCCAAGATAACCATCTGGCCCATCGACAGGTTGGCAATAGACAGCAGCTCCGGGAATCCGATAACGCCTACCAAGATGCCGGCGACTACAAACACAAAGAGCACCACACGTAAGGGCGTGAGGGGCTGCGAGATTCGCCAGATCAGGCTGACGCTCGCCGCGCACGACGTAAGCAGGCACATCGTAGACAGCGTGAGCTGGCTAAAGCCAAACACGCGCGCCACAAAGATATCGAGCGCCGCGGCCAAAATGACCGCAATCGACGCCGGCAGTGCCCGCTTGAGCACGTTCGTCAGGAACGACCCCTTCACGCGAGCATTGTTGGGCTCCAGGCCCAAGACAAAGCCCGGCGCGCCAATGCAGAAGAAGTTGATGAGCGTCATCTGAATCGGCTCGAAAGGGTACGGCGGCAGCGCGATGCACAGCGCCGCCAGGCCCATCGAGAACAGTGTCTTGGTCAAGAACAGCGAAGCCGAACGCTGCAGGTTGTTGATGGAGCGACGGCCCTCGGCCACCACGGCGGGCATCGAGGCAAAGTCGTTGTCGACGAGTACGATCTCGGCCACGTTACGCGCGGCATCGGAGCCGGCCGCCATGGCCACGGAGCAGTCGGCCTCCTTGAGCGCCAGCACGTCGTTGACGCCGTCGCCTGTCATGGCCACGGTGTGCTCGCGGCGCTTGAGCGCCTGCACGAGCTCGCGCTTCTGCTGCGGGGTCACACGACCAAAGACATGGTAGCGGTCCACTGCGGCATCGAGCTTGGCCGGCGTATCGAGCGTCGTGGCGTCCACATAAGCGTCCGCCCCCGGCACGCCCACAACGCGCGCGATCGACGACACCGTACGCGGGTCGTCGCCACTGATCACGTTGAGGGTCACGCCCTGCTCGTTAAAGTAGCCGATGGTCTCGGCCGCCGAGGTACGAATCTCGTCGCGGATGGTCACAAAGCCCACGGGCTCGGCCTCGCCCACCATATCGCCATCGGGCGTAAAGCCGTCCACGAGTGCCACCACGAGCACGCGGCAGGTATCGGCAAGCTCGGCGACACGGTTCTCGACCTGGGCAAACGCACGATCAGAGAGCACAAACTGCGCCGCACCCATTACGTAGGAGCCCTGCGCAAATGAAGCGCCACTCCATTTTTTAGACGACGAGAACGGAATGACCGACAGCGGCTCAGACACCTCGACCGGGCGATCGGCGTAATAGTTGAGCAGCGCCTGGCAGGTCTCGTTGGCATCGGCCGAGGTCGCACGCGCCACGTTAGCCAGCGCAAAATCGAGCACCGTGGTATCGACGGGAACGGCGGCGTCGCTCTCCCCCACACCCATACCCTCGACCGGTAGCGGATAGGTACCCTCGACCTCCATGCGACCCGACGTGATGGTGCCCGTCTTGTCCAGGCACAGCACATCGACGCGCGCGAGCGTCTCGATGCAGTAGAGCTGCTGCGCCAGCACCTTGCGGCGGGCCAG
>JAIIWC010000063.1 GCA_022745215.1 Collinsella sp. | reverse complement strand
CGAGATAGTCGAGAAGCGCGGTCTCAAGAAGGAGTAACATCGGGACTTGCAGCGACGGACCTCAGGACGCTCTTACACCACGTCTGCGCGCGCGACCGGGGTACCTGCAGGCAAAAGGCGACCGCCCCGCCAAAGTATTCATTCGGCGGGGCGGTTTATGCAAAACAGCGACTGTAGGTGCGCTAGCAGCTCGCTAGAACCTGAATCCCGGAACAGGTTACTCGGCGCTCTTGAGGGCGCCGACCATGTCGATCTTATTGAGGGTGCGATTGGTAGCGAGGTTGACGATAAACGTAAAGGCAAAGGCCAGCAGAACGGACAGCACGTAGCTCAGCGGCTCGACCTCAACGTCAAAGTACAATGACGGCATCTGCAAGATGTACGTAAAGCTCTCGGCCAGCGCACCGCCCAGCGGTACGCCCAGCGCGGCTCCGATCGCCGTAAGAATCAACGTCTCCTTGTTGACGTAGTGATGCACCTCGCCACGGCGGAAGCCCAGCACCTTGATGGTCGCCAGCTCGCGTTCGCGCTCCGAAATATTCGTATTAGACAGCGTAAACACCACCACAAACGACAGGCACGCCGCCATAAAGGTCACAAGCACCACGACCGAGTTGATGATGGTGAAGTTGGCCTCATAATTCTCCCAATGCTCGGACGTACTCGAAATTGTGAGCCAACCGTCACTCTTAAGCTTCTTGCTAAACGCAATCTGGTCAGCCGACGAACCCTTAAGCAGCACAAAGACGCCGTTAAGGCGCGCACTTCGACCGAACGCGCGCTCATAGGTGCCCTGCGTCATGTAAAGCGTGTTACCCAGATAGTTGAGCGAGATGTCGCTGACCTTGACCTTGGCGACGTTGAGCGACGAATCCTGGACCTGCGCCGTGTCTCCCGGCTTGATCCCCAGCACCAGCTGAGAGCTCTTGCTCAAATACACATCCCCGTCACGCAGGGCGAGCGGTTCTTTGGACTCATCCTCCAGGCGCACGTAATCGCCCAAGTCACCCGTGCGGTCGTCGGGAATCACGATGAGCTGCACGGTCTCGCTCTTACCGCCAAATGTAAAGGTGACGTTGTCTGTCATAATCGGCAGCGTCGAAGTCACGGTCACGTTGGAATCCTTGGCTGCACTGCGCTCATCCAACGCCGCGCACGTCTGCGAAAAATCATCGGGATTGGCGACCGCCAGCAAATCGTAGCGTGTGATGTGGCCGTACTGCTTGGGCGACAGCGCGACCGACGTATCACGGATGCCCATACCGCAAATCACAAGCGCCGTGCAGCCCGCAATGCCAAAGATGGTCATAAAGGCGCGCTTTTTGTAGCGGAACAGGTTGCGTGCAGCGACCTTGTTCAAAAAGCCCATGCGGTGCCAGATAAAGCCGATGCGCTCGAGCAGAATGCGCGAGCCGGCGCGCGGAGCCTTGGGGCGCATGAGCGAGGCAGGGGTCTCGGCCATCTCGTGGCGGCAGGCGATAATCGTGGCTCCCACCACGCCCACGGCAAACAGCGCCATCGAGACGATTGAGGACACGATGTCGTACGAAAGCAACATCTGGGGCAGCGAGTACATGTCGTCGAACACCGTAAACAAGAACAGCGGCAGACCCACAAATCCGATGATGTTGCCGAGCACGCCACCGATCAGACACGCCCACAGCGAGTAGTCCACATATTTGGACAGAATACGCCCGCGTGAATAGCCGAGCGCCTTGTACAGGCCAATAAGCGTGCGCTCCTCCTCGACCATGCGGGTGGCGGTGGTGAGGCTGATAAGCACGGCGACGATAAAGAAGATGAACGGGAACACCGTGGCGATGGCCTCGATCGAAGAACTATCGCTCTCGACGCTCGAGTAGCTTGCGATATTGCCGCGGTCCTGGATGTACCAGGTGCATTCGCCCAGGTCAGAGAGCTCGGCGCGGGCATCGGCAAACTGCTGGTCGGCGGCGGCACGGCGCTGGTCCAGGTCGGCTTGCGCCTGCGCACGCTCGTCGCTGCCCTCGGCCATGCGATTGATGTTGTCCTGCTCGATCCCAAAGACCATATTCGCCTGACGCTCAGCCGCGTCCAAGCTCGCCGGTGTGTCGACCGTCAGCTCCTGAGCGCGCGCCTTCTCACGCTCCTCGCGGATCTTCTCGATATTGCCCTTGACCTCATTGATCTTTGCCGAGTAGGCATCCGAATAGGAGTTGAGGCTCTTGGCTCCCTCGACGACCACGTGGACAGCGGAGTAGGAAGAAGATGTCGCGGCATCCTCGCTCACGTAGAACTTGTAGTCCGCAGTCGAAGCAGCGCGAAAGGCGTTGACTGTCGAGTCGGAGCTCACATCAGTGGGATCGAGGACCTCAGCCGTAATGGTGTAGTCGCCCGCGGCAAATTGATCCTTGGCACTTTGGTTCGACGAGCTCGCATCGTTGGCGGCAAAGCTCACCGTATCGCCGATTTTCTTGCCCGAAGCCTTCAAAAAACGTGAGGTCACTGCCACTTCGCCCGAAGTCTCGGGCAGCTCGCCGCGTACTAGCACCGGTTGGTCAATATTCTCTTTGGAGAGGCTCTGTACGACGACACGCTCGCGCGTCGTACCCACGGCGGTATAGGCGGTCTCGGTATAGATGCCCTCGGCCGTCTCGACGCCATCGACCTCTTGGATCGCAGCAAGATCGTCATCGGTCAGACCATAGGTCGACTGCACGTTGATGTCATAAACATTCTGCTGGTCAAAGTAAGCGTCAACCGAATCGCACAAGTCCTCGCAGCCCGCCTTAAGGCCGCACATCACGCTCACACCGAGCGCGGTGATGACCACGATGGATAAGAAGCGCTTAAGACTGCCTCGGATTGTGCGGTAGATGCCACGGCGAAAAACCGTCGGCACCATATCGTTTGAGCTTTGGGCGGTGCGGTAGGTCGTAAAATCCTGCTCGCGCTCCGTGTTCTGTGCATCGCGGCGTTGGCTGTTTTGGCGGTCTTGGTCCATGGGCGCTACCACTCGATCGTCTCGATCGGCACGGGATTTTGCTGGACTGTCTCGCTCTCTACGCGACCGCTCTTAAAGCGAATCAGGCGATCGGCCATGGGCGCCAGCGCAGAGTTGTGGGTGATGATAATGACCGTAATGCCCTGCTTGCGGCAAGTGTCCTGTAGCAGCTGCAAGATCTGCTTGCCGGTTTTGTAGTCGAGTGCACCCGTAGGCTCATCGCACAAAAGCAGCTTGGGGTTCTTGGCCAGCGCGCGGGCGATGGATACGCGCTGCTGCTCGCCGCCCGAAAGCTGCGCCGGAAAGTTGCCCAGGCGCTCGCCCAGGCCAACCTGACGAAGCGTTTGCTCAGCATCGAGCGAATCAGGGCAGATCTGTGCCGCGAGCTCAACGTTTTCGAGTGCCGTCAGGTTGGGAACCAGATTGTAGAACTGGAAGACAAAGCCGACGTCGGCGCGGCGGTACTCCACGAGCTGCGCCTCGTTGGCGGAGCTCACGTCGCGCCCGCCCACCGTCACAGTGCCGGAGGTCGCCGTGTCCATGCCGCCCAGAATGTTGAGGGCCGTGGTCTTGCCGGCACCCGAAGCACCCAAAATGATGGCGAGCTCGCCGCGCTCGACCGTAAAGCTCGCGCCGTCGAGCGCGTGGATGCGGGCATCGCCCTCGCCGTATGCCTTGATGACGTCTTTGAATTCGATATAGGCCATCGATTAATTCCCATCTGGTCGGATAACTCTTTAGTATTACCCATTTCCCACCTACCAAAAAGGGACAGGTTTATTTTGGCAGGTTTTATATGGGGGAACGGCAGCTATAGATAGGGCGCCGGGGAGGCCGAGAAATCATCGACGGGGTCAGGCCGACCGCCAAGCACAACGCACGCATCTCAATCTGTCAGCCAAATCATTCGAACAGCTGTTCGTTTCTATGATATGATTCAACTATCTAAGCAGGCCAATATGCAGAAAGGCGGCCAACATGGCGTTCGACTTTAAGAAGGAATGCAAGGAGCTCTACAAACCTGCAAGCAAGCCGAGTATCGTAACTGTCCCGCCTATGAGCTACGTTGCCGTTCGCGGAAAGGGCGACCCAAATACCGAAGGTGGCGAGTATCAAAACGCCCTGCCGCTACTTTACGGCATCGCCTATATCGTCAAGATGTCAAAGAAAGGCTCAAGGAGTATCGAGGGCTATTTCGACTTTGTGGTACCGCCGCTCGAGGGTTTCTGGTGGCAAAAGTCCCCGAGCGGCGACATCGATTATGCCCACAAGGACAATTTCAACTTTATCTCGTGCATCCGCCTGCCCGATTTCGTCACCCGAGATGACTTTGACTGGGCAGTCGCGGAAGCCACGACCAAAAAGAAACTGGACTTTTCCGCCGTCGAACTGCTTAAAGTTGACGAGGGTCTCTGCGTTCAATGCATGCACACCGGACCCTACGACAACGAACCGGCGACCGTAGACGCTATGCATGAATACACGACCGAGCTGGGCTATGTTCCCGACTTCTCAGACACCCGTTTACATCACGAAATCTATCTCTCCGATCCACGCAAATGCGCACCGGAGAAACTTAAGACCGTGGTTCGTCATCCTATCAAGCGCGCTGAATAGCGTGGGGCGTCATTTCACGCGCTAGGTTTTAAGCCAGCCAACCAGCCGCCTCCTAGGCCGTCCGGTAATTATCTTGACGCGGCCCGTCGCATCTTATAAGTTTGTTTTGCTAAAGCTGGAAAGCCTCTCAACGATGCGCAACTCCAGCTCTTTTTCTATCAAGAGAGCAAGTGTCAGAAAGCAAAATGTCAGAAAGTAGCGCTTTGAGCAGAATCAAACGCCTGGTCAACACCTATAGCGGTCTCGTGCTCATGGGCGCCGTCGGAATTCCTATCGGCGTTATCGTTGGCGCCATCTGTGCCCTTTTTGGTCGTGTGCTCCTGGCAATCGGCGCCTTCCGGGACGTGCACGTCGCGTTGCTGCTCCCCTTTCTCGCTCTTGCGGGCCTTGCCATCGTGTTTGCCTACCGCACCTGGGGCAAGGGCACCGACCGCGGCATGAGTCTGGTGTTCGACGTAGGCCACGGACGCGAGGACGCCATCTCCCCACGTTTGGTGCCGCTCATTATGCTGAGCACGTGGGCCACGCATCTCTTTGGCGGCAGTGCGGGACGCGAGGGCGTGGCCGTGCAGATCGGTGCAACCGTCTCGCATTGGATTGGCCAGCGTCTACCTTTCCGAGACCCCGGCAACACGTTTTTGCTTATCGGCATGGCCGCTGGCTTTGCCGGACTCTTTCGAACGCCGCTCGCCGCTACGGTCTTTGCTGTCGAGGTGCTGGTCGCCGGACGCATGGAATACCGCGCGCTGTTTCCCGCGCTTACGGCTTCACTTGCCGCAAGCATGACCTCCGGCGCTCTGGGACTCGAGAAGTTCGAGGTCGCCATTACCGCCTCGTATGCGCTCGACCTCCCCGGTCTTGGACGGCTGGCGTTGTTGGGTATCGCGTTTGGTATGGTAGGTGGCGCTTTTGCCTGGTGCCTTGCCCACGCCAAGACCCTTGCGGCGCGGCTGTTCCCCAACCCTTATACGCGCATTGCCGTTATGGGCCTTGTGCTGTCGGCGATTTTGTTCGCGCTGTGGCAAGGGCGATACTGCGGACTTGGCACCAACCTGATATCGGCGGCACTCAACGGTGACGGCAAGGTCGCCATCATGCCTTGGGACTGGGCGCTCAAATTCACACTCACCATTGCCACGCTTGCCGCAGGATATCAGGGTGGCGAGGTAACGCCGCTGTTCTCCATCGGCGCCAGCCTGGGTGTCGTGCTCGCCGGGATTCTCGGCATGCCCGTCGAGCTCTGCGCCGCGCTGGGATACGCCGCCGTCTTTGGCAGCGCCACCAACACGCTACTCGCGCCGATCCTCATTGGCTGCGAGGTCTTCGGTTTCGGTAATCTGCCGATGTTCTTCATCGTCTGCGTTGTGGCTTATCTGTTCAACATGGACAAATCGATCTACGCTCTGCAAAAGCGAGCGTAGAAAGATGTCCAAGCAGGTGGTCTCAACCGGAAACGGCATGCCACTCTGAGGCTGTATTCCGGGACACGGTTTCCGCTAGGCCCTCCAAGGGGAAAGCTCATCCCATTCCGAGGCGTCAAACCGGGACACGGTTTCCGCCCACAGCCTCCTCCATCGACGTTTCCCCAGATAAAACCTGCCAAAATAAACCTGTCCCTTTTTGGCAGGTTTTAGAGGCGGACGGTGAAGGTGATTTGGTTGCCGCTGCCGCAGACAGAAGCGCTCCCGCCATGTGCTTCGGCAATGGCGCGCACGACGGATAGGCCCACGCCCGAGCCGCCCGTCTTGGAGTTGCGTGAGACATCTGCACGGTAGAAGCGGTCGAACAGCCGGTCCAGGTCGCCCTCGGGCAGCTCATCAACAGCATTCGATACGACAAGCTCGGCCGAGCCTTTGCCCGCACCGCGCGAAACGGCACGCAGGCTCAGCTCGATCACGCTGTCCTCGCTTGCGTAGCGTGTGGCATTGTCCAGCAGCAGCTCAACAACCTGCGCCACTGCCGCGGCATCGGCATGGGCCCGCACACCGCTCGCGATCGACGTCGACAGATGCTTGCCACGCGAAACCGCCACCGACTTAAACGGCGCGGCTGCCTTGTCAACTGCCTCAGCAAGATCGATCGACGCCATGGTAAAGCCCGCCGAGCCCTCGTCCATGCGAGCCAAAAATACCAGACGCTCCGTCAGCGCCGTCAGCCGCGCGACCTGCTCGTGGATGCTCTGCGTCCACTCGCTCTCGCCGCTCTCAATCTCTTGTACCTCGTTCGCGGCATCAATCACAGCCAGCGGCGTCTTGATCTCATGGCTTGCATCGGTAATGAACCGCTTTTGCTTGCTGTAGCTCTCGACCATCGGTCGAATTACCGCGCCCGAGGCGCCCGCCACAATTGCCAGCACCGCCAGCCAGCCAATGCAGCTGATTGCCACGCTCGCGCTCAAAAACGAATGGAAGCTTGCAAGCTCGCGCGAACAGTCCACGAACACATAGGTGGTCTCGCCGTCTTGAACGTCGGTCGTATAGCGATAATTGCCAGAAAAACCCGAGACCCAACCCTTGGAATGCAACTTGGCGGCAATACTGGCGGCGCGCTTGGCACCCACCGCGGCAATGCGGGCCGTATTGACATCGGCAACCTGTCCGGCGTCAATCGTCACCGTAAAGTAGCGCGTGTCGAAGGGAGACTCCGCCGTCATGCCTTCGAAGTGTCTGATGCGAACGCCCGCTTGGCTATCGCCGGCATCCTTGCCATTAGCGGGCTCGGCTTTAGGCTCGTCCCCCCAATCGATACCGTCCTTGCCCGCCAGAATATAGTCCAGGCGAGCGTCGGCCATCTTGCAGATATGCGAATAATTGACGATGTTGATGCCGGCGATGATGAGCGTGAGCACCACGGTCACGGCGCCCATGGCAACGAGGATAAACTTGCGACGCAGACGGCGGCCCAATGCGTCAACAGAATTACCCCGCCCCTTACTACTCGAGGCGGCGTGAAACCACTCCGTCATGCGCTTGCACCACGCGCTCGCGCTCACGCTTATTCGCCTTCCTCGACAACCTCGAGCGAATATCCCTGGTTGCGCGACGCGCGGATGGCCACGTCGGCACCCAGCGCCGTCAGCTTTTTGCGCAGGTACGAGATATAGACCCACACCACATTGGCACCTTCGGGCGCGTCCTCGCCCCAAACCTCGAGCATCAGGCGCTCGGTGGGCATGCGCGTGCCGGCGTTGCGCATAAAGAGCTCCATAAGCTGAAACTCGCGATTGGCCAGGTGCTCCTCGCCCTCGGGGCCAACGAGCGTGCACGCCGCCGTGTCAAGGCGCACGTTGCCCACGCTGAGCGTCGTGGCATCAATTGCCGTCGCGGCACGCGTCATGGCTCGAATGCGAGCGAGCAGCTCCTTAGCGGCAAAAGGCTTGGTCAGGTAATCGTTGGCGCCGGCGTCCAAGCCCTCGACCTTATCGGACACCTCGCTTTTTGCCGTAAGCATGATGATGGGCAGGCGTTTGCCGGCCTCACGCGTGCGCTTGAGCACCTCGATGCCGTCCATGCCAGGCATCATGATGTCCAGAATCGCGGCGTCATAGTCGTTGGCGAGCAGATACTCGAGCGCCGTCAGACCGTCGAGTGCGGTATCGACCTCGTAGTCGCTATGTTGAAGAATCGCGATAAGGGCGCGGGAGAGGCCGGGTTCATCCTCGGCAAGCATCAGCTTCATAGTTGCTCCTTTGGCGCATGGAAATACAGGTTTCGATAATGCCGATAATAGCGCACCGTCAGCTGCCTTAGCGCAGCCTTAGCGGCTCAACCTGCGCGTTTTCAAATACGCAGGATGTGGCTTAGCCAAACTTAAGGCGCAGATGCCGAGCGCCCGGACGCGTGCCAGCCGCGAAAAGACAGCGACTCCTTCTTTCACGGCGTCTTGGCTATGCAAAGTGCCCTGGCGTTATTCCTCGTACGCACCCTCAAGCCGAAGCAGCCACTCCTTGCGGTCAAGCCCGCCGGCATATCCGTTGAGCGAACCATCGGCGGCAACTACGCGATGGCACGGCACGATAATCGAAATGGGATTACGCGCGACCGCAGCCCCCACCGCACGAGGAGACACAACGGGCGCTTCATTTCCCGGCACACGATGTCGAGCCGCAACACGCTGAGCGATCTCGCCATACGTAGCAACCTCGCCACGCGGGATAGAAAGCAGCTCAAACCAAACCTCGCGCTGAAACGCCGTGCCAATCATATGCAACGGCGGTGTAAACCGAGGCTCCTGCCCCGCAAAATAAGCATTCAGCCAAGCCCAAGAACGCTCAAGCACCGAAGAAGCCGCGCCATTTGCCGGACTCACCGAAGACATCCCACCGGTACCAGAAACCGCATCGGCGCCTTCAACATGTTCGGAGTCTTCCCGGAGAAGCGTGGAACCAAAATGCTCCTGCCCCTCAAACCAAAGCCCCGTCAGACCGCGGCCATCAGCGGCAAGCAAGATTTCGCCCAAAGGCGAAGCAAATGTCGTCGTGACCACCAGCGGCTCCTTTCAAAACTCCGCAACATAATACCGCGAATTGTGCAGACAACCCCAATCGACCCCAAAGTCACCCAAGGCAGCAAGCGCGACAGCGCCCCAGCTGCCGCACGACCCCAAAGTCCCCGCAGGCAGCAGGCGCAACGCGCCGCAGCTGCCGGCCGCGCTCCGCAGCCCCCCCAAGGCGGCAGGCGCAAAGCGCCGAGGCCGCCGCCGGGACTAGGGCCCGCAACAACC
>JAIIWC010000010.1 GCA_022745215.1 Collinsella sp. | reverse complement strand
CCTACGAGGCCGCCCACGACGGCAAGAAGGTCAAGTTCCTGTGCCCCGTTCCCGGCTACGACCGCCACTTTGGCATCACTGCCGACCTGGGCATCGAGAACGTCCCCGTCGCGATGACCGACAACGGCCCCGACATGGACGAGATCGAGCGTCTCGTTGCCGCTGACGATTCCATCAAGGGCATCTGGTGTGTGCCCAAGTACTCCAACCCCACGGGCATTACCTTTAGCGAGGACACCGTGCGCCGCCTAGTCGAGATGCCCACGGCCGCGCCCGATTTCCGCATCTTCTGGGACAACGCCTACTGCGTGCACGACCTGTACGACGAGACCGACGAGCTCGCCAACATCTTCGACCTCGCCCGCGCCGCGGGCACCGAGGACCGCGTGGTGGCATTCGCCTCGACGTCCAAGATTACCTTCCCGGGCGCTGGCATCGGCTTTATCGGCGCGAGCCCCGCTGTGATCGCCGAGTTCTCTAAGCGTCTGAAGGCCGGCCTGATCAGTGCCGACAAGCTCAACCAGCTGCGCCACGTGCGCTTCCTTCCTACCCTCGAGGCGGTTAAGGAGCACATGAAGAAGCACGCCGAGTTCCTGCGCCCGCGCTTTGAGGCCGTCGAGCGCAAGCTCACCGAGGGCCTGGGCGACACGGGCTGTGCCACCTGGACGCACCCTCGCGGTGGTTACTTTGTGAGCTTCGACGGTCCCGAGGGCTCGGCCCAAAAGGTCGCCGCGCTTTGCGCCGAGCTGGGCGTTAAGCTCACGCCGGCCGGTGCTACCTGGCCCTACGGCAAGGACCCGCGCGACACCAACATCCGCATCGCGCCGAGCTATCCCACGGTCGAGGATCTGGAGGCCGCGCTCGACGTGCTGGTGCTGGCCGTCAAACTCGTTGCTGCCGAGCTGGCACGCGCCGAGCGCGCCTAGCACGCGCGACTACGCACTGTCCGCACTTTCAATACACAAAGGAGCGTATACATGGATTTGAGTATTTCTACCAACCCCACGCCGGAGCTCTACACCATTAAGGTGACCGGCGAGATCGATATCTCTAACGCCGACAGCCTGCGCAACGCCATCGACCTGGCGCTCGAGCAGCCCACCGAGGCCGTTGAGCTCGATTTTGCCCAGGTAAGCTATATCGACTCGACGGGTATTGGCGTGCTCGTGGGCGCCGCGCACCACGCGGCCGATCACGGCAAGCGCTTTAGCTGCGTCAACGTGCAGTCCCCGGTGATGCGCGTGGTTCAGCTGCTGGGCGTCGACCAGGAGATTTCGATCACCGCGGCATAAGCTTTCGCCCCAAAAAGGGCCGTGCCGTTTGGCATATGTTTGTGATGCGCTCGGACGTTTTGGCGTCCGGGCGCTATACTTGACCGAATGAATAGACGAGTTCCGGCCGAATGGCGCGGTGCGGGCTCGACTCACATCGAGCCTTGGAGGTATGTGTGTTTGGTATTGGAGAGGGTGAGCTCGCGATCATCGTGGTCTTCGGCTTTTTGCTGTTTGGCCCGGATAAGCTCCCGCAGATGGGCCGCACGATCGGCCGTGCCATCCGTCAGTTCCGCGAGACGCAGGAAAAGATGACGGCGGTTGTCCAGTCCGAGATTATCGACCCGGTGAGCGAGGCTGCCTCGGCACCGGTCAAGCCCAAGAAGGCCGCTGCTGTCGACGATGATTCCGATGCGGACGAGGATGCTGTCGAGACGGCTGCGCCCGCAAAGAAGGAGACCTTTGCCGAGCGTCGCGCCCGTCTTGCTGCCGAGAAGGCCGCAAGCGAAGGTGCCGCCGAGGAGCCTGAGGCCGAGGGCGCCGAGCCCGCCGCCGAGTCCGAGGCTGACGCTGCCGAGTCCGCTTCCACTGCAGACCCGGAACCCGAGCCCGAGCCGGCAGAGCCCACGACGGCCGACCTCTATGCCCGTCGTCCCCGCAAGCGCAAGGCCGTCGTCGACCAGCTCGCCCGCGAGCTCGAGGCCGAAGACGAGGCCGCTGCCGCCGACGCCCCGAAGGGAGGCGATGAGTAATGCCTATCGGACCCGCGCGCATGCCGCTCTTCGATCACCTGGGAGAGCTCCGTCGCCGTCTGACCATCGTGGTCGTGTCGGTGTTTGCCGCCGCTATCGTGCTGTACTTCGCCACGCCCGTGGTGCTCGATATCTTGGAAGATCCCATCCGCTCCTTTGTGCCGGACGGTAAGTTCTACATCACCACCACGCTCGGCGGCTTTGGCCTGCGCTTCTCGCTGGCCATCAAGATGGCGGTGGTTATGTGCACACCCATGATCATCTGGCAGATTCTGGCATTTTTCCTGCCGGCACTGCGCCCCAACGAGCGCAAGTGGGTCGTGCCCACGGTGCTCGCCTCGACGCTGCTCTTCTTCCTGGGCGCCATCTTCTGCTACTTCATCATTATTCCGGCCGGCTTTGAGTGGCTCATCGGCGAGACCTCGGCCGTCGCCACCGCGCTGCCCGACCTGGAGAACTACGTCAACATGGAGTTGCTCTTTATGATCGGCTTTGGCGTGGCGTTCGAGCTTCCGCTCATCATCTTTTACCTGTCCGTTTTCCACATCGTGTCCTACGCCGCCTTCCGCAGCGCTTGGCGCTATGTGTACGTGGGCCTGCTCGTGGCTTCGGCCGTGATCACGCCCGACGGCTCGCCCGTCACCCTGGGCCTTATGTACGGCGCCCTGCTCTCGCTCTACGAGATCTCGCTCGCCGTCGCCCGCGTGGTCATCACCGCGCGCGAGGGCAAGGAGGGCCTGTTCGTGAGCCGTCTGGACCTGTTCTCGGACGACGAGGAGTAAATCGGTATGCACGAGGTTGGCATTGTCAACGGCATACTCGATACAGTGATTCGCGCGGCGCGTGGGGCGGGGGCCTCGCGCGCCGTTTTGGTAACGCTGCGCATCGGGGATATGACCGAGGTCGTGCGCGAGGCGCTCGACTTTGCCTGGGAGACGTTTCGCGACGAGGATCCGCTCACGAAGGGCTGCGAGCTCGCCGTGGAGGAGATTCATCCGCAAAGCGAGTGCCTGGACTGCGGCGAGGTATTCGATCACGACCGCTTTCATTGTCGTTGCCCCCAGTGCGGCGGCGCCAACGTGCGCCTGCTGCACGGCCGCGAGCTCGATATCGCGAGCATCGAGATCGAAACCCCCGACGATTTGCCTGTCCAGCCATCTAGTGATGGGGTATAAAGGGGCAAAAGTAAGGAGCGCCGAGTATGGCTGAGAAAACGATTGATATCGCGTCGCCGATTCTGTCGCGCAATGAGCGCTTGGCAGATCAGCTGCGTCAGCGATTCACAGAGACAAACACCTACGTGATCAACGTGCTATCGAGCCCCGGCTCGGGCAAGACCACCACGATTCTGGGCACTAACGAGCGCCTGCGCGACAAGGCTGGCCTTCGCTGCGCCGTCATCGAGGGCGATATTGCCTCGGACGTCGACGCCATCACCATGAAGGAAGCCGGCATGCCCGCCATCCAGATCAACACGGGCGGCCTGTGCCACCTCGAGGGCAACATGATCATGGAGGCCGTCGACGCCTTCGACCAGGCTGTAGGTCTGGAAAACATCGACGTCATCTTTATCGAAAACGTGGGCAACCTGGTCTGCCCGGTCGACTTTGACCTGGGCGAGAACCTGTCCATCATGATTCTCTCGGTGCCCGAGGGCGACGACAAGCCCATCAAGTACCCGGGCATCTTCCAACACGTCGGCGCGCAGCTGCTCAACAAGGTCGACGTGGCTCCGGCTTTCGATTTTGACATGGATAGGTATACTAAGACACTCGATGACCTCAATCCGCAAGCGCCACGGTTTGCCGTGAGCGCGCGCAAGGGCGAGGGCATGGATGCCTGGTGCGATTGGCTCATCGGGCAGATCGAGCAAGCAAGGGCGTAAGTCGGCCGCCATACGGGCGGGCGTAGCCGCAGAGACACGAGATAGGAGCCTCTTTTGAAGCTCATCATCGCCGAGAAAAACGACGCCGCGCGTCAGATCGCCGAGCGTCTGTCCACGGGTAAGCCCAAAAAGGACAAGGTGTACAACACCGCCATCTACCGTTTTGAGTGGAAGGGCGAGGAGTGCGTGACCATTGGTCTGGCCGGTCACATCTTGGCGCCCGATTTTTGCGACAGCGTGCTGTTCGATAAAAAGCTGGGTTGGTATTCGGTGACCGAGGACGGCGAGATGCTGCCGGCCGACATGCCCGACGGCCTGGCCCGTCCGCCCTACGACACCAAGCGCAAGCCGTTCCTTGCCGACGGCATTTCCATCAAGGGCTGGAAGCTCGAGAGCCTGCCTTACCTCACTTGGGCGCCCGTCATTAAGCTGCCGGCCGAGAAGGAGCTCATTCGTTCGCTCAAGAACCTGGCCAAGAAGTCCGACAGCGTCATCATCGCCACGGACTTCGATCGCGAGGGCGAGCTCATTGGCTCGGACGCCCTCAACAAGGTGCGCGAGGTGGCGCCGGACCTGCCGGTTGCCCGCGCCCAGTATTCTTCGTTTACCAAGGCCGAGATCACGCAGGCCTTCGATAACCTCGTCTCGCTCGACCAGAATCTGGCCGACGCCGGCGAGAGCCGCCAACACATCGACCTCATCTGGGGCGCGGTGCTCACACGCTACCTGACGCTCGCCAAGTTCGGCGGCTTTGGCAACGTGCGCTCTGCCGGCCGCGTGCAGACGCCGACGCTCGCCCTGGTGGTCGAGCGCGAGCGCGAGCGCATGGCGTTTGTGCCCGAGGACTATTGGCAGATTCGCGGCATGGGCGCTGCGCAGGGCGCCGCCGAGGACGATCGCTTTAAGATCGCGCACAAGACGGCGCGCTTTACCGACAAAGACGCTGCCGAGACGGCGTACGGCCACGTCGACGGCGCCACGACGGCAACCGTCGCCGCGGTGACCAAGCGCTCGCGCAAGCAACAGCCGCCCACGCCGTTCGCGACGACCTCGCTGCAGGCTGCCGCCGCGGCCGAGGGCATCTCGCCTGCGCGTACGATGCGCATCGCCGAGTCTCTCTACATGGCGGGCCTCATCAGCTACCCGCGTGTCGACAACACCGTGTACCCCGCGACGCTCGACCTGGGCGCCGTGGTGAGCGACCTGGCAAAGATCAACCCGGCGCTGGCACCCGTGTGCAAAAAGGTGCTCGCCGGCCCCATGAAGCCCACCCGCGGCAAGGTCGAGACCACCGACCACCCGCCGATCTATCCCACGGGCGAGGGCGATCCGTCCACGCTCGACGGCGGCCAGCGCAAGCTC
This sequence comes from Collinsella sp., assembly GCA_022745215.1. Taxonomy (GTDB): domain Bacteria; phylum Actinomycetota; class Coriobacteriia; order Coriobacteriales; family Coriobacteriaceae; genus Collinsella. Next base: position 29,845 of record JAIIWC010000010.1, on the reverse strand, counting down.
TACGACCTCATCGCCCGCCGCTTCCTGGCGACGCTCATGGGCCCCGCGACCATCGAGAACACCAAGCTCGAGCTCGATGTGAACGGCGAGCCGTTCGTGGCTTCGGGCGACGTGCTCGTGACCCCGGGCTTCCGCGAGGCCTACCCGTACGGCCTTAAGCGCGACGAGCAGATGCCGCCGCTGGAGCAGGGCGATACGGTCGATGTGTTCGACATTAAGCTTGAGGCCAAACAGACTGAGCCGCCCGCGCGCTACAGCCAGGGTAAGCTCGTGCAGGAGATGGAAAAGCGCGGCCTGGGCACCAAGTCCACACGCGCGAGCATCATCGAGCGCCTGTATGCCGTGCGCTACCTCAAAAACGATCCCGTGGAGCCGAGCCAGCTGGGCATCGCCATCATCGACGCGCTGACGCAGTTTGCCCCGCGCATCACGAGCCCCGATATGACCAGCGAGCTCGACGGCGACATGACCCGCGTGGAGCGCGGCGAGGATACCGAAGAGCATGTCGTGACGCACTCGCGCGCGCTGCTGGCCGGCGTGCTCGACGAGCTGCTCAAGCACACGCAGGAGCTGGGCGATGCCATCAGCGACGCCGTCACGGCCGACGCGCGCGTGGGCGCCTGTCCCAAGTGCGGCAAGGACCTGGTTATGAAGACGAGCGCCAAGACCCGCGGCAGCTTCATTGGCTGCATGGGCTGGCCCGACTGCGATGTGACCTATCCGGTGCCGAGCGGCGTTAAGGTGAGCCCACTCGAGGGCGAGGCGGCGGTGTGCCCCGAGTGCGGCGCGCCGCGCATCAAGTGCCAGCCGTTCCGCCAGAAGGCCTTCGAGATTTGCGTGAACCCCACGTGTCCCACCAACTACGAGCCCGACCTTAAGGTGGGCGAGTGCAAAGTGTGTGCCGAGGCCGGACGCCATGGCGACCTGATCGCGCACAAGAGCGAGAAGAGCGGTAAGCGCTTTATCCGCTGCACCAACTACGACGACTGCGGCGTGAGCTATCCGCTGCCGGCGCGCGGCAAGCTCGAGGCGACGGGCGAGACTTGCCCCGAGTGCGGCGCCCCCATCGTAGTGGTCAACACGGCGCGCGGCCCGTGGCGTATCTGCGTCAACATGGACTGCCCGACCAAGGAGAAAAAGCCCGCCCGTGGCCGTAAGACCGCGACCAAGGCGAGCACGGCCAAGAAGACTTCGACGGCGAAGAAGACAACGACGGCCAAAAAGACGGCCGCCAAGAAGACGACGGCCAAGAAGGCCGACAAGTAACGGCGCAGTCGAAACATTGCCCAAAACAAAAACGAGCGAGGACCTCAAAATCCTCGCTCGTTTTTTGTAGTTAGTCATTGGGGACGTTCTTTAATGACTAGTCGTTTAAGAACGTCCCGAACGACTAGTTCACTTCGACGGGTTTGGCGCCGGGGTAGCGCTCCTCAAAGTCTAGGCGGTACTTATTGTCATTGGTGCCCGCCACGTTGTCGCGCGACAGCGGCGCCACGATCTCATTCTTGTGGTCCGCAGGCTTGGCGTATTTCAGGCTGATCTCCCAGGCATCACAGATTGCGTCAATGCGGTGATCCAAGTCGTCGTACAGGGCGATGATGTCCTTCCAGGAGCTGTAGTTCTTGGAGCTCGTCGGGACGTCCAGGTCCTCGACGATGTCGTAATACTGCTCGATGGTGTCCTCCGTGCGCTCGGCGACGTCGGCGAGATTTTGACGGGTGGTTCGATCCTCTTCCAGATAGTTGCCGTTGAAGTTCTGCGCGCAGCCACGGACCTGGCTGTCGAGATCTTCGAGCAGGTCGTAGTATTCGCTCAGGCGACGGTAGAGGTTCTGCTCGGAGAGCGTTGCTTCGCCGCCATCCTCGTCGTCATCGTCATCATCGTCGTACAGGCTGTTGGGATCGCCGAGGGGCTTTAGGTCATCGTCATCGACATCGCGGTGCAGCTTGGTTACCTCGGCAGTCGTCTGCGTGGCGGCGTTGTCGAACGGTTTGATCACAAAGAAGACGACCAGGGCGATGATGATCGCCACCAACACAACGATAATGGCGACAAGTGGTCCGGTGCCGCTCTTCTTGGGAGCGGGCGCTTGTGACTGAACGGGCGCGTATGCAGGTGCCGGCTGCTGCTGAGGCGAGCCGCTCGCGACAGGGATGCGCTGCGTGGTCTCGACCGACACAGGGCTTGCGGCGGGGTCGGGGCGATAGGCGAGAGGATCGTCCGCCTTGGTTTGAGGCGTATCAAGGGGGCCGGTTTGCTCAAAAGCGGGCTGATCGTTGCTCGCGGCCGATTGCTCAACGGGTGCACCGCACGAGGTGCAGAACTTGGCGTCGTCTGCAAGAAGCTTGCCGCACGAGGCGCAGTACCGAGACATTGCCACTCCTTTCGCCACATTTCAATGCAATACGACGATTATACCCAGCGCCCCAAAAAGCCGGCAGTTAGGGACGTTCCTTTTCGGCCGGCACTTTAGGAACGTCCCTAACTGCCGGGTAGTCGTTGGGGACGTTCTTAAACGACTAGTCATTCAAGAACGTCCCCAACGACTAGGTCGGGTTTGGGGTGCGCCTGCCCCTGGGGTATCATGACTTGGTTACTATACCTCGCACTTTCGCGCCTTGTAGGAAGGGGCTGCGCCCATGGCTTTTGAGCCCGCTCAACATAGCTTTATTACGCTCGAGGGCGTCGATGGCGCCGGTAAGTCCACGCAGGCGCGCTTGCTTGCCCGCGCGCTCGAGCTCGCCGGCTACCAGGTCGTAACTCTGCGCGAGCCGGGCGGCACCGCCATCAGCGAAAAGATCCGCGCCCTACTGCTCGACCCCGCCAATACGGCGATGGGCGATACCTGCGAGCTACTGCTCTACGAGGCCGCGCGCGCCCAGCTGGTGCACGAGGTCATCGCACCCGCCCTCGCGGCCGGCAAGGTGGTCCTGTGCGATCGCTTCTACGATTCCACGACGTGCTACCAGGCGTTTGCCGATGGCCTCGACCGTCAGATGGTGCGCGACGCCAATAACCTGGCCGTCGCCGGCACGCACCCGGCGCTCACGCTCGTCTATCACATCACGCCCGAGCAGGCGGCGCTACGCATGGCCGCCCGTGGTGCTGCTGACCGCATGGAGGCCAAGGGCATGGCCTTCCAAGAGCGCGTTTACCAGGGCTTTTGTGCTATTGCTGCCGAGGAGCCGGATCGTGTGAAGCTCATCGACGCCACCGCGCCAATCGCAGATGTCTTCGCGCAGACGGTCGAGCAGGTTCGCGCGTACGGCCTCGACATTCCCCAAGATGCTGTCGCCGCCGCGCTCGCCCAGGAGGCTGAGTAACATGGCCCCCGCTCAGGCAAGCCTGCTCGCCAAGCACGACACCCAGGAGCGCGTGCGCGACTTTTTGACCAACGCTATCGCTAGCGGCCGCGCATCGCACGCGTACCTGTTTTTGGGCGCTCCCGGTGCCGGCAAGCTCGACGCCGCATGGGCGCTCGCCCAGGCATTCCTGTGCGAGCAGGACGGCTGCGGATCGTGCGACAGCTGTGTGCGCGTCGCGCGCCATACGCACCCCGACGTGCACTACTACACGCCCGAGAGCGCCACAGGCTACCTCATCGCCCAGACCCGCGAGCTGCTCGACGACGTGCCCTTGGCACCCATCCGCGCCAAGGCCAAGGTCTACATCATCGACCGTGCCGAACAGCTGCGTGCCAACACCGCCAACGCCCTGCTCAAAACACTCGAGGAGCCGCCCGAGGGCGTCATGTTCATCCTACTGGGCACCTCGGCCGATGTGATGCTGCCCACCATCGTGAGCCGCTGCCAGTGCGTGCCGTTTCGGCTGGTGTCGCCCACTGTGGCCGCACAGGCCGTGAGCCGTGCCACCGGCCAGGACATCGCGCGCTGCCGCATGGCCGTCGCCGTGGCGGGAAGCCCCACGCGCGGCATCGAGTTCCTTAAGAGCGCCGAGCGCCAGGACGCCCGCCGCCAGATGGTCCGCGCCATCGACTCGCTCATCGCCGCCGACGAAGCCGACGTGCTCAGCCGCGCCAAGTCGCTCATCGTTGCCGTCAAGGCGCCGCTCGCCGAGGTCAAGTCCACGCAGGAAAAGGTGCTCGAGCAAAACGCCGACTACCTGTCGCGTGGAGCATTGAAGCAGCTTGAGGACCGCAACAAGCGCGAACTCAACGCGCGCGAGCGTTCGGGTATCATGGAAGCGCTGGCGAGCGCGCGGACGCTCATACGCGACGTGCTGCTGACGCTTCAGAACGAGGCAGCCGACGTGGTGAACGAGGATGTGCGCGACACGATCGGGCGGCTTGCCGCCGCGACGAATGTTGCGGGTGCCACCCAGGCGCTCGAGGCGGTTGCCACCGCTGAGCGCAACATCGCCAGAAACGTTACTCCCCAGCTGGCCATCGAGGTCATGCTGTTCGATATCAGGAAGGCACTGAAATGCCGTTAGTCGTACCCGTTAAGTTTACCTACGCCTCGCGCGACCTGTGGTTTGACCCGCAGGATCTGGATATCCTCGAGGCAGATTACGCTATTTGCTCCACCGAGCGCGGAACCGAGATCGGCCTGGTCACGGCCGATCCCTTCGAGGTGCCGCAAGACGAGATCGGCCAGCCGCTCAAGCCCGTGCTGCGCGTGGCGAGTGATATCGATTTGCAGCTTGCCGACGACCTGGCTATCCAGGGCGACGAGGCCATGGTCGACTTCCGTCGCCTGGTCAAGGAGCTCGACCTCGAGATGAAGCCGGTCGGCGTCGAGTACCTGTTTGGCGGTGAGAAGGCCGTGTTCTACTTTGCGGCCGAGGAGCGCGTCGATTTTCGCCAGCTCGTCAAGGACTTGTCCTCGACGCTGCACATTCGCGTCGACATGCGCCAGATTGGCGTGCGCGACGAGACCCGCTTGGTGGGCGGCTATGCCCAGTGCGGCCAGGAGCTCTGCTGCACGCGCTTTGGCGGACAGTTTGAGCCGGTTTCGATCCGCATGGCAAAAGAGCAGGACCTGCCGCTCAATTCCTCCAAGATCAGCGGCGTCTGCGGCCGCCTGATGTGCTGCCTGCGCTACGAGTTCGAGGCGTACAAGGACTTTAAGAGCCGCGCGCCCAAAAAGAAGACGCTCATCGATACGCCGCTCGGCAAGGCGCGTATCCAGGAATACGACACCCCGCGCGAGCAGCTGGTGCTGCGCCTGGAGAACGGCAAGGTCTTTAAGGTCAACCTGGCCGACATGACCTGCTCCGAGGGCTGCAAGAAGAAAGCCGCCGAGCAGGGCTGCAACTGTCGCCCCGACTGCGTGACGCGCGACGTGCTCGAGCGCATCGAGTCGCCCGAGATGCGCCTGGCGCTTATGGAGCTCGACCGCGAGAACGGCGTCGACGTGGGCGATGGCCTGTCGAGCGCCGATCGCTTGGCGGGCACGTCGATGCCCAAGCGCCGTCGCCGCGATGCAGATGCCGATGCCCGCGCTGCTCAGAGCCAGGGCGAGGGTCGTGGCCGTGGTAAGGGTCGCGGCAAGGTCGAGGCTCCCGAGGCCGAGGAGGCCGCTGGTGGTCGTCGCCGTCGCAAGCGTGCGGGCTCGGGCGATGCCGGCGAGACCGCGGCTGCAGGCAAGAATGCCTCACGCGAGCGCGAGGCTCAGCAGCCCCAGCAGCAGAATCGCGGCGGTGGCATGAACCCCACGCGCCGTCGTCGCCGTCATCTGTCGAGCGAGGAGCGCGAGGACGCCTTCCGCGCCGCAGCCGCTCGCGAGGCCGGTGCCGCTCCCAAGGGCGGCTCGGGTTCCGACGCACCTGCCGACAAGGGCGGCAAGCCGCGTGGAGATGAGGAACGCATGCCGCGTCCGCGCCGTCGCCATTCCTCGGGCACGCAGCAGAAGCCTTCGGTGCCTTCCGTGGCCGATCAGGTTTCGGATGGCGAGGTCAAGGTCACGCGTCGTCGTCCCGGTGACGGCGGAGGTGCGGCTGCCAAGGCCGCGCGCGGCGCCGCCCGCGACGAGCACGAGCCGCGTGAGGATCGCGGTGGCGAGGGCTCTGCCGACCAGGGCCAGAAGCGTCGCCGTCGCCGTCGCTCCCGCAAGCCGCGTCAGGATGGTGGCGAGGGCTCGACCCCGAACTCGTCCGCACCGCAACCGCCCACCGGCGAATAGCGCCCGCGAGCGGATTTAACCTGCCTTGCCCCGAGCACATCGGGGTACCATAGTGCTGAATCAACAACCCTCCCTCTGCCTTTGCATAGGGAGGGTTGTGTCGTGAAGAGACATTTGAATGTGTTGGGTTGCCTGCAAGGTGTTGGCACCCTACCGTTTACGGACGAATTGCTACCGTTTGCCGAGCGCGCGGCGCACGAGGCGCTTGAGGCGTTGTCGCCCACGCGATGCGCCGGCTGCGAGCGCGCCGGCGCGCTTATTTGCCAGGACTGTCTGGCGGCACTAACGCTTATCGATCCGCGTCATAGCTGCACTCGATGCGGCGCCCCGTTTGGTGATCTGCTATGCACCGAGTGCTCGGTCGAGGGTGCGTCCTCGGCAATGGCTGAAGCGCTCGATCGGTGCCTGGCGTGCGCCGTCTATGCGCATCCGCTGCCGCGGATCATTAAAGCGTACAAGGACGCGGGCGAGCGCCGTCTTGCTCCGTATCTGGCAGAGCTGCTATACGACACCGCCCTGCATGCGCAAGTCGCAGCTCCCGATCGCTATGGCGGCGTGTTGTCCGCTGCCGACGCAGTGGTGTTTGTACCTGCGACAGCGGCGGCGTTTCGGCGGCGCGGCTTTGATCATATGGAGGCCATTGCGCGCCCATTTTGCGAACTGTCGGGTGTGCCGCTACTCGATGCCCTTGTTAAGTACGGCCATGGCGACCAACGTGAACTCGGTCGCGAGGAGCGCCGAGAGCGCGCCCGGGGCATGTACGAGACAGTCGAGGACGTGCGGGGCCGCCGCCTGCTGCTCATCGACGACGTTATTACCACGGGCGCGACGATGGCGGCGGCTTCAGCAGAACTCAAGCGCGCCGGTGCCGCGGCCGTCGATGGCCTCGCTATCGCACGCGTTTGGTAGGGGTGGTTCATGTGGCGTTAAAAATCAGCCAGTGCAGCAAGCCGACAGAAGAACAGCTCGCGGCGTCCGTAATCCTGACGGGCGCCTCGGCGCTGCGCATGATGCGAGCCGAGCGCCGACAGATGGGCTACATCGGCTGGAAGGACCTCGAGCCCGAGGAGGAGTGCCGTGTGCTGTGCACATCATCGCCCTCGGCCGAGGACATCTATCTTCCCGACCTGGTGAGGATCGGGGCCAAAAGCGGCGAGGTTCAAGAAGATTTGTGCCTGCTAGTGGGGTCCGCAGCGCAGCGCCGCCGTATGCCCGGCGTGAGTTGGTCTGTCTGTTCCGCGGGGTTGCCGGCCGGCTCGATTCTAGAGGTAGAGCCGGGGGTATACAGTCTGTCTCCCGAGGCCCTCTGCGTTGCCGTTGCACGCGAGGTTGGTTGCATCCAAGCATTTGCCCTGGCCCAAGAGCTGTGCTCCAAGATTTCCCTCAGCGATCGTGGCAAGTTTCTGCCACCCTACAGCTCGCCTGTTGCGAACAAACTTGCAAAGGACAAGGACCAGCCACCAGACGTGGGTTACTTCGAAGTCGAGCCGGTGCTGACGCCCGAACGGCTGATGGACTATCTCGCGGTATGCAAGGGGAGCGATGCCAAACGGCTGCTGCGCCTGTGCCCCTACCTGTCAGAAAACCTGCGCTCGCCCATGGAGTGCATCATGCTTGCCATGTTCTCCCTTCCGTTTTCCTATGGGGGATTTGCCTGTGGTCCCTTTAAGACCGACTACAAAATCGAGTTCAACGATCGTGCGCAGGCAATCTCGGGAATGCCCCATGCGATTTGCGATGCGTACCAGGAAGCAGCCCGGTTTGACCTGGAATACAACGGTGAACAGGGCCATGGATCCCGAAGCGGACGCATCCACGACGAAAAGCGTAACACGGGCTTTCTAGCCATGGGGATCGAGGTCGCGACCGTCAACAATGAGATGCTTTGCGACATGGAAGCGATGGAAGCACTTGCATGGCGCATCCACCAGCGCATGGGCAAGCGGTACCAAAACCGCGTGGAGGCTCGTCGAAAGAAGCAAGATGTTCTGCTGAACACGCTCCGAGCGTGCTTTGGGCTTAAACCAGCTTAGTTGTATGGCTTCAAAGGGGGTTCGTTCAGGGGCTCTGTGCAAAAAATGGCAAATATGAGTACTGTTACTAGATTGGTAGCAGCGAAATCACTGTTTATCGAACTGGGAACGGTCAAATAATGGAAAGATAATAAACAAATGTGGAGTATCTTGGCGCCAAGTAGGCTGTGCGGAGCTCAAAAAAGGCTTGCAAGGTGAAAATGCGCTGCCACTAAATTGATAACAGTACTCATATTTGATGTTTTTTGCACATGGCACCCGGGGACGGGTGCTTCGGAGCTCCCCGCAGGGGAGCGACGAGCTTCAAGGGGGCATGAATGGTCCGCTCCGACCTGCGAAATCTGTGCTCACGGTGCGAATGACGCCCCTAACCTTAAACTTTAGCTTGAACTTAGCTATAATGCGCTACGTTCCTGCCAGGCTGTGGTTGCGGACGGACGAAATGTCCATCCTAGTCCAAGACAGACGCGGTCAAAGGGATCCACGTAAGCGTCCGCGTGCGCGCGGCGCGATCATGGCGCGTCCTAGATGTAAGCCGCACCGTCCGTTCTACTTTCTTTGGGGCAATACCGCCTCGCGGGCGAGCGGGCCAGTCGTGAAGGCGGCTACGGCCTCCCGAGCAAACGCCCCGGTGCGCAAGTGTGGGGTCAAATACCAGGTCAGCTGGTGGGAACAACCCGATATTCCGCGCAAGGCACGGATCGTATACGACACAGAAGGCAGGGTAGTGGACATGGTGAGGGGCAGCTTGATGCACGCGGCTCGGTTAGGTGCTGGGACCGCGGCGGTCATTGCCGTATTGGGCCTGAGTGGATGTGCGCTCAACCCGTTGTCCTCGCTCACGACGCCCACGATTGACCAGATCGAGTACGAAGCGGTCACCCCCACGGTGTCGGACGACGCCCTGGTCACTCCCGGCACCCTGACAGTCGCCCTCGATACCTCCGATGCCCCGCAGGCCATGCAGGATACCGACGGCAACCTCACGGGCTATGCGGTTGATGCCGCCCGTGCCCTCGCAAGTCGTATGGGCCTCAAGGTCGCCTTCGTTGATGCGTCTTCTGCCGATTCAGCGCTTGGCGACAAAAAGGCCGATATCTTCATTGGCGACATCAATTCCACGAACGGCGACATCAATTCGCTTGGCACCTGCCTGTACGATGCCGCTTCCGTGTTCGGTAAAACCAGCGACGGTGGGTCGCTGAGCGTCTCCACCGATACGCTTAACACGTCTACCCTGGGCGTTCAGATGTCCTCCGCTTCACAGGAGGCACTTGCCAAGCAGAGCATCACTGCCAACCAAAAGACCTACTCCAACATCAACGAGTGTTTTGAGGCGCTCGAGTCCGGCGAAGTCGACTACGTGATCTGCGACTCCACCGCCGGCGGTTACCTTGCGCGCCTGATGGGCCAGATTTCCTATGTCGGCGCGCTCGAGGCACCCTCGACGCTCGGCGTCGCAGGTCTCGCGTCCAACGACGAGCTATGCCGTGCCGTGAGTGATGCCCTCGAGGGCATTACGGTCGACGGTACGCTCGAGGCGGTTCACTCCATCTGGTACGGTACGATGCCTTACGACCTCACCACCAAGACGGTTTCGGGCGCCAACATGCAGTCGTCTAGTTCCGCGTCCTCCGACACAACCTCCTCCGATTCCAGCAGCGAGGGCACGTCCTCCGAGGACAAATCGTCCAGCCAGGAGGGCACCATCACCGACGACGACATCAACAAGCTCAACAGCTAGTTATTGCTAGGGGTGGTGTCTCCTATACGCTAAAAAGGACACCTCTTCACGGTTTCATCACGCAAGGCCGGGCCTCCCCAACAGGGAAGCCCGGCTTTTTCGTTTCTATAAAACCAGCAGGTCAAAGCCAATTTCTAGGGCCAAAACCAATGCCGGTGACGCCCTCCCATAGCGCACTTTGCTACAGAAAAGTGCGAGACTTCGGTATGCGGTACAAAGCAATCGTTATTCGGGTCTTTGAGAATCCGCGTGATTAAATGCACGGCAATGGGTACATAGCCAGTACAGTAAGTCCCCGAGGCAGATTGGAGCCACGTATGGATATCAAGGTTTCTGGACGCAAGACGACGGTAACCGATGCTCTGCGTGCGCATGTGGATGAGAAGATCGGCGAGGCGCTCAAGGTTTTCGATATCGAGCCCATGACGGTCGACGTTGTACTTCGCTATGAGAAGAACCCCTCGAACCCCAACCCGGCAATCGTCGAGGTCACGGTTCGCGCTCGCGGTTCTGTGATTCGCGTTGCCGAGCACGGTGCCGATATGTACGCCGCCATCGACCTTTCCGCCGATAAGGTCACCCGTCAGCTGCGCAAGTTCAAGACTAAGGTCGTGGACAACCGCCAGGGCGGTGCCAGTGCTGCGGATGTTGCACCGGTCGAGCGCGTCGAGGATCTGGCCGACCTGCTGCTGCCCGAGGAGGAGGACGACCTGCTCGTCCGCGAGAAGGTCATCGATGTCACCCCGATGACTGAGGAGCAGGCGCTGGTGCAGACCGATCTGCTCGGTCACGACTTCTACGTGTTCGAGAACGCGACGACTGGCCTCATCAATGTGGTGTATCACCGTAAGAATGGTGGATATGGCATCATCAAGCCCCGTATCGAAACACTTGACGAGTAAAATACGTTAACTTGCATGAGTTAACGGTTGGCGGCCATCCCATGCGGGTGGCCGCCTTTTTACGTAAGGAGTCGCTTTGATGGACAAGGCCGCATCCGCCGGTCATTCGGACCGTTGCCGCATCGTCGTCGATACCTGCTGCGACTTTAGCCCCGAGGTCGCCGCGAACCTCGATGTCGATATCTTGGGTTTCCCCTTCATTATCGATGGCGAGGAGCGCACGGATGACATCTGGTCGAGCATCACACCCAAGGAGTTCTACGACCGCATGCGCGCCGGTGCCCGCGTGTCCACCTCGGCTGTGTCGCTCGGTCGCTATATCGAGTTCTTTACCGAGTGCGCCAAAGAGGGTACGCCCACGGTCTACCTGTGCTTTACCTCGGCGCTGTCGTCGAGCTACAACTCCGCGTGCCAGGCGGCGGACGCCGTGCGCGCCGAGTATCCCAACTTTGAGCTGTACGTGGTCGACAACGCTCTGCCCTGTGCGACCGGCGAGCTCTTGGCGCTTGAGGCCGTGCGCCAGCGTTCGGCGGGACTGACCGCCAAGCAGCTGGTCGACTGGGCAAACGAGGCCAAGACCTATGTCCACGGTTACTTTACGCTCGAGAGCTTTGACGCGCTGGCTGCCGGCGGCCGCATTCCGCCCGCGGCGGCACAGCTCACGGCAAAGCTCGACGTCAAGCCCGAGCTCTCCTACGACCTGGCCGGCTCGCTGTCGCTGATCGGCGTCAACCGCGGCCGCAAGAAGGCGCTCAAGTCCATCCTCAAGTCGTTCCGCGAGAACTACGTGCCCGACCGCACCATGCCCATCGCCATCATGACGGCCGATGCCGAAAAGGACGGCGACTGGCTCGAGGCCGCCATCCGCAAGGAGGAGGGCTGCGCCGACGTCACGATCATTCGCAGCTCCGTGGGTCCCACCATCGGCTCGCACGTGGGCCCCGGCATGGTGGCCTGCGCGTTTTGGGGTAAGAACCGCGCCGACAAGGCGTCGCTTTCCGACCGCATCGCCCGCCGCGTGCGCGGCCAGTAGGCAAGTAACGCGGCCGTAATCGATCCCAACTCACAGCCCAAACGCTGGCACCGAGTATTCAACCTGGTAACAACACCCAACCCAAAAGGAAAGGTTTCATGGCAAACAAGCTCTCTGTCGCATTTATCGGCACCGGAATCATGGGTGCCCCCATCGCCGGCCACATCCTGGATGCCGGCTATCCCGTCACGGTCAACAACCGCACCAAGTCCAAGGCCGCCGCGCTTATCGAGCGCGGTGCCGTTTGGGCCGATACGCCGGCCGACGCAGTGGCGAACGCCGATGTCGTCTTTACCATGGTGGGCTATCCCTCCGAGGTCGAGGAGCTCTACCTGGCGGGCGACGGCCTGCTCGCGTGCACCAAGCCGGGCGCGGTGCTGATCGACCTCACCACGAGCTCCCCCGAGCTGGCGCGCGACATTGCCGAGGCCGCCCAGGTCTCCGGTCGCATGGCGTTTGACTGCCCCGTCACCGGCGGCGAGTCGGGTGCTATCGCCGGCACGCTTACGGCTATCGTGGGCGCCACCGAGAACGACATTGCCCCGGTCCGCGATATCCTTTCCACCTTTGCGGCCAACATCTGCTGCTTCGACGGCGCCGGCAAGGGCCAGGCTGCCAAGCTCGCCAACCAGGTGTCGCTGGGCGCCTGCATGGTCGGCATGGCAGACGCCATGGCATTTGCCGAGCTGAGCGGCCTTGACCTGGAGAAGACCCGCCAGATGATCCTGGGCGGCACCGGCAAGTCCGGCGCCATGGAGAGCCTGGCCCCCAAGGCGCTCGACGGCGACTACAAGCCCGGCTTTATGGTCGAGCATTTCATTAAGGACCTGCGCCTGGCCCTTGCTTACGCCGACGACCGCGAGCTCGCGCTGCCCGGCGCCGACGTCGCCTTTACGCTCTACGACATGCTCGACGCCATCGGTGGCGCCAAGCTGGGCACCCAGGCCATCACGGTGCTCTACAAGGAGGAGGCCGACGCCATCGCCGCCGGTCTGGACTGGTCGCAGTATCGCCCCGAGGAGCATGGCGCTCACGAGGAAGGTTGCGGTTGCGGCGAGCACGGCGAGGACCATGAGTGCGGTTGTGGCCATCACCACGGCGAGGACCACGAGTGCTGCGGCGGCCACGGCCATGACGACGGCCGCGAGTGCTGCTGCGGCCACCATCACGGGGAGTAGCGCCTATGAGCTGGACGTTCGTGGTGCTTGCGCTGGTGCTCTTTCTCTTTGCGATTTACATCGGCTTTTTGTGCGGCCAGTGGGCGTGCGAAAAGCGCGTGATCACCAAGCGCGACTACTGGATTGCCAACTTTGCAGGAGCGGCGGCAGTCGTCCTGCTGACCTGGGTGTTCTCACTGTTCCCGCTGGTGCAGTTTGCGCCGATCGGCTGGCTCGGTGGCTTTATCGCCGGTCTTAAGATGAGCTTTGGCGAGTCCGTCGGTCCGTGGCGCAAGCACGACGAGGTCTTTAACGTCAACAAGGCTCACCGCGCCGCCGCCGACGCGGGCGATGCCGAGGAACGCCGCCGTGCACGTCGCAATGGCGCGGCCGACCGACAGCTCATCTCGGTCACCGATGACAGCAAGGGTGCTGGCAAGCATGCTAAGAAATAGTAAGAAGAGGTAACTATGGCAGAAAATAAAGACGAACAGCTCACCGACGAGGAGCTGGCACAGCTCCAGCTGGCAGAGGAGAACGAGAACGCCGTCGACCGCCTGGTCCAGGAGCTCGGCTGCCCCACGCGCCGCATCCGCCAGTTTGCCGCCCGCGTGCTGCACCTGCTTGCCGAGCGCGATCCGCAGCGCGTCGTCCCCTGCGTACCCGCGCTGATCGAGGCGCTCGACCGCCCCGAGGCGCAGACCCGCTGGGAGGCCCTCGATGCCCTGACGGCGCTCGCCACCACCTGCCCCGAGCAGTTGGGCGATGCCTTTGAGGGCGCCGAGACCGCACTGTTCGACGAGATTTCCTCCACGCTGCGCTATGCCGCCTTCCGCCTGCTGTGCGTGTGGGGCGCCACGAGTGTCGAGCGTTCGCGCGAGGCTTGGCCCATCCTGGACGAGGCCATCCAGTGCTACCACGGCGACCTTGAGTATCGCGATATGCTCGGTTGCCTGTACGAGTTTTGCCAGGGCGAGATCGACGCCGAGGTTGCCGAGAAGCTTGTGCTGCGCCTTAAGTTCGATGCCGAGAACGGCAAGGGCAGCTATCTCAAGGCGCGTTCGAGCGAGATTTGCGAAATGCTTGTTAAACGTTTTGGCCTGGATCTCTCCAAAAAGAAGAAGCGTGCTAGCGTTAAAAAATCTGACGACGCCGAAGACGAGGAGTAACAGATTATGGCGCACGATGTAGTCCTGATTCCCGGTGACGGCATCGGTCCCGAGATTACGCAGGCCATGCGCCGCGTGGTCGAGGCCACCGGTGTCCAGATCAACTGGAACGTCCAGGAGGCCGGTGCCGGCGTCATGGACGAGTTTGGCACGCCGCTGCCCCAACATGTGCTCGATGCGGTCGCCGAGACCAAGGTTGCCATCAAGGGCCCCATCACCACGCCGGTCGGCACGGGCTTCCGCAGCGTTAACGTCGCCCTGCGCAAGCACTTCGACCTGTACGCCTGCGTGCGCCCCTGCCTGTCGCAGCCGGGCGACGGCTCGCGCTTCCGCGACGTCGACCTGGTTATCGTGCGCGAGAACACCGAGGACCTCTACGCCGGCATCGAGTTCGATGAGGGCGCTGCCGAGGTCGAGGAGCTCTCACAGCTCGTCGAGCGTTCGGGCCAAAAGACCTTCGCCGCCGATTCCGCCATCTCGATCAAGCCGATCTCCATCGCCAAGAGCCGTCGCATTGTGGAGTATGCCTTTGAGTACGCCCGCCGCTGCGGCCGCAAAAAGGTGACGGCCGTGCACAAGGCCAACATCATGAAGGCGACCGACGGCCTGTTCCTGCGCGTGGCGCGCAAGGTGGCCGCCAGCTATCCCGATATCGAGTTCAACGACAAGATTGTCGACGCCACCTGCATGGGCCTGGTCCAGAACCCCAACGACTTCGATGTTCTGGTGCTGCCCAACCTGTACGGCGACATCGTGAGCGACCTGTGCGCCGGCCTGGTGGGCGGCTTAGGCATGGCCCCCGGCTCCAACATTGGTGCCGACTGCGCAATCTTTGAGGCAACGCACGGCTCCGCGCCCGATATCGCGGGCCAGGATATTGCCAACCCCACGGCCGAGATCCTCTCTGCTGCGATGATGCTCGACCACCTGGGCGAGAACGATGCTGCCAACCGCATTCGTGCCGCCGTATCTGCCACGCTCGACGAGGGCGAGCAGGTTACCGGTGACGTACGTCGTGCCCAGACCGGCTCCGTTGAGGGCGCCGTGGGCACGCAGGCCTTTGCCGATGCCGTTATCGCGCACCTGGTCTAAGGTATGCACGCTGCAAACGCCTAAATAGTACTTAAGTGTTTGCGTATAACCTAAGAATCAATACGCCCGGCGCCTCGTCGGGCGTATTCTATTGGGGACTATGTTTCCTAACAAGGAGTAATTGATATGGGTCTGATTCAAAAGAAGGACGAGAAGGACGAGATCGACGGCATCCAGATCATCGAGCGCGGCGAAGGCCCCGACGGTGATGGGGACGAGAAGATCGACCTGGTCGCCGGCACGTCTGCCGAACATATTGCCGCCGGCACGACTGCCGAGGAGGAGGACGCTCGCCTGGAGGCAAAGATCGCCGCGGATGCTGCTGACGAGAATCTGATGCCCGAGGAGCAGGATGAGGACAACGACTCCGACGTGGACGACCACGCTTGCAAGCACAAGAAGACGATGATTGCCGCCTTTGTGGTCGCTGTCGTGATCGCTGCCGTGGTCGGCTTCTTTATCGGCAATGGCGGCTTTGGCGGCAAGGGTGTCGGCTCGGCGACCCTCACCGAGGACCAGCTCGATTCGACCGTGGCAAGCTATAGCTACAACGGCAAGAAGAGCGATATCACCGCGCGCGAGGCCATCGAGAGCCAGTACAGCCTCGACACCGTCAAGGATAGCGATGGCAACTACACCGCTCCTTCTGCCGACGTCATCCTGTCCTACGTGCGCAACAAGATCCTGCTGGACGCTGCCGAGGATGAGGGCATTACCGTTTCTTCCAAGGAAATGAAGCAGTACGCCGAGGACTCTATCGGCACCTCCGACTACAAGACCATGGCCACACAGTACGGCGTGTCCAAGGAACAGGCCAAGCAGATCGTCCGTCAGTCCGCGACGCTGCAGAAGCTTTACAAGAAGAAGGTGGGCGACGGCTCCGCAAACATGCCGACCGCCCCGACCGAGCCTGCTGACGGCAACGAGGAGGCCGCGAGCAAGGACTACGCCGACTACATCATCAACCTTGCCGGCGACGAGTGGGATAGCGAGAAGGGCACTTGGAAGGATGCCGATGGCACCTATGCTAAGGCGTTCGCCGACGATGCCTTTACGGCCGATAGCGCAACCTATAAGCAGGCCATGACCGCCTATTACACCGCCTACCAGCAGTACTCTTCGCAGGCTTCGAGCGCCAGCTCCAAGTGGACCGAGTACGCTAACGGTCTCTACGCCAAGGCCAACATCAGCATCTACGGCCTGTTTGCGTAAGGGCTGCCCGAGCCGCCGAGCGCGTAGCCAAAAAATCTGATGAGCCCGCTAGAACGGACATCGTTCTAGCGGGCTTTTTGCACTGTGGGGAGGGCGATGAGAGGGGTGGTTGTATGCAAATTATGGGACACTTTATTCATATAAAGTGAAAACGATTTCGGCTAAACTGGTAGTAACAATGTGGTACCACTGTTCATCTGGTAGTAACCAATTTTGAGACGAAATCGAATGGAAATTGCTAAGAATTAGTTTGGTAACGAAAGAAATGCAACATGTCTACCTGCGGAAATTACCGTTTACGGGCTAAAAATAACCGTTTGGCAACGATATAGTAATTTGAACGAAATGTGGTGGACGTTTGAATTGAGTGTGTGCTACCGTACATACCAGCAACCCCAAATAGGGACTGGGTTGTCTAAGTTTGCGCACCAATGCCGGCAAGCGGAGAAGCCGGTATGCACAAGGCGCGGACATGGAACTCGTTGGTGAACAACGAAAGAAAGGTTGGAGGAGATACCATATGATGAAGTACCTCCAGAAGCTCGGCAAAGCGCTGATGCTTCCCGTCGCGGCGCTTCCCGTCGCAGGTATTCTTATGGGCGTGGGCTACCTGCTCGCTCCCGCAGTCATGGGTGCTGCCGGTGACACTACCGGTTTTGCCTATACCGCCGGTTTCCTGCTCATCAAGGCAGGCGGCGCTCTTATCGATAACATGGCCTGGCTGTTCGCAGTCGGCGCCGCTGTCGGCCTTGCCGATGACCACGATGGCACCGCTGGCCTCGCTGGCCTCGTCGCCTTCCTGATGATCCAGCAGCTCCTGAACCCCGCTGTTGTTGGCACCATTCGTGGTATGGACGCCGATGCTCAGACCGCTTGGCTTGCCACGACCGAGGGCATCGCGTTCTCCAAGATCGCTGGTAACTCCTTCATCGGCATCCTGTCCGCCATCATCGGTGGCACTTGCTACAACAAGTTCAAGGACACCCGTCTTCCCGACTGGCTGGCCTTCTTCTCCGGCAAGCGTTGCGTCGCCATCATGACCGCCGTCATCTGCATCGTCGTCTCCGTCGTCCTGCTCTTTGCTTGGCCGCTCATCTTCGGTGCTCTTGTTGCTCTTGGTGAGGGTATCGCCGCCATGGGTGGTATCGGTGCTGGCATCTACGCCTTCCTCAACCGCCTGCTCATCCCGACCGGTCTGCACCACGCTCTGAACAACGTGTTCTGGTTCGACACCATCGGCCTGGGCGACCTGACCCACTTCTGGGCTGGCGAGACCTCTGCTGACGTCAAGTGGAGCCTCGGTATGTACATGTCCGGCTTCTTCCCCTGCATGATGTTCGGTATCCCGGGCGCTGCCCTGGCTATGGTTCAGACCGCTAAGAACAAGAAGGCTGCTATTGGCCTGGTTGTCTCCGCTGCTATCTGCGCCTTTGTCTGCGGCGTCACCGAGCCCTTCGAGTTCGGCTTCATGTTCCTGTGCTTCCCGCTCTACGTCGTGTACGCTGCCCTGTACGGCATCTTCACCATCATCACCTACTATGTTGGTTTCCGTGCTGGCTTCTGCTTCTCCGCTGGTGCTACCGACCTCCTGTTCTCCTCTAGCCTCCCGGCTGCTGCCAACACCTGGATGATCATCCCGCTGGGCATCGCTGCCTTCCTGGTCTTCTACCTCGTGTTCCGCTTCGCCATCACCAAGTTCAACCTCATGACCCCTGGTCGCGAGGATGAGGATGTCGAGGAGACCTCCGCTTCCGCCGCTGCTGGTGACGACAAGTTCGCCGCTCTGGCCGCCGCTGTTCTCGCTGCCGTCGGTGGCAAGGAGAACGTCAAGACCGTTGACTGCTGCGCTACTCGCCTGCGCTTCGAGCTCGGCGATTCCGCTCTGGTCGACGAGGCTGCCTGCAAGAAGGCTGGCGCTCTGGGTGTCATGAAGATGGACAAGGGTGCTACCCAGGTCATCATCGGCACGCAGGTCCAGGCTGTTGCCGAGGAGCTCAAGAAGCTTCTCTAAGCCTTAAAGACGTATCTGTCTTGCAAAGGGTCGTCCCGCTCCGCGGGGGCGGCCCTTTTTGCTACCTCAATACTTGATGCAGCGATGTAATTGGTATTACAGTATACAGGCTATCAACCGGCAAACAATATTGAAATATACTGGTTGACCTGCTGTTATTCCATTAAAACTGCTATAGTACGTGGTGTCTGGTTACAACCAATTTCGAGTCATTTATCCGGCAGGTATCATTATGGCAATGGGAGCGCGCAAACAACCTTTGTACGATCAGCTCGTCGATTTGCTGACCGATAAAATCGATCACGAACTTCGGCCCGGCGACTATTTGCCGTCCGAGCGCGACTTGTCGGAGCGCTACGGTCTTTCGCGTACGACGGTTCGCCTTGCCCTGCAGGAGCTTGAGCGCCTGGGCTTGGTGGTTCGTCAGCGCGGCCGTGGAACCATGGTGTGCGACCGCTCTCTGCAAACGGCAAACCTCACGCAAACCTATAGCTTTACCGAGCAGATGAAGGCAATCGGCCGTGTGCCCAAGACGACGATTCTTGAGTTTACCGAGGTCGAGGCTGACAAGAATATTGCCGTAGAGATGAATGCGCGTCTGGGCGAGCGTCTGTACAAGATCAAGCGCCTGCGTATTGCCGATGGTGTGCCGCTCATGATTGAGTGCACGTATCTGCCAAGCCGCAAGTTCTTTGCGCTTAAGCGCCCCATGATTGAGAACAAATCGCTGTACGATATGATTGAGCAGGACTTTCACGAGAAAGTTCGCGTGGCCGAGGAAGAATTCTATGCGAGTATCGCCCGCCATTCCGACGCCCGTCTGCTCGAGATTGCCGAAGGCGCGCCGGTCCTGGATTTGATTCGCACCACCTATGACATGAACAACGAGGTTATCGAGTATACGCGTTCGGTTGCGCGCGCCGACCAGTTTAAGTACAAGGTCTACCACAACCGCGCCGTCTAGAGTTATTGGGTATAAACGGCTTGGCGTGTTTTGCGGCGGGTGCAAAATGTGCCGAGCGGTAGAAGGCAACGAACAATCGCTCGAATTAACAATGCAGTGGTTTTTGATCCGCCCTAAAACGCACTGCGGGTACGGGAGCATAGATGAGCACGTATGCTATCAAGGCCGACAAGTTCTTTTTGCCGGCGGGGCCGCAGCTGGGCGGCTACCTTATGGTCGAAGACGGCGTCTTTGGCGCTTGGCAGGTCGATGAGCCCGCTTGCGAGATCAAAGATTACTCGGGTACATGGATCGCGCCGGGCATGGTGGACACCCATATTCATGGCTTCTATAACCATGCCACGACCGATAATGATGCCGAGGGTATTAATATCAGTTCGACTGAGCTCGCACGTCGTGGTACCACCAGCTGGCTGCCTACGACCTTTACCGACGGCGTGGAGCAGATCAAGGACGCCTGCGCTGCCATTGCACAGGCGGACGAAGAGCGCGGGCCCGAGTTCTGCGGTGCTCGTATTCAGGGTATCTACCTGGAGGGTCCGTTCTTTACCATGAAGCACGTGGGCGCCCAGAACCCTGCTTATCTGATTGACCCGTCCGAGGAAGTCTTTGACGAGTGGCAGGAGGCCGCCGGCGGTCGTATCGTCAAGAGCGCCATGGCGGCAGAGCGCGACGGCGCTGCCGCTTACGCCGCGGCTCTGAGCGCCAAGGGCGTCGTGACCTGCATTGGCCACTCTGACGCTACCTATGATGAGTGCGCTGCTGCCATCAATGCGGGCGCCAGCTGCTTTACGCATACCTACAACGGCCAGCGCGGCCTGCACCACCGTGAGCCCGGCGTCGTCGGGGCTGCTATGACCACTCCCAACACCTATGCCGAGATCATTTGCGACGGCAAGCATGTGAACCCCGCTGCTATTAAGGCGCTGCTGCAGGCCAAGGGCTGGCAGCACACGGTGCTGATCACCGACTGCCTGGGTTGCGGCGGCATGCCCGAGGGCAAGTACACCAGTGGCGGTATGGACGTTGTTATGAAGGACAACCTTTGCTGGCTTGCCGATGGCTCTGCTATCGCCGGCTCGGTGCTCACGCTCGCACAGGGCGTCAAGAACATCGTCGACTGGGGTCTTGCGAGCGCTGATATCGCAATTCGCATGGCGACCGAGGTGCCCGCGCGCTCTGCTCACGTCGAGGATAAATGTGGCAGCATTATGCCTGGCCGCGACGCCGACTTTGTCGTGTTCAATCCCGACCTTACCCTGGTCGAGACGTATGTGGGTGGCAACAGCGTCGGTAACGCGTTTACCGAGTAGCCGCCAAAGAAACGATCCGAGAGGGGATTTAGATGATTTATGGTGCATTAGGCGATATCGAGGAGTACCGCGGAATGCTCAAAGGCCTCGACGTGCTGATCGACTGGCTCGAGGAGCATGACCCGGCGGAGCTCGAGGTCGGAAGCCATCCGATTCTGGGCGACAAGGTCTTTGCGAACGTCATGGCCCCCACGACGCGTCCCGAGGCCGAGGCTCACTATGAGACGCATCAGCGCTATCACGACCTGCAGATCGACGTCGAGGGTCGCGAGGCCTTTAAGGTTGCCACGGGCAGCCTGACGCTGGTCCAGGAGTTCGACGAGAAGGACGACTACGATCTGGTCGATTCCGACGCCTCGATCGCCGGCGATCTTGCCGACGACAAGTTTGCGCTGTTCGTTGCCGGCGAGCCTCACATGCCCACGCTCGAGTTCCCGGGCGATGGCGCGCAGCCGGTCAAGAAGATCTGCTTTAAGCTGCTTGCCGACGCCTACTGGGAGGAGTAGCGAGCTGCTCGGCTGAGCTGTTCGTGTTGCAAGCGTGATCCCTCGGGGGTCGCGCTTGAGCCCCGTTGATTGTGGTTCCCGTTTGGGAAGCCATGGTCGGCGGGGCTTTATTGTTGGGCAGGGGTTGCCGGCGACGTGGCGCTTGGATTGGCGGGCGCGAGAGAAATCAGCAACAAAAAAGCCGCCCGAAGGCGGCTATCTTGTGCAATGGAGCCAGCGACCGGGCTCGAACCGGTGACCCCCGCTTTACGAGAGCGGTGCTCTACCAACTGAGCTACGCTGGCGGCCATGTGGTGACGCAACTGAGGCGTCAACGGCTGTCTATGATACGGGACATCGCACATCCGCGCAAGTGTTCTGACGGCTTTTCTCACTTTAAATGCACTAATATTGGAGACGTGATGTCTTGCTCTTACGGGCCTCGAACAGAATGGGGCGGCGATGGCTCAACCCAAGATTTTCCTTACGCGCATCGATGATCGTTTTATCTATGGGCAGGATGTTGGGCTGTGGAACGAGGCCGTGGGCAGCAATCTCGTTCTGATCGTTAACGACGAGATTGCGGCGGATTCGCGCAGGTGGGCACCCATGAGGGTGGCGGCGCCCGAGGGCGTATGGACGCGTTTCTTCTCGGTGCAAAGGACGATTGACGTTATTCATGCGGCAACGCCGCGCCAATGGATCCTGATCATGGTGGCGTCGCCTGCGGACGCACTGGCGCTGGTTAAGGGCGGCGTGCCCATCACCAAGATCAGCATTGGTCACATGCAGGCAGGGGAGGGTAAACGCCCCGTTACACCCGCAGTTGCCGTAGACGACGAGGATGTTGCCGCCCTCAAAGAGCTACAAGAACTCGGCATAGAGCTAGAAATCCGCTACCTCCCCGACGCCGAGCCTGATCCTCTCGATGATTTGCTCGTCTGATTCCTTGGGGACGGAGGAAAACGGATTATTTTGCCCTCGTGGGAAGGTCTGTGCGACGCCGTTCGCCAAAACTATGCCGGTTTACTACGATGAATCACCTATTGCTGTGCAGGCCGAAAAGTCGGAAATTAAAACCGCAGGTAAACGGGGCGCGGATTTCGTAAAAACCGGCGCGTGGTCGGACATCTCCGATTCATCGTAGTAATCCGGCATAGTTTTGTTATGCAACTAATTTAGTATCAGCGTAAACGTGTGCCATAGGGACAAAAAGCGCCCGTCGGCGGTGGTGCCGGCGGGCGCTGCTGTGCGATATGTCGCGTTGCGGTGGCTTAGTGCCTCATGAAGTGATACTCGATCACGTTGCTGTAGGGGTGACCCGGGCCCACGATGCCCTGGGGGAACAGCACATGGTGCGGCGTGTCGGGATACATCTCGGCCTCGAGGGCAAAGCCGGCGCCCCAGCCATAGTTGGCGTCGTCCTTGGCGTGCTCGTCGCCCAGCCAGTTGCCGGTGTAAAGCTGTACACCCGGCGCGGTGGTGTAGTAATCCATTTCGCGACCGGTCCACATCTCCTCGACGTGCAGGGCGCGACGCAAGTTGCGGCCGTACTGATAGCCACCGATGCACAGGCAGTGATCGTAGCCACGGGCCTGCTTAATCTGCGGATCGTCGGCCTCCATACCGGGTGCGACGGGGCGCAGCTCACGGAAGTCAAACGGCGTGCCCTCGACTGAAGCAATCTCGCCGGTGGGGATGTTCTGGTCGTCGATGGGCAGGTAGTGGGCGGCGTTGGCCACAAAGAAGTGCTCGCAGTCCATGCCGGCATTATGGCCGGCAAGGTTAAAGTACGTGTGGTTGGTCATGGACACGTAGGTGGCGCGGTCGCTCTCGCAGCTGTACTCGATGCGGAAGCGACCCGTCGGCGTTACGGTAAACACGGCCGTGAACGTGCGATTGCCGGGAAGACCCAGCTCGCCATCCTCGAGTGGGGTAGTCATACGCACGGCGTTGTGGGCCTCGTCGAGCTCGGCGTCCCACACGCGCTTGTGCAGGCCGTGCTCAAGATCGCTGTGCAGGTTGTTGGCGCCCTCGTTGGCCGGCATGTGCCAGTCCGTGCCATCGATGGTGATCGTGGCGCCTGCGGTGCGGTTGGCCACGGGGCCGATGGTCGCGCCAAAGCAGGCGGGGTTGTCAAAGTAATCCTCGAGCTTATCGAAGCCCAGCACCACATCGCGTACGTTGCCGGGGATGTCGGGCACGTCGATGCCCAGAACGGTGGCGCCGTAGTCCATAATGCGAACGCAGATCTCGGGCCCGTTGAGGGTGTAGCGATGAACGGGGGTACCGCACGGCGCGGTGCCGAAAAGCTCGGAAGTGATCATTTGGTTCCTAACATCGAGGTATTTCGGACAAACTGTAGCGCGAACAGGCGAGATTATCACTACACCCCACTAAAGCAGGGGGTATTTTTCTTAAAAAAAGTAATGAAGGCGCAGCTGGGGCGTTCATTTTTGGTCCGCGCGAATCTGATACAAT
The DNA here is from genome assembly GCA_022745215.1 of Collinsella sp. Lineage (GTDB taxonomy): Bacteria > Actinomycetota > Coriobacteriia > Coriobacteriales > Coriobacteriaceae > Collinsella. The sequence goes on along the minus strand of JAIIWC010000010.1, from coordinate 6,106 downwards.
TTGTTCGTTACTGTTTGAATTGATGTACGCGTGGAACAGCGAGGACTCATCGTGATTAAGGCAGAACGACAGGATAGGGTTCGTCAGCTGCTCGAGGAGCAGGGAACGGTTTCGGTCAAGGAGATCTCGGACGCGCTGGGCGTTTCGGATATGACGATCCGCCGCGATCTGGAGGAGCTTGCAAGCTTGGGCGAGATCGAGCGCGTGCACGGCGGTGCCCGAAGTGCCCAGGGCCGCCCCCATGCGATGCTGCGCCACGAGTACTCGCACAGCGAAAAGCGTTCCAAACATGCTGAGGAAAAGATGCAGATCGCGCGCCGTGCGGTGGAGCTCATCGAGGAAGGCTCGACCATCTTTTTGGGCACGGGCACCACGGTTGAACAGATGGCCTCGATGCTGCCGGCGTTTCGCCTGCGTATTGTGACTAACTCGCTTTCGGTTTTTAACCTGCTCGAGGAGCGCGAGGACTGCGATCTGTGTCTCGTGGGCGGCATGTACCGTCGCCGTACCGCTGCTTTTGTGGGCCCCACGGCCGAGGACACCCTGCGCGCACTGGGGATCGACGCTGCCTTTATCGGCGCCAACGGCATTCTGGACGGTGACGTGTCCACGTCCAACATGGACGAGGGCCGCATCCAGCAGCTCGCCTTTAGCAAGGCCGACTCGCGCTACCTGATTGCCGATTCCAGCAAGATCGGCAAGCGCGATTTCTACACCTTCTGCCGCCTGGACAGCTTAGACGCCGTAGTGTGCGAGCCAGGTATCTCCGCCGAGGACCGTGCCGCCATCGAGGAGCACACGCAGGTCATCTGCTAGCTAGCGCTGCAGGAGAAACTTCTGCCCTCTGCCGGCGCGGATGATTGCCGCGTCATATTGACGCGCAAAATGACACGCAATAATTAAAATGCCATTTGCGCGTCAAAAAATATGACACGTAAAAATTTGTGCGTCATTTTGCGCGTCAACGTGACACGAAATGACGCGCAAATGTGCGCGGATAGCAAGAACGAGGTCATTCCGAAAAATGGCTAGATTCCGTATTTTGCCCTGATGTCCCTTGAGAATGAATCGTAATCTTCGTAGAGCCCCTCGCTGCTTTCATCCTCGGCTCGGCTCATGCGCTCAAGGAGTTTATCCTTTGGGGATTCTTTTGTAATTGCTTGTTCGCCATCGGGTGTTGTGGATCGCATGAATAATTCCAGAGCTTGGGCGTCCTTGAGTGTGTAGCCCGTTGAACGACCTGCTCCAGTTTTTTCGATTGCACCGCAAATAACAAGCTTGCTGAGAGTCCGTTTGATTGTCACTTCGCTGATGTCGGGGCTGTTGGACTGGATGTCGGATTTCTTTATGACGCCGGGTCTTTGCTGAAATAGAACGGCGATTCGGTGTTGCTTCGACACGGGACGGACACTGGATCTTATCAAGGTGCGCTCCTCGAGTTGTCGGTATGCGGCCAAAGTGGTTCCGAGCATGAAGCGGATGAAGGGTGCCTCCGTGTTTTCATTTTCATTCCATCCGGTGGAGCTAGCAGCGAGTGCGCTGTAATAAAGCGCCTTGTTGTCTTCAATGAGTCGTTCGATGCTGATATAACGTGCAACGTCGTATCCAGTCTTTTCGAGCAGCAGCGTTGTGAGGAGTCGGCTCATCCTGCCATTGCCATCGTTGAAGGGGTGAATGCTGACAAAATCAAAGATGAAGCGGAATGATATAAGGAGGGGGTCGCAGACTTGGCGAGATAAAGCATCGTTGAGAGATTTACAAGCTTCTTCGATAAGCCCCGGGGTTGCTAGGGCCGAAGGGGGCCTAAAGCGCACATATCGATTGTCCTGGTCATCGATGGAGACGATTTCGTTATCGCCATCTTTCCAATGACCCCCATATGAGATGGCTGTGTGTGCCATGAGGTCACGATGTAGCTGCAGAATGACCGACGGCGTGATGGGAATGGAATCGTGTTGCTCGTGAATAAGCGATAGTACGTCTCGGTATCCAGCGATCTCTTCCTCTGCACGGGAGCTTGGTTTGGTGGAATACGCCATAATCGCTTTGAGTCTTTTTTGAGTGGTAACGATTCCCTCAAGCCCGTTGGAGGATTGGGTGCTTTGAATCTTTGCTTCCTCCATAAGAGACGACAGAAGCTCAGGTTTGACTTGGCTCAGAACAAGCTGCCTGCCTTTATATTCGCGTATCGAGAGAAGGAGGTTGGTGATTGGAGTTATTTCGAGCTCCGCTGGAACTGTGGCGTAATCGAACTGGCGCATGGGGCTCCTTTCGGTATCACGAACATAACTTCGGTATCATATTACCATGAAATGATACCGAAAGTATGTTCGCGATACCGAAAACTAGAGACCGCGTTTCATGGCTGCGTGGAAAGATTGGATTCCACCATCTAATTGTCTCAATTTGTAACAGCTAGGGGTGAAAAACTCGGCTAGATGTTACAGATTGAGATTTTGTTGGAACGGGTCACGGGTTTGTCTCGTTCTGTAACATCTGGGCGGCAAAAATCGGTCTAGATGTTATGGATTGAGATCTTGCAGGGCAGCCCATCCGTTTGTCTTGATCTGTAACAGTTAGGACCGAAAAACCCTGCTAGATGTTACGGATTAAGACAAACGCGCGGTGCCAGCCGAATCAAAGAAAAAAGGCCGCATGCGAGTCCGTGGGGGATTCGCATGCGACCGACAGAGGGTATGCAAGCGGGACTAGGCCATGAGCAGGCCGGTCTCCGCGACGTTCTTGTACCAGTACGCGCTCGCCTTGGGATAGCGGGCCTGGGTCTCGAAGTCGATGTAGAACAGGCCGTAGCGCTTGTTGTAGCCGTTGGTCCAAGAGAACTGGTCCTGCAGTGACCACACAAAGTAGCCGTCGACGTTCACGCCGCCGTCGATTGCCTTGAGAACCCACGCGAGGTGCTGGCGCATGTAGTCGATACGAGGGGCATCGTCGATAAAGCCGTTCTCGAAGTCGTCCTTATAGCCCATGCCGTTCTCGGTGATGTAAATCTTCTTGTAGTTGGGGTAGTCGTTCTTGATGCGCAGCAGCAGGTCGTACAGACCCTCGGGGTAGATGATCCAGTCCCAATCGGTGGTGGGAACGCCGGGGCGCACGCACGCTTCGCCCACGCCCTTGAGGAACCAGCGCGAGGAGCCCTTGTCGCCGGTACCGTTGTGGTTGATGTCGTTTTCGCCCTCGGCGGCACGCAGGAACTGGCACTTGTAGGTGTTGACGCCCAGACAATCGTTGTAGGGGAGCGCGGCGGTCAGCGCGGCGATGTCCTCGTCGCGTACGTCGAGCTCGCCGCCGGCGATATGCGCCAGCTTGGTTGCGGCTTCCATAGTGTCTGCAGCGTAGTGGCCGCGGAAGGTGGCGTCGAGCACCCAGCGGTTATTGATGACGTCGGCCATGCGGGCAGCCTCGCAGTCGGCGGCGCTGTTGGGGTCGAGGGGATACTTGGGCTCCAGGTTCTGGACAATGCCGATCTCGCCCTCAAAGCCGCCCTCATGGAAGGCAACGACTGCCTTGGCGTGGGCCACCATCATGTTGTGCATAAGCTGGAAGGCCTTGTCCAGGCGATACTTCTCGCCGTGCGGCCAGTTGCCAACGATAAAGCTGCCCTCGGCGGTCGCGGGAATCTCGTTAAAGGTGAACCAGTGCTTGACCTCGGTGAACTCGGCAAAGCAGAACTTGGCGTACTCGACAAAGGCGTCGATCGTCGTGCGCGTCAGGAAGCCCTCGCCGCCGTCCTGGTAGAAGGCCTCGGGCGTATCAAAGTGATCGAGCGTGACATAGGGGATAACGCCGGCTTTATTGCAGGTGGCAAAGAGCTCGTGATAGAAGGCAACGCCCTCGGGGTTGATCTCACCAGTGCCGTTGGGGAAGATGCGGCTCCAAGCGATGGAGACGCGGATACCGTTGATGCCGAAGCGCTGACACAGGTCGATATCGACCGGATATTTGTTGTAGAAGTCGCTTGCGGGATCGGGGGAGAAGCGACCCTGAGCAGCCAGGAAATCGTCCCAGGGCACTTTGCCCTTGCCGTGCGTGCGGGTCTCGCCCTCAACCTGGTAAGCGGCGGTGGCGCCGCCAAACACAAAGCCGTCGGGGAACTGCATGAGGTTCGTCATCTGCTGTCCTTTCATAAGGTTGTGGATAGGGAGAGGTGTCCGAACGGGGATTCGGGCACCAACAGAGGCAGGAAACTAGTCGAGGTTCTCGCGGAGCCACTTGATGGCGCCAGCGGGGTCGCGGGTAAGGTCGATATATTCCTTACCGCGGGGAGCGAGCAGCTTAATGCCCAGACGATCGGTGTCGGCCTTCATGTCGTTGTAGTAGCTACGAACCTGCGGGGCGAGCACGATAACGTCGTACTGATCCATGATGGCGGTGTGCTGGCCATAGGCACCTGCGGAGGAAGCGATGTTCTCCCCGGTCTGTGCGGCACCTTCCTTGATGGCGTTGGCGAGCATGGCGGAGGTGCCGGCGCCGGCGCACAGGACGAGGACCTTCAGGCCATCGACATCCTTCTTGGCGGATGCATCGGCAGCGGGCTCGGGCTGATCGGCGACAGGCTTGCTGTCGACGGCAGCGGCGGTCGGCTCGACGGAAGCGGTGGCCTGCTCGACAGCGGGTGCAGAGGCGTTGGCGGCGATGGCAGCGGCGCCATCGGACTCGAGACCCAGCTCGGCGGCGCGCTCGGCCTCCTGGTCGCAGAGCAGCTTATCGTACGCCTTCAAGAACGGCAGGTAGATGATGGCGTCCAGCAAGATGATGATCGCGACAAATACCAGGGCGATAAGCTGGAAGTTCGTGGTGATGAAGATGCCGATGGGGGCGGGGGTGGCCCAAGGCACCACGAAGGAGAAGCCGTTCATGCCCACGTTATCGATAAAGAACTTGGCAACACTCACGTTGACGCAGCCGGCGGCAACAAAGGGGATGAGCATGTAGGGGTTAAGGATCATCGGCGCGCCAAAGAGCAGCGGTTCGTTGACGGCGAAGGCAACAGGAACAATCGAGGCCTTACCGACGGCTTTGAGCTGCTTGGACTTCATAAAGAGAATCAGCAGAAGCGGCACGATGAACGTGGCGCCGGTGCCGCCGAACTCACCCACGAGCGACATGTTAAAGGTGAGGGAGTGGGCGGGGTGACCACCGGCCAGCAGAACCTGCAGGTTCTCGGCCTGGTTGGCAAGACGGATGGGGTCGATGCCCGGCTGGACGATCGAGGGGCCGTGGACGCCGATGAACCAGAAGAACGCGGTGGCTGCCTGGATAAGGATAAGGCCGGGATAGGTTTCTGCAGCGGTAAAGAGCGGGGAGAGCAGTTTGATAAGCAGCTCGGAGAACGGAACGCCCATGAGGTTGCGCACGACGACATCGATGATGCCGCAGATGATGACGGCGCCGCCAAAGGGGATAATGTCGCGGAAGTTCTGAGCGATGGCGCCCGGGACCTCCTTGGGCAGCTTAATGGTCAGATCGCGCGAGACGCAGAACTTATAGACCCACACGGTAATGAACGCGGCGATATAGGCCGAGAACAGACCGCGCGTACCCATGCTGGTGCAATCGAAGACCGAAAGCTCGGAGCCGTTGAGCTTGGTGGTGAACTGCGTGACGGCGAGCAAAAGCATGCTGCACTGGGCGGCCACCATGGTGGAGCCGTCGTTGAGCACTTTGCCGGCGGGCATGCGACGGTTCATGGAAGCCGTAAAGTTCTTGGCAGTGGTGCCGGCAACCATGATGCCCATAACGCCCATGGTGAAGTTGTACAGCTTGTTGCACCAGTCGAGGAGCGGCTGGGGCAGCGTGATGCCAACCACGCCAGGAAGGGTGGCGATGAGCAGGAAAATCGAAGAGGTCAGGACGATGGGCATGCACCCAAGGAATCCGTCTTTAATGGCCTGGAGGTAGATGTTCCTCGAGATCTTCTCAAAGAACGGTTGATGCTTTTCGAGCATCTTTACGATGGCGTCCATGGAGCTCCTTTGCTGCTTGGTGCGCTATGCATGTGGATGGAACTGGTCGTCGATGGATGGTCAGGACTGCCCGGAAACCCTCCTGCTTGAGGAAGGTGGTTTGAAATGACAACGTTGTCATT
>JAIIWC010000009.1 GCA_022745215.1 Collinsella sp. | reverse complement strand
TCCGAACCCGGAAGCTAAGCCCCATCGCGCCGAGAGTACTGCGGGGCCAGCCCGTGGGAGGCCAGGGCGCCGCTGACCGGTGGACGGCACCGAGCCGTCTGATGACTTGAAGAAGGGGGAGGCTTCGCGGCCTCCCCTTTTTTGCGTTTTATAAAGAGCTGTAATACAAGAACTCGCCTTCTTTTAGCTTGTCTTACTGTTTGGCTGTATTTTGAGTCCTTCTTTTGTATTTGCGCGATAATAACTCCCATTGGCGTTAGGGAGGACTTGATGTTTACCGTTTTTGTCTTGGGCAATATTGCTTCGGGTAAGTCGACTGCCTGCCGCTATCTCGAATCTCATGGCGCCATGCTTATCGATCTGGACGAGCTTGCCAAATCGCTGTATGTGCCAGGCTCCGATATCGTCAATGCCCTCGCGGAAGAATTTGGCTGGGATATTTTGGATGAGGAGGGCGGCATTCGCCGCAGCATCCTCGCTTCTCGAGCTTTCGCTTCTCCTGATTCGGTCGCACGGCTCAATGACCTTGTGCACCCCGTTCTCATTGAACAGCTTTCGCTTAGGATTCTCGATCCGGTTTGTTGTACGGTTTCGTCCCCCCGTTATCCCTTTGCGGTTGTCGAGGTTTCTGCCCCGACTGGTTTTGAGGATGCTTTTGGCCTGGCTGATGAAATTCTGGTTATCAGTGCTCCTTTGGCAGTTCGTCGCGAGCGTGCCATTCATCGTGGTATGGAGTCCTCTGATTTTGATGCTCGCTCTGCATGCCAACCTGATGAGGCTTCGCTTTGCAATCTCGCTACGACGGTAATCGATAATGCGGGAGGCGATAATTCGCTCTTTGAACAACTGGACGCATGGCTTGTGCGCCATGGCTTCGGGGATGTAACGGATAAGGAGGAGGCCGATGCCTAAGACACGTTTCTTTACGTGGTATCGCGTTGCGCCACTTGCCGTTGTGCTCGTCTTCGGCTTTATTTCGCTCGTCTACTCGTATGCTCCTGCCGCCTTCTTTAAGCCTTTGTATCCAATTGACTACGAGGCATATGTAAAGCAATCGAGCATTTCGCACAATCTTGATCCATATCTGGTGTGTGCTGTCATAAAGTCGGAATCGAATTGGGATCCCGAGGCTGAGTCGAATCAAGGCGCTCGGGGATTGATGCAGCTGATGCCCGAGACTGCCCAGGATATGATTGCCAAGGGTCTTGTCGATGGTAGCGAGTATTCCGCCGACAACCTTAACGATCCCGCTACGAACATCGAGTTTGGCTGTGCGTATCTTTCGTATCTTCTAACGTATTTTAACGGGTCGACTGACAGCGCCATTGCCGCCTATAACGCCGGCATGGGCAATGTCGACGGATGGGCGCAGCAGAGCACGTCGCTTCATAATGCAATCACCTTTCCCGAGACGCAGGCGTATCTGATTCGTGTCAATAATGCCTGGGTTCGCTATAAGACCCTCTATCCCGATCGGTTCGTATAGGACTATGCCTGCCGCCTGCGTATACTGCAGATATATGAGTTAGGAGTATCCATGGCGGAATTTGAAGTTGAGCGTGTTGGAGGAGAGCTCAAACGTTTTGGCGTTGAGGGCTCTGAGGTGCCATTTAAGGTTGTATCTCCTTATGAGCCTGCAGGTTCTCAGCCTAAGGCCATTGAGTCGCTTGTGCAGGGTGTGAGGGACGGAGATCGCTATCAGGTTTTGCTGGGCGTGACTGGTTCGGGCAAGACCTTCACGATGGCTAAGACTATTGAGGCCCTGGGGAAGCCGACGCTGGTCATGGCTCCCAATAAAACGCTCGCCGCTCAGCTTGCGAGCGAGCTCAAAGAGTTCTTTCCCAACAACGCTGTGGTCTACTTTGTCTCGTACTACGACTACTATCAGCCCGAGGCGTATGTGCCGCAAAGCGATACATATATCGAGAAAGACTCCTCGATTAACGAAGAGGTCGAGATGCTGCGCCATCAGGCGACCGCGTCACTGCTCTCTCGACGCGATGTGATCGTTGTCGCATCGGTCTCGTGTATCTATGGCATTGGCTCTCCTGAGGACTATGCGGGTCTGGCGCCGAATGTCGACAAGAAAGTGCCGCTCGAGCGCGATGACTTTATCCATGCACTTATCGACATTCAATATGATCGCAATGACTATGACCTAGCGCGCGGCACGTTCCGCGTGCGCGGTGATGTCGTCGACGTGTATCCGCCTTATGCCGAGCATCCGTTGCGGTTTGAGTTCTTTGGTGACGAGGTCGAGCTGATTGCCGAGATCGATGAGGTCACCGGTGAGATGCTGCGTGAGTACGAAGCAATTCCCGTGTGGCCGGCCTCGCATTACGTGACCGAGAAGCCAAAGGTCAAGGCGGCTCTGAAATCGATCAGCGAAGAGTGCGAGAAGCGCGTGGCGGAGCTCAAGGCGACCGACAAGTTGCTCGAGGCGCAGCGTCTGCAGCAGCGCACCGATTATGATCTTGAGATGCTCGAGACGATGGGCTTTTGCAACGGCATCGAGAACTACTCGCGTCATCTGGATGGTCGCAAGCCGGGTGAGCCGCCGTTTACCCTGATCGATTACTTTCCTAAGGACATGCTCTGTATCATCGACGAGAGCCATGTGACGGTGCCGCAGATCCGCGGCATGCATGAAGGCGACCGCTCGCGTAAGGTAACGCTGGTGGAACACGGTTTTCGCCTGCCCTCGGCACTCGATAATCGCCCGCTTCGTTTCGATGAGTTTGAGGCAAGGATACCCCAGTTTATCTATGTTTCGGCCACGCCGGGCGATTACGAGCTGCGGGTGAGCCAAAACGACGTGGAGCAGATTATTCGTCCGACCGGTCTGCTCGACCCCAAGATCGATGTGCGTCCGGTTCGTGGGCAGATTGACGATCTTGAGGACGAGATTCGCGAGCGCGTTGCCCGCAAGGAGCGCGTGCTGGTGACCACGCTCACCAAGCGCATGGCCGAGGACCTGACCGACCATCTGCTTGATGCCGGCATTAAGGTCAATTACATGCACTCCGATACAGCGACGATGGACCGTGTCGAGATCCTGCGAACGCTGCGCGAGGGCAAGATCGATGTTCTCGTTGGCATTAACCTGCTTCGCGAGGGCCTAGACCTTCCCGAGGTCTCACTGGTGGCAATTCTCGATGCCGATAAGGAAGGCTTCTTGCGCAACCGCCGTTCGCTGATTCAGACGATTGGCCGCGCGGCCCGTAACGCCGATGGCGAAGTCATCATGTATGCGGACGTTGTGACCGATTCGATGAAAGAGGCCATCGAGGAGACGCAGCGCCGTCGCGAGATTCAGATGGCATATAACGAAGAGCATGGCATTGTGCCCAAGACGGTGCGCAAGGCCATCAACGACATCTCAAGTTTTATTGCCGAGGCCGAAAAAACCGTGGGTTCCAAGGGGCGCTCGAAGGGCGACTCTCTTGGCCATGGCGCATTCTATACGCCCGATGAGTCGGGCGAGGGTGGCGTGCCGGAAACGGTGGCGCCCGAGCAGACACTTGCGGAGCAGTTGGAAGAACTGCCGCATGACGAGCTTGTGCGGATCGTCGAAACCATGGAAGAGGATATGCGTAACGCTTCTGCCGCCATGGACTTTGAGGAGGCGGCGCGCCTGCGCGATGCCGTCGTTCAGATTCGGGCGATGCTCGAGGGTGCGTCTGAGGACGAGACGATTGAGCGCTTACGTTCGCAGGCCCGCAAGGGTTCCACGTTCGCATCGGGCAGAAAACGCCAGGGTGCACGGTTTAAGAAATAGCGAACAGGCCCCGAGTTCCCTGTGGAGCTTGGGGCCTGTGTCTTTTGCGCGCTGGAATTCGTGCGTTAGAGGTCTGCGATCAAGGCTTCGGCACAACGGATGCCGTCGGTGGCCGCGCTCATGATGCCGCCGGCATATCCAGCTCCCTCACCACAAGGGTAGAGGCCCGGGGTCGACACGGCATGGCACGTTCGGTCTCGGGTGACAGTGACCGGTGAGCTCGAACGAGTCTCCACGCCGGTAAGAACGGCGTCGGGGCGGTCGTAGCCGCGTAGCTTTTTTCCGAGTAGGGGAAGTCCCAGGCGGAGCGACTCGACGATATGCTGCGGCAGGGCTTCGTCAATTGCCGTCCAGGTCACACCGAGCGGATAGGTGGGCTTTACCTTTCCGGGCGCCTTGCTGGCACGTCCTGCGAGGAAATCTCCGACGAGCTGTGCCGGTGCGTTCCAGTTGGAACCGCCCAGGCGATAGGCGGCCGCCTCGCAGGCACGCTGGAGCTCGATGCCGGCGAGCGGGTCATCGTTGGGAAGGTCCTCGGGTGTGACGTTAACGAGCAGGGCGGCATTTGCGTTGCGTCCGTCGCGGGCATTGAGACTGGCGCCGTTGACGCACAGGTGGCCCTGCTCGGAAGAGGCGGCGACAACCTGCCCGCCGGGGCACATGCAAAACGAGAACACGCTGCGGCCGTTGGGAAGATGGGCGACGAGCTTGTAAGGGGCTGCTCCGAGGGCAGGATGTCCCGCCGAGGCTCCGTATTGGACTCGGTCGATGTCGCGCTGCGGATGCTCGATGCGAACGCCCATGGCAAAGGTCTTTTGTGCGAGGGCCACGTTGTGGCCCTTAAGGAGCTCAAAAATATCGCGAGCAGAATGCCCGCAGGCGAGGATGAGGTGCTTTGTCTCGATTGGCTCGCAAGCGGCGTCTTGGGACGATTGGACATCAATACCGGTGATGGCGCCAGACGCGTCGATGCGAATGTCGACGAGCTTCGTTCGATAACGGACGACACCTCCGAGCTGCTCGATGCGCTGGGATATAGCGGTGACAACCGTGGGAAGGATGTCGGAGCCAATGTGCGGCTTGGCATCCCACAGAATATCGCGGGGCGCACCCGCCTCGACGAAGGTTTCGAGGATAAGGCGATGGGCGGGATTTTTGGTTCCCGTATTGAGCTTGCCGTCCGAGAAAGTCCCCGCGCCGCCCAGGCCAAACTGGATATTGCTCTCGGGGTCGAGGATGCGCTCCTTTAGAAAGAGGTCGATCGCCTGCGAGCGGCGAAATGCCGGGTCGCCGCGCTCGATGAGCAAGGGCTTAAGACCTGCTTCGGCGAGCGTAAGCGCAGCGAAAAGGCCGGCGCATCCGGCGCCGACAACGACAGGGCGTTCTTGAGGTGCGTCGGAGGCGGGGGAGGGGAATGAAGGCTCATCGTCTTCTATCGCGCGTACGCGCGAGCGGTCACGCTCGGCAACGCTGTCGACCGCTTCTCGCTCGAGGTGGGGACTAGTCAGCTCAACACGAAAGCTCAGGATAAAATGGACGTCTCGTTTTTTACGAGCGTCGATTGACTTGCGGTGGAGCTCGATGGACTTGATCTCGGAGTCCTTGCAACGTAGGACGCGCTTGGCGACTCGCTTGCCAACAATGAGGCAGGCATTTTCATCGCCGGCTTCATCGAGCGACGCGTTGACTTGGGTGATTTCAATCATCGAGGTCTCCTTAGAGGCAAGAAAGAGGCCGTCCGGTATCCCAGACGGCCCGAATGCGTTTTTGATTATAGACTGCGCGGCTAAGAGCTGCTTGCAGCGCGAATGCCCGAGAGCCAGGCCCACGCAAGGTTAAAGCCTCCACAATCGGCGTCGATGTCGAGCGCTTCGCCGCAGACGTAAAGCGGGGCGTCGACAACGCTGCGCGCGCGTAGACTGGGTGTTGAGATGCTCTCGACAGATACGCCACCACGCGTGACCTGCGCCGAGCGCTCCTCGGCTGTTCCCTCGACGAGCAACTTAAAGTGCTTGAGGATCGAGACCAGGTGGATGACATCGTTGGAGCCTGGATGGCACTGCTCGAACGTTGTGCAGACGACGCGGGAGAGTTGCGGGGCGAGCATGCCGTCGAGCCAACGGGGATCGCGGGGCGAAAAGCCGCCGAGCAGTTCAACGCGCCGGTTGAGCATATCGAGCAACTCGTCTTTGGAGAGGTCGGGGAAAACGTCGAGCAGGATCGTATCGCCGTGCTGGATACGACGAGAGAGGTTGAAGACAGCGACGCCCGAGATACCGAAGGTTCGAAACAACACTTCACCGTCTTCGTGCCAGAGCTCATTATGATTGTGGGCGAGCGTCAAGCGGGCACGGACGCGCAGGCCATCCAACGTCTTGAGTGCCGCCCGATCGCCAACGACCGTTGCCGATACGGGGCAGAGGATGGGGCGCAGCGAAGTGAGGGGAAGGCGAAACGTATCGGCGATACCGGTGGGGTTGCCGCCCGTAGCGATAATTACGGCATGTGCCTGCAGGGCCTCGTTCTTGCGAGGGACATCGGCGAGCGCTTTCCGAAGCGAGCGGAGCTCCGATTTTCGGTCATCGTGCTTTTTTGCCTTGAGCGCCCGCGCTGGACGGTCTATTTGGAGTGCCCAGCCTTCGGAAGCTTTGTGCGCCGAGGCAACGTTGGCTCCGCAGATTAAGGTGATACCTAGGCGGTCGCAAACGCTGAGAAGCGCGTCGCGCACCGATTCGGCGCGAAGGGAGCGCGGGTACAGCCGGCCTTCCTCGGAGGTTGTCATGATACCCAGCGAGGAGAAGAACCCCATAAGCTCTTGTTCGGGCTGGGGGCCCATGACGGATTCGACGAATGCGGGGTGGTTATACCGCTGTGGATCAATCGATTCGTTGGAGAGGTTGCAGCGGCCGTTGCCGGTCGCAAGGAGCTTAAGGCCGCAGGCGACATCGCGCTCAACGATGCAGACGCTTTTGCCAGCGCGTGCGGCCGTAATGGCGGCGGCGAGGCCTGAAGCCCCGCCGCCGATTACCAGGACGTCATAGAAGGCGCTCGTGTTCACTTAGGCCTCGTCGGTCTCGTGCGGGGTAATGGCCTCGACGGCAGAGACTGCCTTGGGCAACATGCCATCGGGCAGTGCGGTCTCGACCTCGCCCTTATCGCAGGCCTCGGCGAGTGCCGGATTAATGGGAAGCTGACCCAAGATGTCGAGGTTATAGCGCTCTGCGACCTCGGGGAGCTTGCTCTTGCCAAAGACCTCGATCTTCTTGCCGCAGTCGGGGCACTCAATATGGCTCATGTTCTCGACAATGCCCAGAATGGGGACGTTCATCTTCTCGGCCATGTTGACCGCCTTGGCGACGATCATCGAGACCAGATCCTGTGGGCTCGTGACGATGACGATGCCGTCGACCGGCAGCGACTGGAAGACGGTGAGCGCAACGTCGCCTGTTCCCGGAGGCATGTCGACCAGCAGGTAGTCGATGGGGCCCCACGAGGTCTCGCTCCAGAACTGCCTAATGGCGCCTGCGATGACCGGGCCGCGCCAAAGGACGGGGTCGGTCTCGTTTTGGAGCAGCAGGTTGGAGCTCATGACCTTGACGCCGTGCTCGGAGATTTCGGGCAGCATAAGGTTGCCAAGGGCATGGACGTGGCGTCCACTCATACCGAACATCTTGGGGATAGAGGGACCGGTGATGTCGGCATCGAGGACGCCGACCTTGTGGCCGTGACGGGCAAGCTCGGTGGCGATGGCACCGGTGACAAATGACTTGCCGACACCGCCCTTGCCGGAAAGCACGGCGATGACGCGCTTGACCTCGGACAGCGTGTTCTCCTCAAATTGCGACGGCGACGTTTGTCCGCCGGCGGCCTGTGCGTGTTCGCAACCCATGTATGACTCCTTTGTATATGCTGGGGCCGGGGCCCCGCGATGTGACACGAGCGTCATTGTACCCTCGTTTGCGAGCGGGAGTCATTTGCGATGCGTTTGGGCCGAGCGTGCTTGCAATACGATGGGCCCAAGCGAATGGGCGGGCTTACTGAACTTTGCTGGCGAACTCGAGGTATTGCATGCGCTGCAGCTTGTCGATCGTCGAGGCGTAGGGGCTGTCTTCCGATTCCAAGTCGTAGCGCAGCCCGTCGGCACCGAGATAGCCGGCGACATTGATGGTGGGCACATCTGACCTTGTCGCAAGCAGGGCCTTTTGGTAATTGGTGAGCGGGGCGCCGATCTTATTAAGGGTAATGGCTGCAATCTCGTTTGCCCCGACGGTGTCGTAGACGTTGAGCTCGGTATTGCCGGCGATCTCATAGTTAGCCCAGACGAGATATGTCGACTGATAGATACGGAAAGCGTGGCTTGCCGTATCTTCCTGAGGGTACAGCTCGTCGTTGAGAGTCGTTGCGGCGCTCGGCTGATGGTCGCCAAAAAAGACAAGAACAACCGGTCTGCCGATATTGCGGAGCTCGTTGATAAAGTACTCGAGGTCCCGGTCGGATGCGTTGATGCAGGTGAGATAGGTGTTGAGCGCGCTGTTGGCGCCCTCGCTGGCTCCCTCGACCCAATAGTTTGTCAGCTCTTCGGCGGGAACGGTGCCATAGTCGTAGCCGCCGTGATTTTGCATCGTGACGTCAAAGATGAACTGCGGCGCTTCGTCGGTTCTAAGTAGGTCGAGTATCTTGTCGTAGGTGGCGTAGTCGCATACGCCGGCATGGTAATAGGGCGCACCTTCGAAATCGCCGATTGAAAGAAAGTCTCCAAAGCCCAGCTGCTGATAGATTTTATCTCGATGGTAGTTGACGGGGTTTTGCGGGTGCATAGCGGTAGTGGTATACCCAAGCTCTTTAAGGTCCTTTGCCAGGCTGTTTACGCCATTCATCTGATACAGCTGATAGGGGATCTTGCCTAATCCGACAAAGGCCGTTGTCGCTCCGGTCAAAAATTCGAATTCGGAGTTCGCCGTTCCGCCACCGGCGACCGAAGCGAGCATGGTGCCGCGAACAAGTGTGTCGGGAAGCGAGTTGTAGAATGCGGGGCCGGTGTACCCGGCCGCCTGGAGCTGCTCAAAGCACGAAAGGTCGCTAAAACTCTCATTCATGACGGCAACAATCGTCGGCTTGATTTCATTGAACTGGGCAACGGCCGCCGCGCGCTGCTCGCTCGAGCCATATGTGCTGTCGTAGGCGGCGGCGAGCTCCTGCTCGATGCTCTGCGCCTCATCGGGCGTATAGTCTTCGGGCTTCTCAATGGGCAACTCGTTGACCATTTCGGTGAACGAAGTGATAAAACCCTGAGACGCATACGTGGTGATGGGCTGCCAACGGTCAAATCCAAAATCCAGCGCCTGCTCCAAGTCGATGTTGGAAAAGCCTGAGAGCCCCACAACGGTCACTAGCAGAAAAGCACAGAGGTTAGTGGCGATAGCGGGGAAGACATGGGTGGGCGTACGGAGCTTTCGCGGTCGGATGAGCGAAAGAAGCCCCAGGGAAATCTCCAGCAGGGCGAGAGAGGTTACGATTCCGGCGGTAAAGGTAAACTCGTATCCCTCGCTCACTTCCATTGCGGTGCCAAGGGCCAAGATATCGCTTGGCAGGATGGCTTCGCCTTTAAACGTTATGACGAAGTGCTCGGCAATGCCAAGGATGCAGCAGACGACGGGCACGAGAGCCATGACGCCTCCATGACGCTGTCCCAGCAAATAAAGGGAGAGCAGAACCGTCGCGAGCAGCCCGACGGAAAACCCGAATGAGTTGGCGGGAATGCGATAGAACGTTTCGTTGCAGGCAATTTCGAGTGAAACGAACGAGAGCGCTGAAACAGCGGCGATGACAAGGATGTCACGGCAAATACAGGCAACCGTTCCCGTCGCAAGGTCGGTTTGGTCGATAAGTCCCGAAACCAAGGGCTCGACAAGAAGCATGACGGCGGCAGCACCGAGCGCCGAATAAGAAAGGACCCATAGGGAGCTGCCCTCATTTACGAGCAATTGATTCGTAACCCATGCAGCTACCACGCCGAGCGGGATGAGGAGCGTCGCGCACCAAAAGACGCGGGCAATGGGTGGCTTTTCGTTGCGTTTGATTGAATAATACACGCGCACGACGACGGCGGCCACGATAAGGACGGCGATGAATATGGGCAGATTGGCCATGTCGCTCGAAGTGATTTCAAGGGGGATATCTTCGGTCATGGACGTTCCTCTGGTACAGCAAATTAAGTTCAGTATTAGATTACTGTAACCTTTCCACGGCATTTCGAGAAACAAAGCGCCCGATACGCAAAGCTAAAGGTCTGCGAATCTTGTATTACGAACATCTGTGCGCGTCGAGTGCGCTAAACTCATCGGCAGTATGATTCGATGCAATAGGAGGCAAGGAGCTTCCATGTCTGATTCTTCTATCGTTATTCGCGGCGCTCGTGAGCACAACCTCCGTGATATCGATGTTTCCATTCCGCGTGACCAACTCGTGGTCATTACCGGTCTTTCTGGCTCGGGCAAGAGTTCGCTGGCATTCGACACTATCTATGCCGAGGGCCAGCGTCGATACGTCGAGAGCCTTTCGAGTTATGCGCGCCAGTTCTTGGGCCAGATGGACAAACCCGACTTGGATTCAATCGACGGCCTTTCGCCGGCGGTGTCGATCGACCAAAAGACGACGTCTAAAAACCCTCGCTCGACGGTTGGCACCGTAACCGAGATTTATGACTATCTGCGCCTGCTGTTCGCCCGTGTGGGCACCCCGCACTGTCCCGAATGCGGCCGTGTCATTGAGCGCCAGACGACCGACCAGGTTGCCGACAAGGTCTTGACGGCGGGGGAGGGCCGCCGCGCGTTTGTGCTGGCACCGGTGGTGCGCGGGCGAAAAGGCGAGTACACCAAACTGTTTGAGGATCTTCGCGCCGAGGGCTTTAGCCGCGTGCGTGTCGACGGTGAAGTGCGCTCGCTCGACGATCCGATCGATCTGGACAAGAAGTTCAAGCACGATATCGAGGTCGTGGTCGACCGCATCGTGATCCGTGAGAACTCTCTGGGCCGTATCGCCGAGTCTGTTGAGCAGGCGACCGCGCTGGCGCACGGCAATGTGAACGTATACTTGCTGCCCGACCGCGACGCTCCCGAGGGGACCGAAGGCGAGTTGCTGGAGTATTCGCTGGCGTTAGCGTGCCCGGAGCATGGGCACTCCATCGATGACTTGCAGCCGCGTGATTTCTCGTTCAACGCGCCCTATGGCGCGTGCCCCGAGTGCGATGGCCTGGGCTTTAAGAAGACGGTCGATGCCGAGGCCCTAATCGAAGACCCCTCGAAGTCGATCGCCGACGGGGTCTTTGGCAGCCTGTTTGGCAACTCTAACTACTATCCGCAGATTTTCGCTGCGGTCTGCAAACACTTTAAGGTGAGCGTCGATACGCCGTGGGAGGATCTGCCTCCGCGGGTGCGTCGCGCGTTTTTAGACGGCATGGGCGACCAGAAGATTTCGGTCGACTATCAAAAGCTCGATGGGCGCCGCAGCCAGTGGGACACCAAGTTCTCGGGCGTGCGCAATATCCTGTACGAGCGCTATACCGAGACGACGAATGAGAACACCAAGGCGCGCTTGGAGAAGTACATCCGCGAGGAGCCGTGCTCGAGCTGCCACGGCGCTCGTTTGCGCCCCGAGATGCTCGCCGTCACCGTGGGCGGCAAGTCCATTTACGAGGTCTGCTGCCTATCGTGCCGCGAGTCGCTCGAGTTTTTTGAGGGCTTGGAGCTTACCGAGCGCCAACAGTTTATCGGCGGGCGCATCGTCAAGGAAATCCTGGAGCGCTTGCGTTTTCTGGTCGATGTCGGACTCGATTATCTGACCCTCGATCGTGCCTCGGCGACGCTTTCCGGAGGCGAGGCCCAGCGCATTCGCCTGGCAACGCAGATCGGCGCCGGCCTCATGGGTGTCCTGTACATTTTGGACGAGCCATCGATTGGCCTCCATCAGCGCGATAACGAGCGCCTGATCAAGACGCTTGAGCGCCTACGCGATATCGGCAATACCGTCATCGTCGTCGAGCATGATGAGGATACGATTCGTGCTGCCGACTATGTGATCGACATGGGCCCCGGCGCGGGCGTGAACGGCGGACACGTAGTCGCGGCGGGAACGCCTGCCGATATCATGACGTGTCCCGAGTCGATGACGGGCGCTTATCTGACCGGCAAACGAATGATCCGGGTTCCCGATGAACGCCGCAAGCCCGGTCGCGGCTGCCTTAAGATCACGGGCGCCCGCGCCAACAACCTCAAAAACGTTACCGCCAAGATCGAGTTTGGTACGCTTACGGTCGTTACCGGCGTGTCGGGATCGGGTAAGAGCTCCCTGGTTACCGACACTATCGCACCTGCCCTTACGAATGCCATTCACCGTTCGACGCGCCCTGTGGGTCCGTATAAGAAAATCGAGGGCATCGAGTGTATCGATAAGGTTATCGATATCGACCAGTCGCCGATTGGCCGCACGCCGCGTTCCAACCCTGCTACGTACATTGGCCTGTGGGATGATCTTCGCGCGCTGTTTGCGAGTACGCCGGAGTCGAAGGCGCGCGGCTACTCGCCGGGACGTTTCTCCTTTAACGTGAGCGGCGGTCGCTGCGAAGCATGCAAGGGCGACGGACAAATTAAGATCGAGATGCACTTCCTTCCCGATATCTATGTCCCCTGTGAGGTCTGCGGCGGCAAACGCTATAACCGCGAGACGCTTGAGGTCACCTACCGTGGTAAGACCATCTCGGACGTGCTCGACATGAGCGTCACCGAGGCACTGGCCTTCTTTGGGAATATCCCGCAGATTAAGCGCAAGCTCCAGACGCTGTACGATGTAGGCTTGGGCTACGTGAGCCTGGGCCAGCCCGCTACGACGCTCTCGGGCGGCGAGGCGCAGCGTGTGAAGCTCGCCAAGGAGCTTCATCGACGCCAGACGGGCAAGACGTTCTATATTTTGGATGAGCCGACGACCGGCCTTCATTTTGAGGACGTCCGCCAGCTGCTCGATGTGCTGCAGCGCTTGGTCGATGCGGGCAACACGGTGCTGGTGATTGAACACAACCTTGATGTCATCAAGGTTGCCGACCGCCTGATCGATATGGGCCCCGAGGGCGGTAACGGCGGCGGAACCGTCGTGGTTTCGGGCACGCCGGAGCAGGTTGCGGACTGTCCGCAGAGTTATACGGGCAAGTTTTTGGCGCCGTTGCTCAGGCGTGACCGGGAGCGTCAGGCTCAACTTGATGCTCAATAAATAGGCGATTCAGTTTATGGGCGCCATCGACTCCTTGTGATTCGATGGCGCTTGCTGTGTCGAAGTGACGTATGCAGCCGAATTGGACATATACTTAATCCTTGCGTCCGAATGCGAGGGAAAGGATATGCCATGGCAAAGGCTGTAAAGACGCCAAAAACCAATGCGATGCGCGAGCTGGAAAGCGCCGGCATTTCCTATGTTCTACATACGTACGAAGACGATGGTGATGAGTCGGCGGGCCTGGGGGTCGCGATTTCGGAGCAGCTTGGCGAGGAGCCCGGACAAGGATTTAAGACCTTGGTCTGCGTGACGCCGTCCAACGACCACGTCGTGTGCTGCATCCCTGTTGCCGACGAGCTCGATCTAAAGACCGCCGCGCGTGCCGCGGGGGAGAAGTCCTTGGCCATGATGCATGTGAAGGATTTGCTTGCGGCGACTGGCTACGTTCGCGGCGGCTGCAGTCCGGTCGGTATGAAAAAACGCTACCGGACGCTCATTGATGAGACATGTGTCCTTTGGGATACCATTTTTATTTCGGGAGGCAAGCGTGGTTATCAGCTTGAGCTTGCACCTGATGATTTAATTGCATTTTGCGGGGCGACGGTCGCCCCAATTACGAGAGAGGACTGAGCGATGCCGCAGGAAGAATTGAAGTGCGGAGCTCATTTTGCAAAAGAATCTGCGCCTCAGACACCCTCATCCGAAGCTTCTTCGTCGCGAGACGACACTGACGACATGGGCTCGTCGGACTACTCCACGGTTGGTCGTTCCGCCGGGCTTATGACCATCCTGACCATCGTGTCTCGCGTCACCGGTTTTATCCGCACGTGGGCAATGGCGGCCGCTATCGGCATGTCGCTGCTCTCGTCTTCCTATCAGGTCGCCAACAACCTGCCCAATATGCTCTACGAACTCGTGATGGGCGGCATGCTCGTGACGGCGTTTTTGCCCGTGTACATGGGCGTGAGGCGTGAGCAGGGTCGCGAGGCCTCTAACGAGTACGTGGGCAACCTGCTCGGTATTCTGCTATTGGTGCTGGGTGGCATTTCGTTGCTGGGGACCGTGTTCGCCCCGGGCTTTATCTGGACGCAATCGTTCCTTTCGGGTGACGGCGGCAGCATGGATACCGCTGCGTTCATGTTCCGTTTCTTTGCCATCCAGATTCTGTTTTATGGTTTGGGCTCGGTGTTTTCGGGCGTCCTCAACGCACACCGCGACTACTTCTGGTCGACGTTTGCCCCGGTCCTCAACAATGTGATCGTCATTGCGAGCTTTATGGGCTTTGCGCCCGTGTCCGCACAGTTTGGCGAACGTGCCGGCATCATCTTGATTGCAGCCGGTACGACCCTCGGTGTCTTTGTTCAGATGGCATGTCAGATCCCCGCGCTTGGCAAGCACGGCGTGCATCCCCATATCCATATCGACTTTAAGGACCCCGCACTGCGCCAGACGATTGCGCTCGGTATCCCGACGCTGCTCGCCACGGTGTGCATGTTTGTCTCGACTTCTATCACCAACGCTGCTGCGCTGGTGGTCCAGCCCGAGACTGGTCCTTCCGTCATCGCCTATGCGCGCCTGTGGTACACGCTGCCCTACGCGCTGATTGCCGCCTCGCTTTCGACGGCGCTCTATACCGAGCTCTCTCACGACGCACAGGAGAAGGATTACGACAGCGTCCGCACGGGCATTTCGCGTGGCGTCGCCCAGATGCTGTTCTTCCTGATTCCATTCGCGCTGTACCTGATTGTCTTCGCGCGTCCGCTCAACATGATCTACTGCGCTGGCAAGTTCGATGAGTCCGGTGTGGCGCTGGTGTCGGAGTTCCTTATCTACCTGGCACTTTCCCTGCCGCTCTACGGCGTGGTCGTGCTGATGCAGAAGAGCTTCTCTGCCTTGCTCGACATGAAGCCCTATAGCCGCTATTGTCTGTATTCCGCCATCGGCCAGGCCGGCTCGGTTCTGCTGTTTGGCGTTGTGCTGGGCTTCGGTATGCCGGCAATCGCGCTTTCGTATGTCGTCGACTACGTGATCTTGGTCGGTTGCTCGCTGTGGTGGCTGCGTCGTCGTCTGCGTGGTCTTCAGGTTAAATCTATCCTGCATGGCGGTTTCTTTGGCCTTTTGCTCGGTGGCCTGGGTGCTGCCGCAGGCGCCGGCGTCATGTGGGCTCTTGAGCACTTTGTCGGGGCACTTGGCGGCTCGATTCTGATTACTCTTGGCTACGTTTGCGTTGCGGGTGTCGTCTCGCTTGCTGTTACCTTTGGCCTTGCCGTCGTCCTTAAGATGCCCGAGGTCTCGGCGCTGATTCGTCGCAAGTAGGTGCGCGTGGCCGGTCACGACAACATTCCAACGCTTGCCGAGCAGGTTTCGCGCGTTCCCACGCAGCCCGGCTGCTACCTTTGGAAAGACGCCAAGGGCGATGTCATCTACGTGGGCAAGGCGAAAAACCTGCGCGCCCGTATGCGTCAGTACGTGACGCTGCAGGACGAGCGCCAGAAGATCCCGCTGATGATGCAGCTGGTGGCGAGCTTTGACTATATCGTGGTGGAGACCGAGCACGAGGCGTTGGTGCTCGAGCGCAATTTGATTGGTCAGTACCATCCGTACTTTAACGTCGACCTCAAGGATGACAAGAGCTACCCCTTTATCGCCATTACAAAGGGCGACCTGTATCCCGCTATCAAATACACGCGTGAGCGTCATAAGCCGGGAACGCGCTATTTTGGACCTTATACCGATAGCCGCGCGGCACGTGAGACGATAGATACGCTGCGCAAGGTTATCCCCATCTGCTCCGCATCCTGTGCGGAGTGGCGTCGTTGTCGCCGTATCGTCGAGTCCCACAAGGGCGAGGAAGACATCGTCAATATGATTTGCGCGCAAAACGGGCGCCCCTGCTTTGACTACCATGTCGGGCGCGGCCCGGGTGCGTGTGTCGGCGCGATTTCCCCGGCAGACTATGCCAAGAACGTCAAGCGTGTCGAGCGCTTTTTGTCGGGCCATCGCAAGGATGTCGTCGATGAGCTGACCTCCGAGATGACGGATGCCGCTGAGGCGCTCGACTTTGAGCGCGCGGCACGCGTCAAACGTCGTTTGGAGGTCATCAGGGGTCTGGACGATCGTCAGCAAGTCGTTTTTCCCTCCAGTGTCGATATAGATGTCATCGGTTTCTATCGCGAGGAGACCATCTCCGCCGCTTGCGTCTTCGTCGTTCGCGAGGGCCGAACAGTTCGCACCTGCGAGTTCATTCTCGACAAGGGTCTTGATGTTGACGAGGAAGAGCTCCAGTCGGGCTTTCTTAAGCGCTATTACGACGAGACGGCTGATATTCCAGCTGAGGTCAACCTTTCCGTCGAGCTTGAGGATGCGGAAGCGCTGGGGGAGTGGCTTGCGGGCAAGCGTGAGCGTTCCTGCCATCTCCATAGGCCGCAGCGTGGCGAAAAGCACCGTCTGCTCGATATGGCATCCAAAAATGCGCGCCATGCCCTCATGCGCTACATGATGCGAACGGGGTACGCTGACGACCGCACCAATCAAGCGCTCCTGGAGCTCGAAAGTGCGTTGGCGCTGCCATCGCCGCCGTTGCGTATCGAGTGCTTCGATATCTCTACACTGCATGGCACCTTTACGGTCGCCTCGATGGTGGTGTTTACCAACGGGCGCGCCGACAAGAGTCAGTATCGTCGTTTTAAAATTCAGGCCGAATTGGACGAGGCAAACGACTTCGTGTCGATGTCCGAGGTTTTGGGACGACGTTATGCTCCCGAGCGCATGGCCGACGAGCGCTTTGGCTCGCGCCCCGATTTGCTCGTTGTCGATGGCGGTAAGCCGCAATTGACCGCTGCGATCAAGCAACTTGAGGCTCTTGGGCTCGATATACCAGTTTGTGGCTTGGCAAAGGCCGATGAGGAGGTTTTCGTGCCTTGGGACGAGACTCCCGTCGTGCTGCCGACCGGGTCCGCGTCGCTCTATCTAATTAAACAGGTGCGCGATGAATCGCACCGTTTTGCCATCACGTTCCATCGCGAATTGCGCGATAAAGCCATGACGGTTTCGGTACTCGATGACGTTCCAGGCGTGGGACCCACCAGAAAACGTGCCCTTATGCGCCATTTTGGCTCGATGAAGCGTTTGCGCGCGGCGAGTGAGCAAGAGATCGCGGAAGTTCGAGGCGTTCCTGCCGATGTCGCCAAAGCGGTTCACGAGGCGCTCGTTGCATGGAATGCCGAGCGCGCCGAGGCGGCGGCAAAGCAATCCGAAAACTAAACACGCCTCTAAACAACTGATATACATGATTGCGTGATTTTCAATCATGTATTTCACGGCGATTACCAGCCGATTTCGGGTTTAATTAACGCTAAAACGTTTGACTAGCCATGGTGAACAACCCTGCTATCCTGCGGGTTGACGAAGACTGATATCTCACCTCGTCGATACATACTGTCTGGCGAATCGTTTGTCAATGAATTCGGTGAACGGTAGTAAATACCGTTCAAGCGTATGTATGTATCGGTCGCCGAGCGCGGCACCTCAGTTGGGTTCGTCGGTAGGTAAGGTATATATCGTCCGCAAGTTGCGCGGGGGCACGTCTAGGTGCTCCCGGGTAAGATTCTCTATTGATAGGAGAAGACATGGCCATCATCAACAAGGGTATGTCCAGGCGTTCGTTCCTCGGCCTCACCGGCAGCGTCGCTGCTGTCGCAGGGCTTGGTCTCACCGGCTGCGGTGGCAGCTCCAGCGACGAGGGTTCCGCTTCCGGTTCCACCGATTCCGCCAACCGTGGCGGCGGCGTGATCACCGCTGGTTCCGCTTACGCTCCGTCCAGCTTCGATCCCGCCAGCACCGGCTCCGCTGTGGGCCTGGGTGCTAACTGGCACGTCGTCGAGGGCCTCTACGGCATCGATTACCACGACTACAGCACCTTCAACGAGCTCGCCACCGACGATCCCAAGTCTGTGGATGACACCACTTTCGAGGTCACCATCCGCAAGGGCGCCAAGTTTTCCGATGGCACCGAGGTCACCGCTGACGATGTCGTTGCCTCCTACACCGCTTGCGCCGCTTCCGCTACCTATGCTCCGTTCTTCCAGCCCTTCGAGTCCATCGAGGCCAAGGACGCCAGCACCGTGACGGTCAAGACCAAGGTCCCCAACTTCTCCCTGCTCAAGGATCGTCTGGCCATCGTCCGCGTTACCCCGGCCACCCAGACCGAGGAGGATCGCGCCAAGCAGCCGATCGGCTCCGGCCCCTGGATGTACGACTCTATCTCCGATACCGAGATCACCCTGGTTCCCAACCCCGAGTACAACGGTGAGTATGCTGCCGAGGATAAGAAGATCCAGTACAGCATCCTGACCGACCCCACCGCTCGCGTTACCGCTCAGCAGGAGGGCTCCACGCTCGTTATGGAGCTCGTTACCGCTGACGCCGTCGACCAGCTCGAGAGCGCCGGCTGCAAGATCGATAACGTTCAGGGTTTCGGCACCCGCTTCATCATGTTCAACGTCGCCAAGGAGCCTTGGAACAACGTCAAGGTCCGTCAGGCTGTCATGTATGCGCTCGACACCGAGAAGATGGTCAGCAACACCTTCGCCGGCCTTGCCACCGCTGCCAGCTGCTACCTGCCCAAGAGCTTCACCAACTATCATGAGGCTTCCACGGTGTACAAGACCGACGCCAAGAAGGCTAAGAAGCTCATCGAGGAGTCTGGCATCACCCCGGGTGCCATCACCCTGCGCACCACCGACAACGAGCAGATTAAGGGCATGGCCGCCCAGGTCAAGAATGACCTCGACGCTCTCGGCTTCGATGTGACCATCCAGACCGATACCTCGCCGGCCACCTACGCTGCCATCGACGGCGGCGAGGCCTACGATATCCTCCTTGCCCCTGGCGATCCTTCCTGCTTCGGCGCCGACCCCGACCTGCTGCTCAACTGGTGGTACGGCGACAACGTCTGGATGCAGACCCGTTGCCCGTGGAAGGAGTCCGCTGAGTGGCAGAAGCTCCACGGTCTCATGGACGAGGCTCTTGCCGCTGAGGGCGATGAGCAGCAGAAGAAGTGGAACGAGTGCTTCGACATCATTGCCGACAACGCCGTTCTGTACCCCGTTGTCCACGTCAAGACCGTCTCCGCTTCCTGGGACGATCCGTCCACTGCGCCCAACGGCGAGGCCCTCGATGGCTTCAAGGGCATCGGTACGACGAGCATGTCCTTCAGGGGCGTTGCGACCGTCAAGGCGTAAGACTCGCTTGAGTCTGTATGCAGGATGTCGGTCGTTGGGACCGTATCCTCATAGTTGAAACAAAGACCCGGGCGACCTCGATGTCGCTCGGGTCTTGTAATGAGTATCCGTACTCATATACCAGTTGGTCCTACCGACAAAAGAAAGGGGAGAGAACGTGAACAACTTGCTACGTTTGATTGGAAGGCGTCTTGTGGCGCTGCCGATCATGGCATTGGGCGTCACCGTCCTGGTGTTCTTCCTTATGTCGTTCTCCAAGACCGACCCCGCCTACACGGCGTTGGGTGACGGTGCCTCGCCCGAGGCGGTTGCCGAGTACCATGAGAAGTATGGTCTGGACGACCCCTGGCCTGTGCGCTACGTGCGCTATATGGGCGATTTGATCCATGGTGACATGGGCACCTATGGTGCTGCTCGCAACTCCGTTGCCAAGCGCATCTCCACGGCCCTGCCCGTCACGATGCAGCTGACCTTCATCGGCCTTGCCATCGGTGCGGTCGTTTCGTTTTTACTCGGCGTCATCGCGGCACTGTATCGCGACAAATGGCCGGACCAAGTGATCCGCGTCTTTTCCATCGCCGGCTTGGCAACCCCGTCGTTCTGGCTTGCCGTTCTGTTGATCCTGCTGTTCTCTTCCTACCTTAAGGTGCTTCCGGCATCGGGTGCTCTGCCTCACTTCACCACGAATCCGGCTGGCTATCTGGGACGTATGATCATGCCCGCTATCGCCTTGGCATTTCCGCTGACGGGCCAGATGACTCGTATCGTGCGTACCGCCATGGTCGAGGAGCTCGATAAGGATTATGTCCGTATGGCTCGCGGCGCCGGCGTTCCCGAGAAGGTCGTCGTCGGCATCAACGTTCTTCGCAATGCGCTGATCACCCCGGTCACCACCCTCGGTCTTAAGATCGGTTACCTCATGGGCGGCGCCGTCGTCATCGAGGTTATCTTCAACCTCCCCGGCATGGGCACCGCGATTCTGCAGGGCGTTCAGGGCAACGAGGCGAACCTGGTTCAGGGCGTCGTTATCGTCGTTGCTCTTGCCTTCATCATCATCAACATCGTGGTTGACATGCTCTACCTGCTCATCAACCCGCGCATCAGGACGGTGTAGATTATGGTAAAGATTCGAGAGAAGCAAACCGAGCAGCTCGAGAAGGCTGCCTCCAAGGGGCTCAAGCTCGGTGGCTGGAAGAAGATGACGCTGTCTTCTAAGATTGCCGCCGTCGTGTTGGTGCTGGTCGCCCTGACTGCGATTCTGGCGCCCCTTCTTGCCCCCTATAGCCCGGTCGAGATTTTTACGGCTCGCCAGGCTCCCGGCAACGGATTTATCTTCGGTACCGACGATAAGGGTCGCGACATTCTGTCGCGCATGCTCTACGGTGGTCGTTACTCGCTGATTATCGGCTTTGGCGCCACTGCCATGGCTCTGGTCTGCGGCTCGGTCGTGGGCGCCCTTGCGGCGGTTTCGCGCAAGGCCGTTTCCGAGACGATCATGCGTATCCTGGACATCATCATGTCCATCCCGGGCATCGCCCTCGCGGCCGTCTTCGTCTCCATCCTGGGCAACTCCGTGCCGTCGATCATCTTCGCCATCGGCTTTATGTACACTCCGCAGATTGCCCGTATCGTGCGCGCCAACATCGTGTCCGAGTACGGCGAGGACTATGTCCGCGCGGTCATCGTTTCCGGCGCCAAGGCTCCGTGGATTTTGATCAAGCATGTTCTGCGTAACTGCATCGCCCCGATCATGGTCTTCACCGTTACCCTGGTCGCCGACGCCATCATCTTCGAGGCCTCGCTGACCTTCATCGGCGCTGGTATCCAGGAGCCCACCGCTACCTGGGGCAACATCCTCGCCGACGCCCGCGGCGGCGTGCTCGCCGGCCGTTGGTGGCAGGCGCTGTTCCCGGGCCTGGCCATCATGATCACCTGCCTGGCGCTCAACATCCTCTCCGAGGGCATTACCGACGCCATGGCCGCTGCTCCCTCCGCCGCCCTGGATCCGACCGATTCCTCCAAGCGTCGCGAGGCCGACCTGCTGGTCTCCGACCCCGTTCGCGCCTACAAGGAGCAGGCCCAGTCCCTCTCCGCTCGCCTTGGCGCCCTGCGCGATGTCGAGCTCAAGCGTGACGATCGCCATGTGCCCGACGAGTCTGTCGAACCGATTCTCTCGGTCCGTGACTTCTGCATTCAGTTTGAGCATCACGGCGATATCAACGTCGTCGACCATGTCAACTTTGACGTCCGTCCTGGTCAGACCATGGGCCTGGTGGGCGAGTCCGGTTGCGGTAAGTCCATCACCACGCTGGCCATCATGGGCCTGACCGACGATGACGAGCACCTTTCCGGCGAGGTCCTCTGGGAGGGCCGCGACCTGCTCAAGATGAGCAAGAAGGAGTGGTTCGGCCTGCGCGGTACCGATATCGCTATGGTCTATCAGGACGCCCTGTCCTCGCTCAACCCCTCCATGCTCATCTCTGCCCAGATGAAGCAACTCACCAAGCGCGGCGGCACCCGCAGCGCCGAGGAACTCCTGGAGCTCGTGGGCCTCGACCCCAAGCGTACGCTCGAGAGCTACCCGCATGAGCTTTCCGGCGGCCAGCGTCAGCGTGTCCTGATCGCTATGGCCCTTACCCGCGACCCCAAGCTGGTCATCTGCGACGAGCCCACGACCGCTCTGGACGTTACCGTCCAGAAGCAGGTCATCAAGCTGCTCAACGACCTTCAGGCCAAGCTCGGCTTTGCCATGATCTTCGTCTCGCATGACTTGGCGCTGGTCGCCGAGGTCGCCCATAACATCACGGTTATGTACGCCGGTCAGGTTATCGAGCAGGCGCCCACCAAGGAGCTGCTCACTAACCCGATCCACGAGTACACCCGCGGTCTTCTGGGCTCCGTTCTGTCCATCGAGAGCGGTTCGGGCCGTCTGCACCAGGTGCCCGGCGCCGTTCCGAGCCCGCGCGATTTCCCCAAGGGCGATCGCTTCGCGCCCCGCTCGAGCCATCCGCGCATTGGCCTGGACACCCGTCCGGTCTTCAAGCGCGTGCCCGGCACCGAGCACTTCTATTCCGAGCTCCCCGACGAGGTGCTCAAGGCAAATGGTTTGACCCCTCACGCGGAGGTGATGTAGATGAGCGAGACCGCAGTCAACGGCGTCGAGCCGATCATCTTCCTTGATGACGTCCACGTCACCTTTAGGACCCGTACCGGCTCGATTCTGCACCCCAACCTGGTTCACGCCGTCCAGGGTGTAACGATTAGGCTCATGCCCGGTCAGACGATCGGCATCGTCGGCGAGTCCGGTTGCGGTAAGTCCACCACCGCCAACGTCATGTGCGGCCTGCAGGCCCCCACGGGCGGCAAGGTCTACTTTAAGGGCAAGGACGTAACCAAGCGTACCGCCGAGGACCGTCGCCACATGGGCCGTGTCATCTCGGTCGTGTTCCAGAATCCGGCTACGGCGCTCAATCCCCGCATGGTCGTTCGCGAGCAGCTGCTCGACCCCATGCGCGTCCACAACCTGGGTACCGAGGCCGAGCAGGAGAAGCGCGTCAAGGAGCTCCTGGAGCTCACCGGTCTGCCCAGCTCCGCCGCCGAGGTTCTTCCCGGCCAGCTTTCGGGCGGCCAGCGCCAGCGCGTCGCAATTGCCCGTGCCCTGTCGTTGAACCCCGATGCCATCATCGCCGACGAGCCCACCTCGGCTCTGGACGTTTCGGTCCGCGCGCAGATTCTGAACCTGCTGACCGACCTTAAGAAGGAGCTCGGCCTGGCCATGGTGTTCATCAGCCATGACATCCAGACGGTCCGCTATATCTCTGACGACATCATCGTTATGAATGGCGGCAAGATCGTCGAGCAGGGCGAGGCCAAGCAGGTCTTCCAGCACCCTCAGGACCCCTACACCAAGATGCTGCTCGGTGCTGCGCCGTCGCTGCTGCATCCCAAGCTCGGCGAGTAGCCTCGCTTTCCCTCCCGTGCGCCCGGTTCCCTTGCCGGGCGCACCTCCGTTGCGATTTCGAAAGGTTGGGTTCACGAGCCATGCCAAGTGCTCAGGAGCTACAACAGCAATTTGGTGGGTATCGGGGCGCCATGCCCCGTCCATCAGATTTCGATCTCTTTTGGAAGGACCGCATGGCCGAGGCCGACGCCGTCGGGCTTGACTATGCGATCGAGACGGCATCGGTCACCGATGCCGTGACCTGCCAGCTTTTCGACCTCTGGTATACCGGCATGTGTGGCGCTCGCCTGCATGCCAAGTACCTTAAACCCGTCTCGGACGAGCCCGTGCCATTGGTACTTCAGTTCCATGGGTATCCGGGTGCAAGCCGCAGCTGGTTTGAGCAGGCGTCGTTTGCGGGCATGGGCATGGCACTCATCGCCCTCGACTGCCCCGGCCAAGGAGGTCCCTCCGAGGACATTGGTGGATTTGAGGGCACAACGGTCGCGGGCCATATCGTCGCCGGTATCGACGGCGATCCGGCCAACCTCTACTATGTCCGCTTGCACCAAGATATTCGCATCCTGTGCCGCATCGTTCGCGAGCTCGAGGGCATCGATCTTGCCCGTGTGTTTGTGAACGGCGCGTCGCAGGGCGGCGGTTTGGGCATTGCGACCTGTGCACTTAACAGCGAGCTTATCAATCGCGCCGCCATCCTCTATCCCTTCCTGTCGGATTTCCGCCTGGTCTGGGATTTGGATGCCGACGACATTGCCTACGAGGGCCTGCGCTATTGGTCTCGCTGGTTTGACGAGGACTCGACTCGTATCGACGAAGCCTATGCCAAGCTGGCGTACTTCGATTCCAAGAACTTTGCCCCTATGGTCAAATGCCCCGTGCTGTTTGGCACCGGCACAGCCGATACCGTCTGTCCGCCAGCGACGCAGTTTGCGGTCTATAACAACCTGACCTGTGAAAAGCGTCATGAGTTCTTTGAAGGCTTTGGCCACGAGGAGATTCAGGATTTTGACGATCTGATCATTCCGTTTTTCTGCAAGGGAGGGGAGGCTCATGTCTAAGTGCGAGAGCAATGTCAATGAGCTGATTGTCTCCGACCTTGTGGGGATTCCCGGAACGGTCTCGTCAAGGCTCGCTGATTTCCGGGATTGGCGCGGTGATGCTTCTGCGGATGTTTCCGAATTAGAGATAGCCGCTTCGGACCTTGAGGTTTGCGGGCCGAGTATTACGGCGATCGATTTCGCCAATCCGTATGCCCGCTACTCCGAGGTTTCCTTTGAGCTTGGTGGCGATGTGGTCCACGCACGTTTGATCGAGCCTGCCGGTCGCGCCCGAGCATCCGAGCTTGTGCCGCTATGTCTGATGTTTCACGACATCGACCGACCCGTGCGGGGATGGCATCACATGACGAGGTTTGCGGCCATGGGATATGCCGTGCTTGCGCTGGACGATGAGGCGATTGGATCCAGCGAGCTGCGGCAGGGGATTGCCTCCCCTGCTTTTGTCAAGCGCGTCCGTTGGGGTTTCGCGATGGCGAAGGTGGCGCGCAATCTTGATGGCGTGGACCCCGACCGCATCTTTGCATGGGGCGAGGGCCTTGGCGGCGGAGTCGCGCTGGCGGTTTCTGCTCTGGACGAGCGGGGCCTCGCCTGCACGGCGGTTGCCAATCCAATTCCCGGTGGCCTCGAGGCGTTGTCGTCTCGGGTGCGTGGATCGGTGCTCATGGGCACATCGCTCATGGATGCCGTGAGTGATCCCAAGGGCCAGTTTGCCGTATTCAACGGTCTTGAGTGTGACCGGAGGCATATCATCTATGCCAAATACGCTCATGAGCGCATCAACGCGTTCGAAAACGAAGTCATCGACTTTTTTAACCAAACGTTCTACCCGTGTTCTTTGGCCTAGACGGCCTGGACACTGCCAACAAGAGTGGGTGGCATAGGGCCGCCCGCCAGACAACTAAGGAGATTCTTGTGGCAACTCAGAAATTCACCGGCGTTATCCCTCCCGTCGTTGTTCCCGATACCGAAGACCACCAGCTCGACGTTGCCTCCTTTGAGCGCAGCATCAACCGCATGATCGATGCCGGCGTCGATGGCCTGTTCTTCCTGGGCTCTTCGGGCGAGGTCGTTTTCTCCACCGATGAGCGTCGTCGCCAGATCATCGCCGAGGCCGTTCGTATCGTCGACCACCGCGTGCCCGTCCTGGTCGGCATCATCGATACCGAGACCGAGCGCATGATCGAGCACGGTAAGGTCGCTCAGGAGCTGGGCGCCGATGCGCTTGTCGCCACCTGCCCGTTCTATGCCCTGCAGGGCATGACCGAGGTCGAGGAGCACTTCCGCATCCTGCACGAGGAGCTCGACCTGCCCATCTTTGCCTATGACATTCCCGTCTGCGTTCACACCAAGCTCCCCTGGAAGCTCCTTGCCAAGCTCGGCGCCGAGGGCGTCCTTGCTGGCGTCAAGGATTCCTCGGGTGATGACATCTCGTTCCGCTATCTCGTTCAGGAGAACGAGAAGAACGGCCATCCGATGAGCATCCTCACCGGTCACGAGGTTGTTGTCGACGGCGCTTACCTCGGTGGCGCCGACGGTTCTGTCCCGGGCCTTGCCAACGTTGAGCCCGAGGGCTACGTGCGCCAGTGGAAGGCCGCTCAGGCCGGCGACTGGGCTACCGTCAAGGCCGAGCAGGATCGCCTCAATGAGATTTCGCACATCTGGGACGTCACCTCGGGCGTCCAGGGCTATGCCGGTGGCGTCGGCGCCTTCAAGACCGCTATGAACCTCATGGGCATCTTCGACAGCCCGACCATGCCGCGCCCGGTGAAGGCCATGACCGGCGAGAACGTCGAGGCGATTAGGAAGGTCCTTCAGGACAACGGTCTCCTGTAAAGCTTCCCAGGCACCCGACCTCGCCGTTCAACCGTGTGGCCATGACCCATTAGGTCAATGGCCACACGGTTTCTCGGCGATCTCGGACACCTGGAAAACCTTTACTGCGCTGTGACGGCTAGCCTGACGGCGCATTTCCTGTAGTTGTTTTTATCTCCGAAGGAGAGCGACATGGAGAACAAGTACGTCTGCTCTGTCGATATCGGCGGAACTAAAATTGCGACTGCCATCATGGAGTACCCGGCTGACGGTAGTGTGCCCCATCCCGTTTTTGAGGCCGAGATTCCTACCGAGGCCCAGGAGGGCGGCGAGGCCGTCTTCCAGCGTATCGAGGCGTCTATCAAGGCCGCTCTTGAGGCGAATCCCGATGTCGAGGTTCTCGGTGTCGGTATCGGTGCCGCAGGCGTTGTCGATCCCAAGACGGGCGCCATTGCTTATGCCAATGAGATCATGCCCGGCTGGTCCGGCGTTCAGTTGGGGCCGCGTCTGCGCGAGGACCTTGGTCTTCCCGTTGCCGTTGTGGGCGACGTGCAGGCTCATGCTCTGGGCGAGGCCCACTGGGGCGTCGGCAAGGGCAAGTTCTCCGTCTTGTGCCTGGGAATCGGTACGGGCATCGGTGGCGCATATGTCGAGAACGGCCGCGTGATGCAGGGCTTCCATGGTGCTGCCGGTCATATGGGCCACATCGAGTGCTCGGCTGCCGCCGGCATTCCCTGCGCCTGCGGGCGTTCCGGCCATCTTGAGTCTGTTGCTTCGGGCACCTCGATTGGCCGTATGTACGACGAACGCTTCGGTCGAGTTGACCCCAGCCGTCCTTCGGTCGGTCGCGACGTGAACGACCTGTGTCGTGCTGGCGACGCAAAGGCGACCGAGGTCATCCATGACGCCGGCTTTGCGCTGGGCGCCAGCTTGGGCTCGCTTGCCAATATTCTGGATCCAGAGGTTATCGTGCTTTCGGGCGGCGTAATTCATCAGGGTCCCGATTGGCGTTCGCAGACGTGGAAGGATTCGGTGCACGAGGGCTATGCCAGCCAGGCGCTCGATCCGCTCCAGGACACGCCGATTCTCATCGGGTCTCTGGAGGGCGATGCTCCGCTCATCGGTGCCGCCGAGCATCTTCTCGCTTCGTTAAAGTAAACGTATCTGCTGTAGGAGCCTCCCGAGACAACACGCCTCGGGAGGCTGTTCTGAGAAAGGTTGCAGCCTTATGACCGTCGATCCTTTGATTCAATCCCTGAAGGGTAAGCTCGTCGTGAGCGTTCAGGCGTATATGGGCGAGCCGCTTCGTACGCCCGAGACCATGGCTCAAATGTCTCGCGCTTGCGAACTCGGCGGCGCCGCCGCCATTCGCTGCCAGGGCCTTGCCGACATTGCCGCCATTAAGGGTCGCTGTGAGGTTCCTGTTATTGGCCTATGGAAGGATGGACACGAGGGCGTTTACATCACGCCGACGCTGCGTCACGCCCGCGCCTGCGTTGCTGCTGGTGCCGATATCGTGGCGATCGACGCCACCGATCGTCCGCGCCCCGATGGCAAGACGGTCGAGGATACCTTCCGTCCGCTGCACGAGGAGGGTGTGCTCCTGATGGCGGATTGTGCCACCATCGAGGACATTCGCCGTGCGGTTGATATGGGCTTCGACCTGGTATCTACCACGCTCTCTCACGGTGTCGCCGCCATCGATTGCACCATGGCCGATGGCCCCGACCTGCCGCTCCTGCGTCAGGCGACCGAGGAATTCCCCGGCCTTCCCATCATTTGCGAGGGTCGCGTGCATACGCCCGAGGAGGCTCGCGCCGCGATCGATGCTGGCGCCTGGGCCGTTGTCGTCGGCACCGCCATCACGCACCCCACGAGTATTACAAGTTGGTTCAAGGCTGCGCTTGAGGCGTAAGACAGGCCTCGTATCCGCTCGGGGCGGTATACTCAATAAAGGCAATTGACCGCGCGGGATCCGGGTTGCTGGGTCCCGCGCTTGTTTTCGGGAGGCAGCACATGCAAAAGGGAGATGCCATGGATGCGGCGGAGCGCTCGGAGCGCATCCCCGATATCGTCATCATCACCGGAATGTCCGGATCGGGCCGCACGCAGGCCATGCACGTGTTCGAGGACATGGGCTATTTTTGCATCGATAACCTGCCTCCGCGTCTGATCGCCCAGCTTGCCGAGCTCGTCGGCATTAATACGGGCGTGGGCAGG
Organism: Collinsella sp.; assembly: GCA_022745215.1. Lineage (GTDB taxonomy): Bacteria > Actinomycetota > Coriobacteriia > Coriobacteriales > Coriobacteriaceae > Collinsella. The sequence continues at coordinate 7,333 of JAIIWC010000009.1, read as the reverse complement.
CATCTCGCCGTCACCTGCGATTTGCGTAGCCAGGGCTTGTTCGATGAGCTGCTCGATGCGGTCGCCGCGCTCGAAGAGCGCGAGATGAGCTGCGACATCGTGTTCCTGGAGGCTTCTGACGAGGTACTGATTCGTCGCTACAGCGAAAATCGCCGCCGTCATCCCATTGCCAAGCCGGGGGAGACTACGGCCGATGCGATTCAGCGCGAGCGCCTGCAGCTGCAGGGTGTGCGCGATCGAGCCGATATGATTATCGACACGAGCCGCCTACGCACCTCTGCGCTGCGCAACAAATTGCGCATGGCGTTCTCCGAGTTGTCCGACCAGCAGCTCATGGACGTTCACGTGTTCTCGTTTGGCTTTAAGCACGGTATGCCCGTCGAGGCGGACATTATGATTGACGTTCGCTTCCTGCCCAATCCGTTCTACGATCCCGAGATGCGCACCATGACCGGTCTCGATAAGAAAGTCTCCGACTTTGTTCTGGACCATCCCAAGACGCAGGAGTTCTGGAAGGCCTGGACGCAGCTGCTCGATACGGTCATGCCCGGTTATATCGCAGAGGGCAAGCCGCAGCTTTCTATTGCCATCGGTTGCACGGGCGGTCAGCACCGCAGCGTTGCCATCGCCGAGGCCACGGCACGTTATTTGGAAGGCGCCCAGTATCACGTGAGCATTTCCCATCGCGACTTGTCGCGCGCCAACACGAAAGCATAGGCCTGCATGTCGTTTACCGCCGAGGTGCGTGACGAGCTTGCGCGCTGCGAACCCGAATGTGAATACTGCGATTTGTCGACGCTTGCCGCCCTGACGCGTGTGAGCGGTACGCTTTCGTTGGCCGGCTCCGGGCGGTATCGTTTGACGGTCGCGACCGAGACGGGAGCCGTCGCGCGCACGATGATCACGCTGACGCATCGCATTCTTAAGCTCAAAACGGAATTCACCGTTCGTAAATCGGTCTTGCATAAGGTCCGTAACTATCTCATTACCCTGCCCGATCAACCCGACCTGGACAAGGCTCTGGTGCTGCTGGGCATTCTAGACCGCAGGGGAGGGCTCGTTGCTGGTGTTCCCCGACACATCGTTGCCCGTCCCTGCTGCAGGCTTGCCTACATCCGCGGCGCGCTCATCGCGGGCGGCTTCGTGGCCGATCCACGCGGCGATTTTCATTTGGAGATCGCGGTGCAGGGCGAGCAATATGCTAAGGGGCTTTGCGACCTGTTGGGGCAGATTGGGGTCCATGCACGTGTTAATGCACGGCGGGGGTCATATGCCGTGTACATTAAGAGCGCCGAGGAAATCGAGCATCTATTAAAGCTGATTGGTGCCAAGCGCAGCGTTGCCGAGATTGAGGAGGCGCGCGCGGTCAAGTTGGTTAAGAACGATGTGAACCGTCGCGTGAACGCCGAGCTCGCCAACCAGACCAGAAGCGCCGGTGCTGCCCAACATCAGCTTGCGCTTATCGATGAGCTCGAGCAGCGCGGCCTTCGCGATGCGCTTCCGGATGCCTTGGCGGTCTTTTGCGACCTGCGCGAGCGCTATCCCGATCTGTCGCTGCGTGATTTAGGGGAGATGGCTGACCCTCCCTTGTCGAAGTCGGCCCTCTACCATCGAGTTTTGAGGCTTGAAAAGCTCATTGAAGCAAATCGGTAGTTTAAAGTATCGACTTATATACGGATTTAGCTGCTATTTTATTCTTTAAAACGTTTTAACGTAAATTTGATTTTCAATTTCGACTATTCTCGTGAAATTCAAGTCAAAAAAAAGGTATATTAGGCGAGTGGTTAGTTTGTGGGCCTCAACGGCGGGCGCTGTAGCTTGCGGGGGCCTTACGAAAGGAGACACAATGGCAGTAAAGGTTGCTATTAACGGCTTCGGTCGCATCGGTCGTCTGGCTTTCCGTCAGATGTTCGGTCATGAGGGCTCCGAGATCGTCGCTATCAACGACCTCACCTCTCCCGATATGCTCGCTTACCTGCTGAAGTACGACTCCACGCAGGGCAACTACGCTCGCGATCACGAGGTCGTTGCTGGCGAGGATTCCATCACCGTTGACGGCAAGGAGATCAAGATCTACAAGGAGGCCGACGCCAACAACCTGCCTTGGGGCGACCTCGACGTCGACGTCGTTCTCGAGTGCACCGGCTTCTACACCAGCAAGGCTAAGGCTCAGGCCCACATCAACGCTGGCGCCAAGAAGGTCGTCATCTCCGCTCCGGCCGGCAGCGATCTGCCCACCATCGTGTACAACGTCAACCACGAGACGCTGACCGCTGAGGACAACATCATCTCCGCTGCTTCCTGCACCACCAACTGCCTCGCCCCGATGGCCAAGGGTCTGAACGACTTCGCTCCCATCGTGTCCGGCATCATGACCACCATTCACGCCTGGACCGGCGACCAGATGCCGCTCGACGGCCCGCAGCGCAAGGGCAACAAGCGTCGTAGCCGCGCCTGCGCCGTCAACATCGTCCCCAACACCACCGGTGCTGCCAAGGCTATCGGCCTGGTTCTCCCCGAGCTCAACGGTAAGCTCATCGGTGCCGCCCAGCGCGTCCCGACGCCGACCGGCTCCATCACCAACCTCTACGCTGTCGTTGACAAGAAGGTCACCGTCGACGAGGTCAACGCCGCTATGAAGGCCTACGCTTCCACCATCTCCGAGACCTTCGGTTACAACGAGGACGACATCGTCTCCACCGACATCATCGGCGAGACCCACGGCTCCATCTTCGACGCCACTCAGACCATGTGCTCTGACCTCGGCAACGGCCAGACCCTCGTTCAGGTCACCTCTTGGTACGACAACGAGAACTCCTACACCTCTCAGATGGTCCGCACCATCAAGTACTTCGAGAAGTTCGTTGCTTAATTTAGCTTTTAGCGAATAGCTCGTTGAGCGTCTAAAGAAGGGCGCGGCCTCATAGGGCTTACACCCTAGGGTCGCGCCCTTTTTATAGGAAATCGTCTGCCGTAATGGGAGGCAGACACGTACGAAAGGTAGAAGCAAACATGGCCTTTACCAAGAAGACCGTCCGCGACATCGATGTCGACGGCAAGCGCGTTCTCGTCCGCGTTGACTTCAACGTGCCTATCAAGGATGGCGTCGTTGGCGACACCACCCGCATCAAGGCTGCCCTGCCCACCATCAACTACCTCGTTGAGCACAACGCTCGCGTCATCCTCATGAGCCACCTCGGCCGTCCCGATGGCACCGGCTTCCAGCCCGAGCTGTCCCTCGAGCCCGTCGCCAAGAAGCTCGCCGAGCTCTCTGGTCTCGACGTTGCCTTTGTCGCCGACACCTACGGCGAGAAGGCTGCCGAGGCTGTCGCCGCCGTCGAGCCGGGCAAGGTCCTCGTTCTCGAGAACGTCCGTTTCGACAAGCGTGAGAAGAAGAACGATCCCGAGATCGCCAAGAAGCTCGCTTCCTATGGTGACGTCTTCGTTCTCGATGCCTTCGGCACCGCTCACCGCGCCCAGGGTTCCGTCGTGGGCCCCGCCGCTTACCTGCCTGCCGTCGCCGGCTTCCTGCTCGAGAAGGAGGTCGACACGCTGACCGGCATCTTCGCCGAGCCCGAGCGTCCCTTCGTCGCTATCGTCGGCGGTTCCAAGGTTTCCTCCAAGATCGGCGTTCTCGATCACCTCATCGACTCCGCTGACACCCTGATCATCGGTGGCGGCATGGCCTACACCTTCTTCCTGGCTCAGGGCTTGACCGTCGGTCAGTCCCTCAAGGAAGAGGACTGGGTCGAGCGCGCTGGCGAGATGCTCAAGAAGGCCGAGGAGAAGGGCGTCAAGATCCTGCTCCCCATCGACAACCGCGTTGCCGATCACTTTGGCGAGGACGCTGTCCCCGAGGTTGTCGCTTCCGACGCTATCCCCGACGATCGTGAGGGCATGGACATCGGCCCCAAGACCGAGGAGCTTTACGCCGAGGCCGTCAAGGGCGCCAAGACCGTGTTCTGGAACGGCCCCATGGGCGTCTTCGAGTTCGACAACTTCGCTCACGGCACCCAGGCTATCGCCGAGGCTGTCGCCGAGGCCGACTGCACCTCGATCATCGGCGGTGGCGACTCCGTCGCAGCTGTCAACAAGTTCAACCTGGCCGACAAGATGAGCTGGATCTCCACCGGTGGTGGCGCTTCCATGGAGCTCGTCGAGGGTAAGGCCCTGCCCGGAGTGGAGGCGCTTCTCGATGCCTAATCGCACCCTTCTTATCGCTGGTAACTGGAAGATGAACAACGACGTCGCCGAGGCCGCCAAGCTCGCCGACGAGCTGGCTCAGGCTCTGCCTGAGGTTCCGGCTGGCGTCGAGGTGCTCGTCTGCCCTCCGACCATCGACATCACCACGGTTCATGACCGTATTCAGGCTGCCCCCATCGCCCTCGGCGCACAGAACGTGTACTGGGAGGCCAAGGGTGCCTTCACCGGTGAGTCTTCTTGCGACATGCTCAAGTCTGCTGGCTGCACCTACTGCATCATCGGTCACTCCGAGCGTCGCGACTACTTCCACGAGACCGACGAGGATCAGAACAAGAAGGCCAAGGCTCTCGTTGCCGCCGGTCTTGTTCCCGTCTTCTGCTGCGGCGAGTCTCTCGAGGTCCGCGAGGCTGGCACCTATGTCGAGCACGTCGTGAACCAGGTCAAGGCTGGCCTTGCTGGTCTTGAGATCACCTGCCCCAAGCAGGTCGTCGTCGCCTACGAGCCCATCTGGGCCATCGGCACCGGCAAGACCGCTACCGCCGAGGACGCTCAGGAGGTCTGCGGCGCTATCCGTGAGACCCTCAAGGAGATGTTCGGCGAGGAGCTCGCTAACGGCATCCGCGTTCTCTATGGTGGCTCTGCCAAGCCCGGCAACATCGCCGAGCTCGTCGCCAAGCCCGACGTTGACGGCGCCCTCGTGGGCGGCGCTTCGCTCAAGGCTGCCGACTTCGCCTCTATGGTCGTCAAGGCAGGCGAGTAGGACATATGGCACAGCGTCATCTTCCTGCACTCCTGATCATCATGGATGGCTGCGGCCTGGCACCGGCCGATGGCGAGAACGCCGTCGCCGCTGCCAAGACGCCCTTCCTTGATAGCCTGTACGAGAAGTATCCCCACACCACGCTCGGCGCTTCGGGCGAGGACGTGGGCCTTCCCGACGGCCAGATGGGCAATTCCGAGGTGGGTCACCTTAACATCGGTGCCGGCCGCGTCGTGTTCCAGGAGCTTTCGCGCATCAACAATGCCATCAAGGACGGCTCCATCGCCAAGAACGAGGTTTTCGTCAAGGCTATGGACGATGTCAAGGCCGAGGGCAAGACCCTTCACCTTATGGGCCTTATGAGCCCTGGCGGCGTTCACTCCCACATGAACCATGTCGAGGCCCTGGTCAAGATGGCTGCCCAGCATGGGGTCAAGACCGTTCGCGTCCACGCCTTCATGGATGGCCGCGACGTTGACCCGCAGTCCGGTGCCGGCTACATGAGCGAGTTCTGCGCCTTCCTGGCCAAGATTTCTGAGGAGACTGGTTGCGACGCTCGCGTTGCCACCGTCTCGGGTCGTTATTGGGCCATGGACCGCGACAACCGTTGGGAGCGCATCCAGCGCGCCTACGACGTTATGGTCAACGCGTCCGATGCCGATACAGACCCCGTGGCCGGTATCAAGGCCTACTATGAGAAGGATCCGCGCGGCGACGAGTTCGTCGAGCCCTTCGCTGCCCACAACGAGGGCATTCACGAGGGCGACGCGGCCATCTTCTTCAACTTCCGTCCCGACCGCGCTCGTCAGATGACTCGCGCGTTCACGGACAAGGAGTTCGACGGCTTTGAGCGCGAGCAGATCAAGCTTTCGCACTTTGTGACGATAACCGAGTACGATCCGACGTTTGATGTCGAGGTCGCCTTCCCCAAGACGTTCCCTGAGAACGTCCTGGCCGACGTTATCGCCGCCAATGGCCTGAAGCAGCTGCACACCGCCGAGACCGAGAAGTACGCCCACGTGACGTTCTTCCTCAACGGCGGCATCGAGGAGCCCAAGGAGGGCGAGGAGCGCGTGCTCGTCGCTTCCCCTAAGGTTGCTACCTACGATCTGCAGCCCGAGATGAGCGCTCCCGAGGTTACCGAGAAGCTCGTCGCCGCCATCAACGAGGATCGCGCTGATTTCTACATCGTGAACTTCGCGAACTGCGACATGGTTGGTCACACCGGTGTCTTCGACGCCGCCGTTAAGGCCGTCGAGGCTGTTGACGATGCCCTGTCCAAGGTTGTCCCGGCGATTCTCGCTAAGGGCGGCTTTGCGCTGATTACCGCCGATCACGGCAACGCCGATCACATGTTTGACGTCGCTTCCGACGGTTCCAAGCATCCGTTTACGGCTCACACCACCAACCGTGTGCCGTTTATCATCGTTGATGAGAAGGCACAGCTCACCGGTATCGAGGACGGTCGTCTCTCCGATATCGCCCCGACTATGCTCACCATGGCTGGTCTGGAGCCTTCCGCCGAGATGACGGGCCGCGTGCTCGCCACCGAGGCCTAAGAGAAAACTCCAAAAGTTTTCATGCGAGGGGGTTGCCCATATTCGGGCAACCCCCTTTTTGATATTTCTGCCATTTCTAGCCAGTACCCGAGTGGCAGGTAGGGGAGGGCAGGGGATTGTGGTACAGTACTGGAGTTTGAATTGTTCTATTAAGGAGCTTATCTATGGGTCCGTTTCAGATTCTTCTGTTTGTCGTTTGGGCTGTTTCTGCCGTGGCGCTGACGATTCTCGTCCTGATGCACTCCGGTAAGGGCACCGGCGTTTCGGATATGATCGCTAGCTCGCTGTATAACTCCAGCTCTGCCACAGGCGTTATGGAGCAGAACCTTGACCGCCTGACCGTTATCATGGCTGTCGTGTTTGCCGTGTGCGTCGTGCTGTGCATGTTCTTCTTCCCGCAGGGCATCGTCGGCTACTAAGCATCGGCGTATATGCGTTTGTAAAGGGTCCCGCATGTGCGGGGCCCTTTTTGTTTACATATTTGTAACAGAGTCAAAATATCCCCACATACTTCGCCCAACTAAAGAAATTCTCGACCGTTAACCGGAATCAGCGCCAAATTGTGCATAAAATGCGCTAATGTATTGCAAAACGTTGGCCCGCATTGCATAACCAGCCATAACAGCGGACCGCGTTTGAATGGTTCGATTGGGCTGTCTCGACGTTGCCCGGCCGAATTCACTTTGTCCTATCTCATAAGGAGGATGGCATGGCTGATTCTATGTTCCACCAGCCCGTTATGGGTCGTCGCGCCTTTGTTGGCGGCACCCTCGCTGCGAGCTCCATGGCTTTTCTTGCCGCATGCGGCAAG
>JAIIWC010000124.1 GCA_022745215.1 Collinsella sp. | reverse complement strand
TTCTTGACGAGATCGGTGAGCTGCCGTTGGAGTTTCAGGCGCCACTGCTTCGCGTCCTACAGGAAAAAGAAGTGCGCCGTGTGGGCGATGACACGGTGATCCCGGTGGATATTCGGATCATCGGCGCGACCAACCGGGATCTGCTCCGTCTCGTGGAAGAGGGCCGGTTCCGCCGTGACCTTTATTACCGGCTGAACGTCCTCAGCGTGTTGGTGCCGCCGCTGCGGGAGAGGGGTGACGATTATCTGGAGATCGCCCGTGCCATTTACGACAGGGTGATGCCCCAGCGCTCTGCCGACGAGAGATCCGCCTTTTTCCGGGTGCTGGGCCGATGCTGCTCCTACGCGTGGCCCGGCAATGTCCGTGAACTGACCAACACGGTCGAGAGAGTCTCGCTGCTGCTGCACCGGGGCAGCCCGGAGGAAGAGGTGTTCCAGTCCCTCAAGATGAACCTCTGGAGAACCGCTGGATCTGCTCCCGCAGCCCGGGAGAGAACCACTGATCCGGCTACGGACAAGAGCGATGTGCTCGAAGCTCTGCGGCGGAGCGGAGGAAACGCTTCCCGCGCCGCAAAAGATCTGGGCATCAGCCGCAGCACCTTGTACCGCCGCCTGAAGCAAGACCCCTGAATGTCGCAAAAGCGTGTCGCAGTGTTTCATTTGTGACACACCCGGACGCCGAAAGAATGAGACACTCCTGCAAAAATCGGCAAAGGATCCAAGCACTCAAATCGCGTACCCAAAGACCTCCGCAATTTTGCGGAGGTCTTTTTTTGTGTACTTTTCACAAGTGACATGGCCTAACTTCGAGCACATCCACAAATCTCAAGATATTTTGACCTGAAATGCGATTTTGGCACGAAAATTGCTATATAGTTTGGCAGAAATGCTCGATCGCAGCAAACAGTTTGGAAGTCTTCTCCTGCAGGGCCATGCGGAGAAAAAACAAAAGGAGGCAATTTTTGTGAGCAATAGTATTGCATTGTTTTCCCTGATCGTGCTGGTTGCCTGCATCGCAATCGGCTTCGCGCTGAAAAAGAACGTCGGTCTGATCGCCGTTCTGGCCGCAGCCGTTTTTGGTTCGGCGGCCGGTTACACAGACTCTCAGATCATCAAAGGGTTCAGCTCCAGCACCTTCATCATGCTGCTGGG
>JAIIWC010000062.1 GCA_022745215.1 Collinsella sp. | reverse complement strand
AATGGAGCGGACAACGGGGCTCGAACCCGCGACCCCAACCTTGGCAAGGTTGTGCTCTACCAACTGAGCCATGTCCGCTTGCGGGTTATTAATTTACGCGAGTTGCCCAAAAGACGCAAGTACTTTTTTCAAAAAAGTTGTTCGCCACATGCTCTTGGCAGATATACATGCCAAAACGATTTACTAGGCGCACGATTCCAATGTTCCGCTAAACAGCTTTACCATCCGAACGCGCGTACCGGCACCATCAGTACGACGGGCAACCTCCACGTTGTCGACTAACATGCGCATGAGCTTGATCCCACGCCCGCGCTCCTCAGTCGTAACCGGTTCACTCGACCCGTCAATCGAATAGCCCGCCCCACGGTCGACAACCTCAATCACGACACGATCGCCATAGGCCTGAACCGTCAGGATGCATCCGATACCGCCCGCATGGTCATACGCGTTGCCCAGCGCCTCGCCCGATGCCAACGCGACGTCATAGCGCTCATCCCGCCTCAGGGGAAGCGGTTCGAGTAGCTCGGCAATACGATGACGATAGTATGGAAGGTTCTCGATACCCTGGCGCACCTCGACACTCTTGCTCCAGCGAGGCAATTCCCCCACCGGAATGGCAGGAATCGACTCCCGAGCGAAGCCCGCAACATGGAGGATGTCGACAAGTCGGGCAATCTCCAAAAAGCGGATGACCTCATCGGAGGCGTTAACGAGCGAAAGCAGGCCCTCTCGCCTCATGAGTTCTCTGGCACGTGTAAGCAAAAACGCCAAACCCGTCGAGTCGATAAAGCCCACGGCCTGGCAATTGATGACAACGCGACGAACGCCCCGGTCGATCAAATTGTCCAACCGTCGGCGCAGCACGGGCACCGAGGCGATGTCGACATCACCCGGTGGCGTCAAAACCGCTATGTCATTCCACTCATTCATACGACCATGGTTCCCCAAAAAAGCCCACTCGATGCATTCGTTTCCCCAACCGTGCGGATTCAACCCGCCCAGCGTCGTCTATGAACGACCCCGTAAAAACTCAAGGGACACCAATGCAATGTCATCGTCCAGCGCCGAATCGGTAAATCGGTCAAGCTCGCCCAAGACCTTGCCGCAAATGCCCGATACGCCCTCACCCGAGACAGAGAGCAGAAGGTCGCGAAGGCGCTGTTCGCCAAAGAAAGCACCCGAGCGATCACGTGCTTCAATCGTTCCGTCGGTATACATAAATAGCATGTCACCAGGAGCGAACGTAAAGGCGCCCGTCTCGTAGACCATGCTCTCAAAGGCACCGATCACGCCCGATTGGCACCCAAGGAGCTCCACTTCTCCCCCTCGGGTTTCTCCGCCGCCAAGCGGCTTCGACGACGGTCTGATGACCATAGTGGGAGGATGTCCCGCAGAGCAATAGGTAGCGCGCCCGGCTTTAAGGTCAATCTTAGCGATAAAGGCCGTCACGAACGTCTCGACCCTCGAAAAGCCCATGAGCATGCTATTGAGCGAGCGGGCCATGCGGGCAGGCCCCGCACCCTCCCAGGCATAGGCCGTCAGCGCCGTCTTGACGAGTGCAGACATCGATGCAGCCTCAATGCCTTTGCCAGACACATCGCCCAGAATCATGACGGCGCAGTCGTCGGGAAGACGGATGAGCGTATAGAAATCGCCGCCGACCAACGCCGAGTTCGTGGCCGACAGGTACACCGAATCGGCGGCGATTCCCGGAACATCCCCCAGTGAATTTCTCATGCCAATCTGGAGGGTCTGAGCGATATGGCGCTCCTCACGCTTTTGAGATTCGCCTTCATAGATCAGTTCAAAGTCATGAGCCAAGTGCACCAAGTAGTCATATTCAAGGTCATCAATCGGCTCTTGGCTACCATCACGAAGCAGCAGCGCGCGCGTCGTCGGGCCCTTCGCAACAGAAGCAGGAACGATCGCGTCGTTACTGTGCTTGCCATCGCCCTCAGAGCGCGGGCGCCCCGCCTCGATGCCGGCGTCGACGTAGAGACCCTGGCAAGGCAGGCCATGTGCCCTAAGCCAGCCTCCCATAGGCATCGATTCGTCAACGCGAGTTATACGGACGTGTTTAAGGTCCTCGGCACTCGTGCCGCCCAAAACAGATGCCTCAAAGCCATCGGGGGCAGCCCCCAAACGTGCCGCTGGCGCCGTCGTGGAAAAGAAAAGCTTCTCGGGATCGTCCGGCAAAGCAACGCGACTGCCGCCTTCAAAATCTATGACGTAGGAATCCAGACTGGCGTCATACTCAATAGGGCAAAAATGGCAGTTGAGCATATTGCAGATCTCGGACGATACCGCCTGGGTAGCCGCGGCGGAATCGTCTAGAAAGGTAAACAACTCATCCCGCAAGACATTGAGCGAGCGGCCAAGCTCGGCCGTGCGACGGGAGCGAAGGCTCGATGCCATGCCGACCAGCTGGATAGACAGGTAATCGCAAATGACCTCGAGCACATTAACGTCATAGGCAAGCGGTGCCTGGGGGCGTTTCCAACCAACTTCCAGCACGCCAAGGATCTGCGTACCGTAAAAAACGGGAAGACAGATTTCACTGCGGTACGGAGGCATATCCTGCATGCGCAACAGGTGCTTAGAACGATTATCCAGGTCCATGAACATACCGGAGGCGGCCCTATCGCCCTCAAGGTCCTGTTGAATCGACAAGCGACAGGCACGCGACTCGCGAAGAACATACGTCGGAATGCCAGCGCCATACGGCAAAAACTCGGGCAGGTAGCTGTCGTACAGCTCCTTGGAAACACCGCGAAGCTTAAAGCCGCCGCTCTCAGAAAAATAGATAGCGGCACCCGAAGCGTCGAGCGTTCCTACAAGCTGGTTCAAAACGGTATCAAGCAGGCTGGGTAACTCATCGGAGCCCACAGTGCTCATAATGACCGAGAGCGTCCCAGAGAGACGCTTGTTCGCCACTCTAAGCTCCGATAACGCACGCTTGAGTTGCCGGTCGTGAGAATACTGTTCCTCGATACTGTGAAGCGCCACCAGGACACGTGGTGCGCGGCGCCCAAAGATGCGTGGAGGCGTTACGGAGCCCGCACGAACCAAGACGGGAATAAAAGAGCCGTCGCTCAACTTGAGCATCAGTTCGTTCTCGGAGCCATCGGTTTCAAATGGCAGACGATGTTCCGTCGCACGTTCAAAAGCGGACGAGTACAGGACGTCTTTAACATCTCCACCGATGACGTCGGCGCGTTCCTCGCACATCAAACCAAGTAAGCGATTATTCACATGCAGAATGGTTCCGTCGAGCTCGCAGATGATGACAGCATCGCTCGTGATCTCGACTAGTTGGGCAACGTCTGCCCACTCGTTGCGTTCAAGCGTTTCCATCGTGGACCCCACCGTCTATCGGTAACAAAAAAGCCTCCGAAGAGGCTTCTCAAATGCGATGGTGTCGGAGGCGGGACTTGAACCCGCATGACCAAAAAGCGGTCACTAGCACCTCAAGCTAGCGCGTCTGCCAATTCCGCCACTCCGACATGCTATGTTGTTGATTCGCGGTTTGTTTTGTTCGACCCGCGCGTTCAACGAGGAAGATAATAACCTATGATTCGAGAACTGTGCAAGCACTTTTTTGAAAAAAGTTTACGAATTTGTAAATGTGCTGGTAGACGGACCTGTTCGGGCCGGAATGAGGTTGCTTTCCAACGCGTCCTCGGGCATGCGGCATTATTTTGATTCGCGCTTCGCGCTACAAAACAATGCCGCCCCCTGCGGAATGTGTTGGAAAGCAACCTCATTCCGGCCCTAGGGGCACATGCTTCATGCACAGTTCTCAAACATGTTCTGGGGCTGATGCAAATTTGGTGGCTCGGCTTTGCCGAGCCCTTATATGGGGAGGCCGGAGCTAAAGCTCCGGCCTCACTAACTTTCCTATTAGATTAAGTGAGCGATCAAGGAATCGCACTCCCCTCTGCCGCGTTAACGCAGGGCCCGCCCTGGTGTTACTCTTCAGAACATTCCGCAGGACGCAAGAAACCCCCGCCGCACGAAGTGCGCAGCGGGGGTTTCTTGCATGTCCGAGGACGTTCTGAAAAGTAACTCCAGGGCGGGCCCGGACAAACAACCGACTACAGGTCGATGTGCGATTCCTTGATCGGGAACGGCTCCGCGAAGTGGCAGGCGCAGCAGTGACCCGGGGCAACTTCCTTAAACTCAGGAAGCTTCTCGGAGCAGATGCCCTGCGCGATCGGGCAGCGCGTGTGGAAACGGCAGCCGGTCGGCGGATCTAGCGGCGACGGCGGATCGCCAGCGAGGATGATGCGCTTGCGGGTCTTCTGAATATCCGGATCGGGCACCGGCACGGCAGACAGCAGTGACTGCGTGTACGGGTGGTGCGGCTCGCTATAGAGTGTCTTCCAGTCCGAAACCTCGACCATCTTACCCAGATACATAACGGCAACGCGATCGGAGATGTGCTGCACGACGGACAGGTCGTGGGCAATGAAGAGATAGGCCGTACCGAACTTGTCCTGAAGTTCCTTGAGCAGGTTCAGAACCTGGGCCTGAATGGAAACATCCAGAGCGGAAACGGGCTCGTCGCAGATGATCAGCTTGGGCTTCAGAGCGAACGCACGGGCGATGCCGACACGCTGACGCTGACCGCCCGAGAACTCGTGCGGATAGCGGTTGATGTGCTCGGGGTTGAGGCCGACGACGTCCAGCAGCTCACGGACACGCTCAATGCGCTCCTCCTTGGTGCCCACACCATGAATGGTCATGGGCTCGGAGACGATCTCACCAATCGTCATACGAGGGTTGAGCGAAGCATAAGGATCCTGGAAGATAAACTGCATCTCACGACGCATGTCCTTGATCTCATGCTTGCTCATCTCGGCAACATCTTTGCCCTGGAAGAACACCTTACCTGCCGTCGGCTTGGTCAGACGCATGATGGTGCGGCCCGTGGTGGACTTACCGCAACCAGACTCGCCGACCAGGCCAAAGGTCTCGCCCGGATAAATCTCGAACGAAATGTCATTCACAGCAGAGACGACACGCTTAGAGAAGCGCTTGGCGAACATGCCGGACTCTGCGGGGAACTCCTTAGAAAGGTGCTCGACCTTCAGCAGCGGAGTGCGCTCGTTATTATCTGCCATTTACGCCTCGCCTCCCTTCTTGGAATCTTTGCGCGTGCGGGACGTCTCAGGGGCGTTCTTGAGGAACTCGGGGTCACCGGAATAATGGCACGCAGAATAGTGACCGGACTCGGTGACAACGCGCTCGGGGCGCTGCTTGCGGCACTTGTCCGTCGCATAGGGGCAACGAGGAGAGAATACGCAGCCCTCAGGCAAGTTCATGAGCGAAGGCGGGTTGCCGTGAATCGGCGTCAGCGGCTTCTTCTCCTCGATGGCCTGCTCCGGGATGGAGCGGATAAGGCCCCAGGTGTAGGGGTGGCGGCTCTCGTAGAAGATTTCCTCGGCAGTACCGAACTCGACGGGACGGCCGGCGTACATAACCATGATTTTGTCGGCCATATCGGCGACAACGCCCAGGTCATGGGTAATCATGATAATGGCGTTGCCGTTCTTCTGCTGCATCTCCTGCATGAGCTCGATAATCTGAGCCTGAATGGTAACGTCCAGAGCCGTCGTGGGCTCGTCGGCAATCAGGATATCGGGATCGCAGGCAAGGGCCATAGCAATCATGACGCGCTGACGCATACCGCCGGAGAACTGGTGCGGATACTCATTGACGCGCTTCTCGGGCTCGGGGATACCCACGAGGTCCAAAAGCTCGGTGGCGCGCTTGAGCGCCTCCTGCTTGGAGTAGCCACGGTGCAGACGAAGGCCCTCGCCCACCTGCTTGCCGATCTTATAGACCGGGTTCAAGGAGGTCATAGGATCCTGGAAGATCATCGCGATATCGTTACCGCGAATGTGCTGCATCTCTTCCTCGGTCATCTCGAGGATAGAACGACCGCGATAGCGAACGTCGCCGCCCTCAATCTTTCCCGGAGGCATCGAGATAAGACCCATGATGGTCATGGCGGTCACGGACTTACCGGAGCCGGACTCACCGACGACACCCAGGGTCTCGCCGCGATCGAGCGTGTAGGAAACACCGTCGACAGCGCGAACGACGCCATCCTCGGTGTGGAAATACATCTTAAGGTCATCGACCTCGAGCAGATGCTGGCCCTCGGGAACCGGCTGGTCCTTCAGGTCCACATAGTTCTTGTTCTTCTTCATCCTTATGCGTCCTTCATCTTGACGTCGAGGGCGTCACGCAGACCGTCACCCAGCAGGGTGAAGGCGAGCACCGTCGAGAGAATTGCCAGACCGGGCATGATCATCATCCAGGGAGCAGTCAGAAGATACTGCTGACCGTCCTGAATCATGGAGCCCCACGAAGGCGTAGGCGGAATAACGCCCATGCCGAGGAAGGACAGAGCGGACTCGGTCAAAATGGCACCACCAATGTTCATGGTCGCGTAGACCACGATGGAGGCAACGGAGTTCGGGAAGATGTGACGCACGACGATACGAGCATCGGATGCACCCATCGCGCGCGCAGCGTCAACATAGTCGTTTTCCTTGACCGTCAGGATCGCGGATCGGAAGACGCGTGCAATAGAAGGCCAGCCGAGAATACCGATGGCGATAAAGACATTCTGAAGACCACGGCCGATAACGGCGATCATGGCGACGACGAACAGCACGTACGGGAACGCCAGGAAGATATCCGCAAAGCGCATGATGATCGTATCCCAGATTCCGCCGTAGAAACCGGCCAGAGCACCCATGACCAATCCGATCACCGTGGAGATGGCGGTGGCCATAATGCCGACGGACAGCGAAACGCGTGCACCGTAGATAACGCGGACGAGAATGTCGCGACCAAGGGCGTCGGTACCAAACGGATGCTCGGCACACGGAGCCAGCAACGAAGTCTCGGCCATGGTAGTCGAGTCGGAAGCCGTCGGCGACCCGAGCCAGGGCTTAGCCCACAGGTCGGCGGTCAGGGCAACCACAACGACGATGATGATCCAGCAAACACCGATAACGGCGAGCTTGTTCTTACGAAGACGCTTAAAAGCGTCGCCCCACATCGTGCGGGACTTAGCGGGAGCAGATGCGGCCTTAGTGGCGGTAGCCTGCCCCTGAGACTGAGAATCAGTTTCCTGCATGAGACGTACCTCCCTTAGGCCTTATCCGACGGACCGCCAAGGCGGATGCGCGGGTCGAGGAATGCATAGCTAATGTCGACGAGCAGGTTGATCACCATAACGACGACAACGATGAGCGTAACGCCGCCCATAACGATAGGCCAGTCACGCATGCTGATGGCGCGGTAGACCTCAGAGCCGATACCGGGCCAGTTAAAGACCGTCTCGGTCAGGATGGCGCCCGAAAGCATGCCACCGAAGTCGACACCAATATAGGTAACGACGGGGATGAGTGCATTCTTAAGCGCATGCTTGATGATGATCGCGCGATTGGAGAGACCCTTAGCCTTTGCCGTGCGGATGTAATCCTGGTTCATGACGTCGAGCAGCTGCGAGCGCATGATGCGGGCAGCATAGGCGGTCGAAACCGAAGCCAGCGTAATGGTCGGAAGCACATAGTGCATCCAATCCTGATACTGAGAGCTGGCACCGCCGGCACCCGAAATCGGCATGGAGAAAGCGCCGCCGGTGGCATCCTTAAGGATGACGCCAAAGAACAGCTGCAGCAGCATACCGAGCCAGAAGGCAGGAACAGCAACGAGGATCGACGTGGTCAGCGTTACCAAAATATCCCAGAAGGAGTAACGCTTTACTGCCGAAATGATACCCGCACCGATACCCATGATTGCCTCGAGCACGATGGCGCACGCGGCGAGTTTAACCGTATACGGATACTTCTGAGCAAAGATTTCCGCAACCGGCAGCTTGCGCTGATACGAATTGCCCAGATCGCCATGAAGCAGACCATTCATGTAATTCAAGTATTGGTCCACAAGCGACGTTGGAACGGGATCGCCGTTCTCGTCAAGGATCGCGTTGCCGTCCTCGTCCGCCTGGACCAGGTGATAGCGCACGCGAAGTTGAAGCTCCACCTCGGGGGACAGAGCCTTGTCTCCACCGATCAGCTTGATCGGATCTCCCGGCACGATGTTCTGGAGGGCGAACAGAATCAGCGTAACGCCCAAAAATACCGGGATGAACTGAAGCACACGTTTAACGATGTACTTACCCATACCACTCCCCTATCTAGGGATTAACCTAAATGGGATGCCGATCGCCAGACCGGCATCCCAAAATTACCATCAGCCAGTTTACCCCAGGTTAGGGAGAACTGTATGTTTCCCATGAGGTCTACGTAAATACTTGACCCTCACGGAAGCTGCAAACTCTTAGGCGAGCTCGGCGGTACCCAGCTCGGCGTGCTTCTGCGGATCAACGTAGAGGTACTTGACGCGGTCGGAGCCAGCGATGGTGTGCGTGTAGAACATCACCGGGATGACCGGGCAGTCGGCAGCGACCATTGCGTCGGCCTCCTGCATCTTAGCGACGCGCTCTTCGTCGTCAACCGTGGTACGGGCCTCGTCGACCTTGGCGTCGAACTCGGGGTTGTTGTAACCAGAGCGGTTGTCGCCACCGAGGGAGTCGGAGTGGAACAGCGGATACAGGAAGTTGTCCATGATCGGGTAGTCGGCAATCCAGCCCAGACGACCGAACTGATAGTTGAAGTTCTGGTACTGCTCGAGCAGCGCAGACCACTCAGGAGTATCGGAGACGGCGGTAACGCCGACCTTGGCGAGGTCGCCGATGATGGACTCCATGATCTCCTTGTGGCCACCGTCCTGGTTGTAGGAAAGGGTCACGTTAATGCCACGATCGCCGTTAGCGCCAGCGGGAGCAACCTTGTCGAGGTACTCGTTAGCCTTGTCGACGTCGTAGGCGCAGAACTCCCATGCGCCCTCCTTGTAGCCATCGATGCCCGGAGGAACAATGCCGTCGGCGGGGGTACGGGTACCCTTGAAGATGGTCTTGCAGATGGCCTCACGGTTAATGGCCAGGGAGATACCCCTGCGCAGGTCGGCGTTGTTGAACGGCTCGGCCGTGGTGTTGCAGGTCAGGTAGTAGGTGGAAGGCTCGGCGCCGAGCAGCATGCGCTCGCCGTCGCCCATGGTGTAGCCGTCCTTGGACACGCCGCGATCCTTCTTGGCAGCGTCGATCTGAGCAACGGGAACGTCGCAGATGTCAAGGTTACCGGCCTGGAACTCCTTGTAGGCGGTCTCCACGTCCTTGATGACCTGGAAGTGGATGGCGTCGATCTTGGCCTTGTCGCCATAGTAATCGTCGAACTTCTTGAGGTTGATCTCCTGACCATCCTCCCACTTGCCGTCCATCATGAACGGGCCGTTACCGATCGGGGCAAGGTAGAAGCTCTTAACATCGGACTCGGCGCACTCGGGAACCGGGGACAGAGCCGGGTGAGAGGCGACGAAGGGGAAATCGGCGTAAGCGGAAGACAGCTTAACGACGAGGGTCTCATCGTCGGGGCAAGTAACACCGCTGAGCTCGGTAGCGTTACCGGCAAGCAGATCGTCATAGCCCTCGACCATGGAAAGGTGATAGGAGACCTCGGAAGGACCGTACTCGGTAGCGATGGCCGACTTGGTGTTGACCAGACGCTCCCAAGCGAGCTTGAAGGACTTGGAGGTAACGTCGTCACCGTTGTGGAACTTGGCCTTCTTGATCTTGAAGGTGAACTCGGTGGCGTCGTCGTTGGCCTCGAAGGACTCGCAAGCCAGCGGGACGATCTTGCCCTTCTCGGCGTCATAAGAGGTCAGAGCATCAAACAGCTGGTACTCGACCTGAGTGCCCTGATCCTCCTGGACGTTGTAGGGGTCGATGCAGACCGGGTTGTTAATGTAGAAGTTCAGCGTCGAACCGGACTCAGAACCGGAAGCGTCGCCGCCCTTCTTGCCGCATGCGGCAAG
>JAIIWC010000123.1 GCA_022745215.1 Collinsella sp. | reverse complement strand
CAATGCTTTTTTAGCGTCCATGACACCAGCACCAGATTTTTCACGCAATTCTTTAACAAGTTTAGCTGTAATTTCTGCCATTTTGTGTTTTCTCCAAATTTATTTTATCAAACTAAGGGGCAGGGCTGAGCCCCGCCCCTTAGGTGTTTGTCGTATCTTTAGTGGGCATCATACCCTAACTAATCTTAAATATTAGTTGTTGTCACCTTCGACAACTTCAACGATTTCTTCGATTGAATCAGCTGCAGCTGCTTCTTGGAAGTCTGCAGAAGCATCTTCACCTTGGTTACCTTCGATGATAGCATCAGCCATTTTAGAAGTGATCAATTTAACGGCACGGATAGCGTCATCGTTAGCTGGGATGATTACATCAATCTCATCTGGATCAGCGTTTGTATCAACCATCGCTACAACTGGAATACCAAGTTTTTTAGCTTCTTTAACAGCGATTTGTTCTTTGTGTGGGTCAACGATGTAGATTACATCTGGAATACGAGGCATATCTTCGATACCACCCAAGAATTTTTCAAGACGTGCACGTTGTTTGTTAAGAAGTGCAACTTCTTTCTTAGGAAGAACTTCGAAAGTTCCATCAGCTTCCATTTGTTTGATTTCTTTCAAACGAGCGATACGTTTTTGGATAGTATCCCAGTTTGTAAGAGTACCACCCAACCAACGGTGGTTGATATAGTATTGACCAGCACGAGTAGCTTCTTCAGCGACTGCTTCAGCTGCTTGTTTTTTAGTACCAACGAACAAAATTACTGCATCGTTAGCTGCTGCTTCACGAACAAATTCGTAAGCTGTATCAGCCATTTTTACAGTTTGTTGCAAGTCGATAACGTGGATTCCGTTACGTTCTGTAAAGATGTATTTAGCCATCTTAGGATTCCAGCGACGAGTTTGGTGACCGAAGTGAACACCAGCCTCAAGAAGTTGTTTCATTGAAATTACTGCCATGAGTATTTCTCCTTAAAAATTGTTTTTTCCTCTTCTAAGCTTTAGACTTGCAGTCCCACCCTGCGGCAACAAGACCACAATCGGCTTAGAATGAGTATTTGTTACTTTACGCAACTATAGTAGTTTATCAAAAAAAGTGACATTTGACAAGCTATAAAATCAGGCCATCCATTAGAAGAAAAGCAGCCCCTCCTTATAAAAGGTAATCGTTTCCTTTGAGATTCGAAAATATTTCGTTTATAATT
>JAIIWC010000122.1 GCA_022745215.1 Collinsella sp. | reverse complement strand
AAATATTTTTTGTACCTTTGTAAAGAAATAAATAACAATTAAAAGGTACAAAATGAGCATTATTAAGTTATCTAAACAAATAGCCGACCCACGAGTTGCGGGTCGAACTGTCCATAAAATGGAACATATCATTTACATTACAATCGCTGCGATAATTGCAGGAGCTCAATCTTGGAACGAAATTGCAGAGTTTGGAAAAAGTAAGTTAGACTTCTTCAAAAAGCGTTTGCAGGGGTTGGAGACTATTCCAAGCCATGACACCTTCAATCGTTTCTTTTCTATCTTTGATCCAAAAGGATTTGAAGAGATCTTCAGAAACTGGGTTAGAGAAATTGTAGGGGAAGTCAAAGGTGTTGTTGCCATTGATGGCAAACTTATGCGTGGATCAAGCAAGTGTGATGCCGAGCACACTATTGGTCAAGCTGACTTCCGCACATGGATCGTATCTGCTTGGTCAGCAGACAATAGCATATCACTTGGGCAAGAGAAAGTCGGTGAAAAAACAAATGAAATCACGGTCGTTCCCAAGTTGCTTAGTGCTATAGACGTGTCAAATGCCATTGTGACAATAGATGCTATGGGATGCCAAACTTCTATAACAGAGAAAATCATAGAAGGCAAGGGTGACTATATTATCGCCTTGAAGGAAAATCAGAAGAAAAGTTACGAATTAGCTAAGGACATGATTTGCGAGCATGAGTATAGAGGCAATTGTAATGTAGTGACAAAACATTATTCCTTTAATGAGGGACATGGTCGTCAGGAAGAAAGAACCTGCATTGTTGTAAGCTATGGGGACATAATGCAGGGAATGTTTAAGAACAGGTTTGTTGGGTTAAGGTCTGTTGTCGGGATTACCTCAAGAAGATCTGTTGCGACATCTGGTGAAACATCTGAGGAAACAAGATACTATATAACTTCCTTAAGTAATGAAGACCCCGAAAAGATAGCAAGCGCCATTAGGCAACATTGGTCCATAGAAAACAACTTGCATTGGCAATTGGACATTACTTTCAGAGAAGACGAAAGTAAGAAAGTCAAAAATGCAGCGAGGAACTTCTCTACCATAAGCAAAATGGCCCTCTCCATCTTGAAAAATGACAAGACGACCAAGGGAAGTCTCAACCTGAAAAGATTGAAGGCAGGCTGGGATGAAGAGTACCTGTCAAAACTTTTGGAGGGCAGCGCAATTTAATGCGTCTGCCCTG
>JAIIWC010000121.1 GCA_022745215.1 Collinsella sp. | reverse complement strand
GTGATGACGACCTCGTCACCGGGCTCGAGTACCGTGGGTGCAAAGCTCTTGGCGACTAGGTTGAGCGACTCGCTCGTGTTGCGGGTGAAGACGACTTCGTTGGCCTGGGGGGCGCCGATGACATCGGCGATCTGCTGGCGCACCTTCGCGATGGCCTCGGTGGCCTCGACGGACAGCGAGTACAGGCCGCGCAGGGGGTTGGCGTTCATGCGCTGATAGAAGTCGCGCTCGGCGTCGAGCACGCAGGCGGGACGCTGCGCGGTGGCGGCACTATCGAGGAAGGCGATCTCGGGATGCTGCTGGAACAGCGGGAACTGTGCCTTGTAGGGGTTGGTCTCGATGTCTACGGTAGGCCAGCCGCGCGAGGCCTCGTCGCTGGCGTCGAGCTCCATGGGCTCGGGGGCGGTACAGGTGTCGCATTTAACGTGCTCGGTGTCGATCATGCGAGCTCCTCTTCAAAGTTGTCGATCAGGTTGTTTCCCAAGCGGACGACGGCGGCGCGGGTACGCTCGTCGGTGGCGGAAAGCGCGGCGTCTTCCAGCTTGGCGCGGATGAACAGGTCCTCGGCGGCGTTTTGGTCAAGGCCGCGGCAGGCGAGGTAGAACAGCTGCTCGTCGCGGACGTGACCGATGGTGGCGCCGTGGTTGCCGGCGACGTCGTCCTCGTCACAGAGAATGACGGGAACGGTCTTGTTGTCGACGCCCTTGTTGGCCAAAAGCACCGTCTCGCGCTCGGTACCGGTTGCGCCCTTGCAGCCGTGCACGAGGTCGATGGTGCCGCGGTAGACCTTCTTGGACGTGCCGGTCAGCACGCCGTTGGCGTCGATCTCGCACTCGGTCTTGCGACCGCGGTGGCGCAACTCGTAGTTAAAGTCGCGCACCTGCTCGCGGGCGCCCAGGTAGTCAGTATCGATGGTGACCTTGGCGGTATCGCCCAGCAGGTCGCCGGCAAGGCCGGTGGCGCTGGCGCCGGCACCCAGGACGGTGTGCTGCACGTTGACGCGCGCGCCCTCGTCCAGGAACAGGCCGGTGTCGTCGAGCGCGATCCAGCTATCGTCGAGCGTCTGCGTGCAGGTTACGTTGACGGTGGCGTACTCGTGGGCACACACACGCAGCACGGAGCCCACGACACCCTCGCCGGTAACGGGGGAGTCTAGGGCAATATGCAGATTGAGCGTCGACTGGGGACGGGCGACGACGTCGATGGCGGCGATGGCCGCGGCGGCA
>JAIIWC010000061.1 GCA_022745215.1 Collinsella sp. | reverse complement strand
GATCGATGGCGGCAGAGTAATCGGGCAGGTCGGCATCGTAGACGCGGTAGCAGCTCACGCCCTCGCGCTTTGCCCACTTGCGACGCAGGCGGGCGTTCTTGCGCAGACGATTGGCGAACTGCTCGGACTCGGGGATGAGCACGGGCAGCGGCTTGCCGTCACCCAGGTCGAGCATGGCGGCAGGTTCGGGCATGAGGGCGTCGGCGGCTTCGTCGCTGATGACGTCGTCGGCGTCCACGGTCTCGCCCTCGGCGTTTGCGCTGTTCGCGGCCTCAAACGCTGCGGCGGCGTGGTCGAGCGAAGGCCAGACTTCGACGGTCGCCTCTTCGTTGTTGGGCATGACGGCGATGGAGCGCGCGGGCTCGGCGTGGAGCGCGCGGGCCATAAGGCCATCACGGGTGAGCGCGGCGACCGGTGCCGCGGCAAGCTCGGGCGCGCGGCGCAGCTCGCCGATGAGCGTCATGGCATCGTGCATGAGCGACAGCGGCGTTTCGGTGGTGTCCGCGACGATGGCGGCACCGGCGACAGCGCCCGCGTGATCCAGCACGGTGGCAGACTTGGCGGCGCAAAAATCGACAAAGCGCTTGTATCCGGCGCACTTGACCATACGCTCGGCAGTCTTGCGGGCGGCGGGGTCAATGTCCACGGCGACGATGCGCGCCTGGCGCTCGCGGGCTGCGACCTCGCGCTCGCGCGCCTCGGCAAGCAGCTGCTCCCACAGGGCGGCATCGTGTAGCTGCCAGCCCTCAAAACCCCAGTGCTCGCGGGCGGCGCCCGGGGCGCGGTCGGTCAGAATATTCACAGCCTCCAGCAGCAGACCACCGCCGGCGCACGAGGCGTCGATCAGCGTGGGCAGGGCTTCGTTTTCGTAGTCGTCGGCCGTCAGCTCGCGCTCGCATAGCGCGGTCCAGCCGACCTGCGCCAGCACCAGGGCGGCGTAGTCGGGGCGCAGCACGTGCGCGCCCTCGCCGGCACGGGTCGCAGCGGGCGGCAGGCGTTTGAACAGCGGGTCGCCCGAAAGGTCCAGGCTGATGCTCGCGCGGCGCTGGCGCAGCGAAAGCAGTAGGTGAACATCGGGGTCGGCGGCGTCGACATCGGCACGACGGCCCGTGGCCTCGGCCAAGCGGTCGCACAATGCGTCCTTGGCGCGCAGGGCCGAGAAGCGCGTGTTGCGCAGCTGCTCGGTCACGCCGCGGGCGGTGATGGCGATGGTGGCGCTGGGGCGGACGATGCTCTCCCAGGCGATGTCGTAAACGCCGTCGTACAACTCGTCGGCATCCTGCGCCTCAAAGCGCCCAAGCACCACAAACGCGCGGCTGGCCAGGCGCGACCACAGACAGGCGCGGTAGCCTTCTTCGAGCTCGCCCTCAAACGTAGCGCGGCCCTTCAGGCGGCGGACATGCGAAAGCCCGAGGCATTTAAGCTCATCGGCGAGTACGGACTCAAAGCCCTCGGGGCAGCTTGCGTAAAATTCCATGGGTGACCTCTCTGGTTGCGTCGCTCCATTATATGATGGATGCTTCGTTTGCCCTTATCCTCGAAAGGAACCCATATGATTGATGCGTGCCCCGAATCCGCCGTGCTCTTTTTTGACGTGGACGGCACGCTGACGTCGTTCGATCCCGACGATATGACCGACAAGGACTTCAATGCAGTCCATCCGTCGAAGGCTGTTGTCGATGCATTTGGTCGACTGCGCAATGCGGGTCACCGGGCATTTATCTGCACGGGTCGCCCCTTGTGGCTGATTGCCGATGGCCTGCGTGCGCTGAACCCGGCGGGTATCGTTGCCATGGCGGGGGCGACGCTCGAGGTCGAGGGCCGCGTGGTGCATGAGGACTGCTTTGACGAGGACATTGTTGAGGAGCTCGCGCGTCGCATTACTATGGCGGGCGGCGAGGCGTTGTTCGAGACGAACGGTGCCACCTATTCACTTGAGCCGGTTGGTGTCGAACAGTCATTTCTGCTAGGCGCCGGCGTGGTGCATGGCGTTGATCAGATGCGCGTCGATGGGCATTTGCGCGTAGGCAAGGTGTGCATTAACACGTGCGACCTGGCTCGCGTAGCCAACGATGACGGCTTTATCGATCGCGAGTTTGAGCTGTGCAACACCGGTGGTCAGAATCGCGAATTGAGCCCCAAGGGCATTGACAAAGGTGTGGGCGTGGCGCGAGCGCTGGAGTACCTGGGCCGCGAGGGAAATGCGCGCACCTTTGGCTTTGGCGATTCGGGCAACGACCTGGGCATGCTCGCTGCCGTCGAGACGGCTGTAGCCATGGGCAACGCCATGCCCGAGGTCAAAGCGGTCGCCGACTACGTGACCGACGATGTCGTCCACGACGGCACCGTCACAGCGATGCAACATTTTGGGTTGATTTAATAAATGGCCGGGTCGCCCGCAGTGGGGGCGACCCGGCCATTTGAGCTATTTTGCAATATAGAGCTTGGGATGACTGCGACTGCTCTCAATCGCCGCCGTCATGATGCCCTCGTCGTCTCCATCAACGATGATGCCGTCGAGGTCGTCGATCTGCGCGGACTGATAAAAACTGGTCTTGTTGAACTTTCCCTGGTCAACCATCATGTAGCCCTGGTTTGAGTTGGTCAGGTACATATGCTTGATCATGGCCGAGAAGTCGTGCTCGACGGTAAAACCGTGGTCGGGGTGGAATCCGTCGGCACTGACAAACGCCTTGTCGGCATGTAGTTTGCTCATGCAGTCGAGCGTTAGTGCGCCCGCGAGATAGAGGTGGCCCTTGCGCACGGAGCCGCCCAGCAGCACTACCGAAGCATTGGGGAGATTGAAGCTGGCGTAGTTCGCGATTGCAAGATCGCCGGTGATAATGGTGATCTCACGCTTGTCCATGAGGGCCTTAGCGAAGTAAAAGCCTGTGGTGCCGATATCAATTACCAGAACATCGCCATCATCAACAAGAGTTGCTGCGGTTGCGGCGATGGCCTCCTTGGCCTCGACTTGGACATTGATGCGCTCCTCGGGATACGAGATTGCGTTGGAGCGAGAAAGCGATACCGCTCCGCCGCGTACGCGACGCAGCTTGCCTTCGGATTCCAACGAGATGAGGTCGTGTCGTGCGGTGACTTCCGAAACCGAAAAACGGCGAACGATGTCGGATACCGAGATATTTGGCTTTTCGGCCAGCCAATTCATGATAAATCGCTGACGCTCGGCCGGTGAAAGGTCTGAAGTAGATGCCATATGCCGCTCCTTTTGAACAAAAGGTAAAAGATGCGCCTTTCGTAATCGAAATATAACGTATCGATATGAAAAGAACAAGGCAAATTCGAATGAATCAAAAGAACGGAATAGCATGTCACAAATGCATGCGTAGCAGATAGTTCGCACGTAAACGGGCTATAAAGAGTCTCATTCTGAAGGTGCCGCCCAAAAGAAGTACGTTCACGCCCGATATTCGACCGTTCACGGAAAGTTGACAATTGAGCTTTCGATAGCTTTTGAAATGGTTTATAAAAGAAAACCGAAAAGCTTTTGAAACAAAGAAGAAGGCTTTCGATAGCAATAGTGTTAGATGAGAAAGGACCGAACATGGCGATCAAGGTGTTTGCCGACGGCGCTAACCTCGAGGGCATGCTTGACATGCATGATAATGGCAACGTTCAGGGCTTCACGACCAATCCTTCCCTTATGAAGGCCGGCGGCGTGACCGACTACCGCGCTTTTGCCAAGACGGTTCTTGAGCACATTACTGATGTGTCGGTCTCTTTTGAGGTATTCGCCGACGACGAGGCGGGTATGGAAGCCGAGGCTCGCGAGATCGCAACCTGGGCAGACAACGTCTACGTTAAGATCCCGGCGCTCAACACCAAGGGCGAGTCCACTGCCGCGCTGGTCAAGCGCCTT
Organism: Collinsella sp.; assembly: GCA_022745215.1. Taxonomy (GTDB): domain Bacteria; phylum Actinomycetota; class Coriobacteriia; order Coriobacteriales; family Coriobacteriaceae; genus Collinsella. The sequence continues at coordinate 6,493 of JAIIWC010000061.1, read as the reverse complement.
TCTGCCGACGGCATCAAGGTGAATGTCACCACTATCTTCACGCCCGAGCAGGTCGACGAGTTTGTCGATGCCGTCTCTGCTGAGACCCCCTCTATTCTGTCCATCTTTGCCGGTCGCATTGCCGATACCGGCGTCGATCCGCTGCCCCTCATGGCGGAGTCCGTAAAGAAGGCTGCCGTTAAGCCTGCTGCCGAGGTTCTCTGGGCGTCTACGCGCGAGGTCCTCAATATCTTCCAGGCGGAGTCCGTTGGCTGCCAGATCATTACGGTCCCCAATGCCCTTCTTGCCAAGCGCAAGAATTTCGGGAAAGATTTGCTTGAGTACTCGCTTGATACGGTCAAGGGCTTTGCCCGCGACATTCAGGCGCTTGGTTTTCATATCCTGCCCGAGGAGTAGGGGACGAGCATGCTGACCGATCTTCTTAAGCCCGAGCTTGTTGCCTGCCACGTCGAGGCCTCCGACTGGGAGGAAGCGATCAGGGCATGCGGTAAGTTGCTCGTAGACGCTGGCAAATGCGACCAGAGCTATGTTGACGCCATGATTTCATCGGTTCACAAATTCGGCCCCTATATGGTCTTGGAAGAGGGCATCGCCATGCCCCACGCTCAGGCAGATGGCAATGTGAGTGAAGCGGGGATCTGTATCGTCACGCTTGACCCTGCCATTGCGTTTGGACACGAGGATTTCGATCCGGTTCACGTGCTCGTGGGTATTTGCGCACCCGACCCCAAGGCTCATCTTGGCTGCTTGGCGGAGCTTTCGCAGATGTTCGAGGACGAGGACTGCGTTGCCAAGCTCAGCGCATGCGATACGCCCGAGCAGGTTTTGGAGACCATGCGTTCATTCTTTTAGGCCTTAATGGCACGGCGATGCGTCGCCGCTTTTGGATAGACGGAAAACCGTCACGTGTAGGAGAGGAAGGTTGCCATGCATATCATCACCGTATGCGGAAACGGCATCGGGTCCAGCCTGATGCTCGCTGGCAAAGTCGAGGAGCTTTGCGAGGAGGAGGGCATCAAGGCCGACGTTGAGTCTATGGACCTGAACGGTGCTTCTTCCGCAAATCCGGATCTGTTCATCACCGTTAAGGAACTCGCCCCCGAGCTCCACGGCAACGTTGTGATCGTTCGCAGCTATGTGAACAAGAAGAAGATCCGCGAAGACGCCCTCGAGGCAATCAAGGCGGCCGCCGCTAACGCCTAAAGCGGCACAAAAAAGGGCGGTTCCCTGTGGAAGAGGGAAACGCGCCCACGTTAGAGAGAAAGGAAGCGCAGATGCAAGCCATCCTTCCCATACTTGAGTTTATCCAATCGATTCTGACCAAGCCAGCGTGGATTATGGGTCTATTTGCCTTTGTGGGCCTTGTCGCGCTTAAGCGTCCTGCCCACAAGGTGATGACGGGCACCCTGAAGCCCATTCTTGGTTACATCATGCTGTCCGCCGGCGCCGCTGTTGTTCAGGAGAACCTTGCTCCGCTGGGTACCTTCATCGAGACCGGTTTCCACATCACCGGCGTCGTGCCCAACAACGAGGTCGTTGTTTCGATGGCTCAGAGCGTCCTCGGCGTTCAGACCATGATGATCCTGATTCTCGGCTATGTCGTGAACATTATCATTGCCCGCTTTACCAAGTTTAAGTACATCTTCCTGACGGGCCATCACAGCATGTTTATGGCCTGCCTGCTGTCTGCCGTTCTGCAGGCATCTGGCTTCCAGGATGTCCAGCTTGTCATCGTGGGCGGCATGTTCCTGGGCCTCGTGAGCGCTATGCTTCCCGCCGTTGGTCAGCGTTTCACCGAGAAGGTTACCGATGGCGATGAAATCGCCATGGGCCACTTCGGTTCACTCGCCTATTACATCTCCGCTGCAGTCGGTACGCTTTTTGCTAAGGACGCCGAGGAGAACAGCACCGAGAAGATCGAGGTTCCCGAGAAGTTCGCCTTCCTGCGCGACACTACCATCTCCACGGCTCTTACCATGGCCTTCTTCTACCTGGTTACCGCTTTCGCCGCTTACATCGCAGATCCTGCGGTCGTTACCAAGACCGCTGGCGGCGACAACGTGATTGTCTATGCCCTGACCTGCGCTCTGTCCTTCGCCGTTGGTGTCACCATCGTCTATAACGGCGTTCGTATGATCCTTGCCGACCTGGTCCCGGCTTTCCAGGGCATCTCCAACAAGCTGATCCCCGGTGCCATCCCCGCCGTCGACTGCGCCGTCTTCTTCCCCTATGCTCCCACCGCCGTCATCCTCGGCTTTGTCGCATCCTTTATCGGTGGCGTGGTCGGTATGTTCATCGTGGGCGCTACCCTGGGCATCTTCATCATCCCGGGCATGGTTCCCCACTTCTTCTGCGGTGCTACCGCAGGCATCTACGGCAATGCTACCGGCGGTCGCAAGGGCGCAGCTCTTGGCGCTTTCGTCAACGGCCTGCTCATCACCTTCGCCCCGGCCCTGCTCCTGCCCGTTCTTGACGTCTTTGGCTTCAAGAACACTACGTTCGGCGACTTCGATTTCTCCGTCATTGGTATTACGCTCGGCCGCGCTGCCGAGGCCTTCGGTACCACCGGTGTCTACGCGATTCTTGCTGTCCTTCTGATCGTCGCCTTCGTCCCCAACTTCATCCACACCAAGGGTGCTGTGATCAATCACGTTGAGGAAGAGTAATCCAGGCATACGTTAAGCCCTAATCGGGCGGAGCTCCGATAACCGGCTCCTACACGGAAGCGGTGACGTCTCAAATGAGGCGTCACCGCTTTTTGTTTTGGAGTGGTTGTGAAAACGCACCGGTGAAGCGCTGTCTCTGCGCCGCGAACGGAATCAACCGCGATGATCAGCAAAAACGTTTTGCCGCTGGGGTGTCGATATAAAAATGGTAAAACTGCAAAATCGTTCGCCGAGAAGATAAAAAACCGCAGCTCACGCCTTGATAAACGTAGGTAAAGTGTTTAGCAGTTCAACGCCCATATGCAGACGAAAGGAATCAGGCAGATGGCAATCAAGGTGTTCGCTGACGGTGCAAACCTCGAGGGCATGCTCGACATGTACGAGAACGGCAACGTTCAGGGTTTCACGACCAACCCGTCCCTTATGAAGAAGGGCGGCGTGACGGATTACCGCGCGTTTGCCAAGGAGGTTCTGGCCCACATCACCGATGTGTCCGTGTCGTTTGAGGTCTTTGCCGACGACATCGAGGCCATGGAGGTCGAGGCGCGCGAGATCGCTACCTGGGCCGAGAACGTCTACGTCAAGATTCCGTGCGTGACCACCAAGGGCGAGTCCACCGCCGAGCTGGTCCGCAAGCTTTCGGCCGACGGCATCAAGGTCAACGTCACCACCATCTTTACGCCCGCGCAGGTCGACGAGATGGTCGAGACCGTTGACGCCGAGACGCCGTCAATCATCTCGCTCTTTGCCGGCCGCATCGCCGACACCGGCGTCGACCCCATTCCGTTTATGACGGAGTCGGTCAAGAAGGCCGCCGCCAAGCCCAACTGCGAGGTCCTGTGGGCATCCACACGCGAGCTTATCAATATTTACCAGGCGGAAGGATGCGGTTGCCAGATCATCACGGTACCCAATAGCATCCTGGCCAAGCGCAAGAACATCGGCCGTGATCCGTACGAGGTCTCGCTCGACACCGTGCGCGGCTTTGCCAAGGATATCGCCGCTTTGGGCTTCCATATTCTGCCGTAACGCGAACACTGGCTGCGCCGCGGGTTGTTTGCCCTGGCCTTTCCTTTCCCTATCGCTCACGCGCTTCGCGAGGGTCGCGCTAGGCAAAGGAAAGGCCAGGGCTGCCGACACGAACTTGCCGGTAGGTTGGTGATAGGCTCCCATATCCTGCCGTGGACAAAGGTACCCCCGCCTGCGCCGTGCAAAATTGAGAGTATTCAGCAAGGTAAAGGCTTTTACCAGTTGGTTGAAGCATGGAACAGCCCCCGTTTTGGCTCTGACGACGCTAAAACGGGGGCTGTTTTTGACGTCATTGTCTCTGTGGGGCGTTCGGAACGGCGGAAATTGCAGAATACTCGCGATTTTGCACGCCGCTGCAGGGGGTACCTTGCTTTGGCGGTTTACTTCCCCTGCACCATGGTGAGCGAGATCTTCTTGCGGTCGCGATCGACCTTTTCGACCCACACCTTGACCGTGTCGCCGACGCGCACCACGTCGCTCGGGTGCTTGACGAAGCGGTTGGCCAGCTTGGAGATGTGCACGAGGCCGTCCTGGTGCACGCCCACGTCGACGAAGGCACCAAAGTCGACGACGTTGCGTACCGTGCCCTTGAGTTCCATGCCGGGCTCCAGATCGTCGATGGAAAGCGCCGAGCGGCTAAAGACCACCTCGGGCGCGTCGTCGCGCGGGTCGCGGCCGGGCTTCTTGAGCTCGTTGACAATGTCGATGAGCGTCAGGGTGCCGCAGTCCAGGTCGCTTGCCAGTGCCGAAATGCTGCCCAGGCGACGCTCGATATCGGGCACGCCGCCGCGGCTGAGCTCGCTTGCCGCAACGCCGGCGCGCTCCAGGACGGACGTGGCCACCTCGTAGCTCTCGGGGTGGACGCTCGTCGCATCGAGCGGGTTCTTGCCACCGCTGATGCGCAGGAAGCCCGCGGCGTTGAGGTATGCCTTGGGTCCCAGCTTGGGGACCTTCTTAAGCTGTCGGCGATCGGTAAAGGCGCCGTTTTCCTCGCGGTATGCCACGATGTTCTTGGCCACGCTCGGCGTAATGCCCGATACGTATCCCAGCAGGCTTGCGCTCGCGGTGTTCACGTCGACGCCCACGCGGTTGACGACGTCCTCCACCACGTGGCCCAGGGTGCGCGAAAGCTCGGCCTGGTCAAGGTCGTGCTGGTACTGGCCCACGCCGATGGACTGGGGCGGAATCTTGACGAGCTCTGCCAACGGGTCCTGCAGGCGGCGGCCCAGGCTCATGGCGCCACGTACGGTGACGTCCAGGTCTGGATATTCCTGGCTGGCGAGCTCGGAGGCGGAGTACACCGATGCGCCGGCCTCGTTAACAATGGTGTATCGCAGCCCAGGCGCCTGCTCGGCAATGAACTCCGAGACGACTTCCTCGGTCTCGCGGCTGGCGGTGCCGTTGCCGATGACGATGGTGTTGACGCCGTCCTTCTTGACGAGGCGGGCGAGCTCGCGCTTGGTGCCGGCGACGTCGTGGCGCGGCTTGGTGGGGTAGACCACGCCGTGGTCGAGTAACTTGCCGGTCTCGTCCATGACGGCGACCTTGCAGCCGGTGCGGTAGCCCGGATCGAGCGCGAGCACGCGGGCGCCGCGGACGGGGCGGGCCGAGAGCAGGCCCTCAAGATTCTTGGCAAAGACGTTGATGGCCTCGGTCTGCGCGCGAACGGTGAGCTTGGCGCGGGCCTCGCGCTCCAGCGAGGGGGCCATGAGGCGCTTGTAGCCGTCGGCGATGGCGGCGTCAAAGACGGGCGCGAAGACGCCCTGGCGTCGAGGCCAACGGCTGCCGAGGCATGCCGTGGCGGCGGCGCCGTCGACGTTCACGCGCACGCGGAGCTTGCCCTCGCGCTCACCGCGGTCGATAGCCAGCACGCGGTGGTTGGGAATACGGCGCAGCGGCTCATCATAGCTGTAGTACGGCTCGTAGGGGGTCTTCTCGGCGGGGTCGGTGGCCTCGACGACGATGTCGGCGGTGTTTTGCGTAAAGGCGCGCAGGTCAGCGACGTTCTCGGGGTCCTCGGCCACCGTCTCGGCCACGATGTCGGCCGCACCGGCGAGCGCCTTCTCGGGCGTGTCGAAGCCGGCCTCCTTGTTGACATATGCCGCGGCGGCGTCGAGTGCGCTGCCCTTGGCCGAGGCCTGCATGATGATCATGTTGGCGAGCGGCTCCAGGCCTGCCTCGCGGGCCTTCTGCGCGCGGGTCATGCGCTTTTTGCGGTAGGGCTTGTAGAGGTCCTCGACGCGCTGGAGCTGCGTGGCCTCGCGAATCTGCTGCTCGAGCTCGGGCGTGAGTTTGCCCTGGGCGTCGATGAGCAGGATGACATCGTCTTTACGCTGCTCAAGATTGCGCAGGTAGGACAGGCGCTCGTCGAGTGCGCGCAGGGCGACGTCGTCCATGCCGCCCGTGGCTTCCTTGCGGTAGCGCGAGATAAAGGGAATGGTGTTTCCCTCGTCGATGAGCTTGACGGCCGCCTCGACGTTGGCGGCCTTAAGGTTGAGCTCGCGCGCGAGCTGGGCGATAAGATCCATGGGACTCCTTGCGTTTGAGGTGCGTTTGCAGCACAGAGCTACCAAGGATACCACCTGCCACTTCGCTCAAAAAAGACTGTTTTGGCGCGGGACCACGAAAGCGGCCTATCTACTACGTTTGAACCGTGTGGGTCGACCATCCCCCGGTTTTCCGAAAATGCGCAAGCCGTTTACCTGCACTGATAATTGTTCTCGGGGGAAGCGGGCACTGCGGGGCGCGGCAACGGCGCGCGATTTCCGCGTCGCAGCGCTACCCTGATGCTGAATGCC
>JAIIWC010000120.1 GCA_022745215.1 Collinsella sp. | reverse complement strand
GGCCCGAAAGAAAGGTAGGAGGCCATGACGAAAGGTCTGCACGTGCCTTCCGAGATCGGCAAGCTCAGGAAGGTCTGCCTGCACCGTCCCGGCGACGAGCTCCTCAACCTGCCGCCCGACGAGCTCGAGCGACTCCTGTTCGACGACGTCCCGTTCCTGGAGGTCGCGCAGCAGGAGCACGACACCTTCGCCCAGATCCTGAGGGACCAGGGCGTTGAGGTCCTCTATCTCGAGAACCTCGTCGCGGAGGTGTTCGACCAGGTCCCCGGCGCCCGCGCCGAGTTCACCGACCAGTACATCGCCGAGGCCGGCATCCGCGGCCAGCACATGCCGCAGATCGTCCGCGAGAAGCTGGACTCCATCGAGGACAACCTCGAGTTCGTCAAGAAGACCATGGCCGGCATGACCAAGTCCGAGATCGAGATGCCCCTCACGGCCTCCACGACCCTCGACTCCCTGGTCAACTCCGAGTCCGAGTCCGACCTGATCATCGACCCGATGCCCAACCTCTACTTCACCCGCGACCCGTTCGCGGTCGTCGGCGAGGGCGTCAACCTCAACCGCATGTACTCGGTCACCCGCAACCGCGAGACCCTGTACGGCAAGTACATCTTCAAGTACCACCCCGACTACAAGGACGTCTCGCTGTACTTCCGCCGCGACTGCCAGTTCCACACCGAGGGCGGCGACGTGCTGAACATCAACGAGAAGACCCTCGCCGTCGGCATCTCCCAGCGCACCCAGGCCGCCGCGATCGACGTCATGGCCCAGAACATCTTCTGGAACTCCGACTCCAAGGTCGAGCGCATCCTGGCCTTCGACATCCCGGTCTCGCGCGCCTTCATGCACCTCGACACGGTCTTCACCCAGATCGACGTCGATAAGTTCACGATCCACCCCGCCATCATGGGCACCCTGCGCGTCTACGAGCTGACCGCCGGCAAGAACCCGGGCGACGTGAACATCCGCCTGATCGAGGACACCCTCGAGCACGTCCTGGAGGACGCCACCGGCGTCGACCAGGTCAAGCTGATCCCCTGCGGCGGCGGCGACCCGATCGCGGCCTCCCGCGAGCAGTGGAACGACGGCTCCAACACCCTGTGCGTCGAGCCCGGCAAGATCTGCGTCTACGCCCGCAACACCGTCACCAACGACGTGCTGTACAAGGAGGGCCTGGACCTTCTCGTCGTGCCCTCCGCCGAGCTCTCCCGCGGCCGCGGCGGCCCGCGCTGCATGAGCATGCCCTTCTGGCG
>JAIIWC010000060.1 GCA_022745215.1 Collinsella sp. | reverse complement strand
TCGGCGTAGCCCTTGGCCTGGGCGTCGGCGAGCACGTCGGCGTAATCGGCGCCCTCGGCGTCCATGCGCGACAGGATGTAGTTGGTGGTGCCGTTGAGAATGCCGGCGATGGTCAGGATCTTGTTGCCCACCAGGTCGTGCTCGAGCGTGCTGACGATGGGGATACCGCCGCCGCAGCTGGCCTCGCACTTAATCTGCACGCCGCACTCACGTGCCTTCTCGGCGAGCGTCTCGACATGACGGCCGAGCAGGGCCTTGTTGGCGGAGACGACGTGCTTGCCGTTCTCAAAGGCCGTGGTGAAGATCTCGGTCGCGGGGTGCTCGCCGCCGATGAGCTCGACGACGATGTCGACGGCGGGGTCGGTGACGACATCGTGCCAGTCGCTCGTAAAGGCCTCGCGCTCAATACCGGCGGCTTCGGCCTGCTCCCAGGCAAGCGCGCAGGCGCGGGTCAGCTTAAGGTCGATGCCGTAGGCGGCCAGGTACTCATCGTGGTGGCTCTTGATCAGACGGGCCACGCCGCCGCCGACGGTTCCCAGACCGATCAGGCCGACGTTCACGGTGCGCAGGGGTTCGCTCATAGATAGCTCCTTCGTGCATCTGTATGGATGATTGACCAGTTAAGGTTGAGTGCATTCTAGCGTGAACCGAGGGCGCGTGCTTGCCAGGCAACAGGAGCCGCACAAAACGCTACCCCCGAAACGCTGCGGAAATATTGGAAACACGCTCGCTACAAACGAAGTTCCGTAACAAACTGTCAACGTTTGAACCATAAGGTTTGCCCTGTACCGCAAGACGGCCGCACCGCGGCCAGCGAAAAGGGGGACACCATGTTCAACATCAACAGCACGCTCAGCCGTAGGAACTTCCTCGCCGGCGCCGCCGCGCTCGGCAGCACCGTCGCGCTTGCCGGCTGCTCCTCGGGTGGCTCGGATGGCGGCTCCGCCGATGAAGACGGCGCATTCAAGATCGGCGTCATCGGACCTTTGACCGGTGCCGCGGCAACCTATGGCGTCTCGGTCGAGAAGGGCGCCAAGCTCGCCGTCAAGGATTTCTCGACCAAGGACCTCAAGCTCTCGCTTAAGTCCGAGGACGACGTCGCCGACGGCGAGAAGGCCATCAACGCCTTCAATACCCTGTGCGACTGGGGCATGCAGGCGCTCGTCGGCCCTGTCACCACCGGTGCCGCCGTAGCCGTCTCGGGCGAGATCGCCGACGACATGCTCATGGTCACGCCTTCCGCCTCGTCGCTCGACGTCACCAAGGATAAGACCACGGTCTTCCAGGTTTGCTTCACCGACCCCACCATGGGCACGAGTGCCGCGAAGTTCTTGGCCGAGAAGTATGCGGACGCCAAGATCGCCCTGTTCTACAACTCCGGAGATACGTACAGCTCGGGCGTCGCCGATGCTTTTGCCGAGCAGGCCAAGGAGTCCAAGCTCGATATCGTCGACACCGAGACCTTTAAGGATGATTCTTCCACGAGCTTTACCAACCAGCTGACCAAGGCCAAGGAGGCCGGCGCCACGCTCATCTTCGCGCCGATCTACTACACGCCGGCGTCCGTCCTGCTCAAGAACGCCAAGGACATGGGCTACGACATGACGCTCATGGGCACCGACGGCATGGACGGTCTGCTCTCTGTGGAGGGCTTCGACACCTCGCTTGCCGAGGGCGTGCTGCTCATGACCCCGTTCTCCGCCGACGACGAGAAGAACGCCGACTTCGTCAAGGCATACAAGGAGGAGTACGACGAGACCCCTAACCAGTTTGCCGCCGACGCCTACGACTGCGTCCACGCGATCGCCGAGGCTATCGACAAGGCCGGCATTGACACGACGGCCGACGGCGCCGATATTGCCGCCGACCTTGCCAAGGCCATGCGAAAGATCAAGATCGATGGCCTGACCGGCGAGCTCACCTGGAACGATGAGGGCCAGGTCGAGAAGCCCGCTACGGCCTATGTGATTCAGGACGGCAAGTACATCGCCGCCTAAGAGCGTATAAAACGCAACCGGTGAGGCTCTTTTATTCAGGGCGAGAGCGCTTGTAACAGAATGGAAACATTACTTTTACACAATAAAGTGGCAGACCTGCATAAAGCGGTAAAAATACGCAGAAATATGGATAAAAATATGAGGCCGAAGAAAAGTTGAAATAATCGCCACTTTTCTTAACTAAAGCGTCTACTATTTTGCGAACGCCGAACACGGCGAAGGATGGCCTGTCGGGTAACCGAAACCCGACGAGATTTGAGAGGAGAGCCGCATGTCGAGCCTCACCGGTAAGTCATTGAACCCTGTTATGAATCGCAGGAGCGTTATCGCGAGCGCAGCAGGTCTGGGGGCGATGTCCATTCTAGCTGGCTGCTCCTCCAACGGCGGCGATAGCGGTTCCGCTTCGAGCGACGCCTCGTTTAAGATCGGTACCATCGGCCCGCTGACCGGTGCAAATGCCTCCTATGGCAAGTCCGTTACTCAGGCCGTCGAGCTTGGCTGCAAGGATTTCTCCACCAAGGAGCTTCCGCTTGCCAGCAAGGCCGAGGACGACCAGGCCGACGGCGAGAAGGCCGTCAACGCCTTTAATAATCTTCTGGACTGGGGTATGCAGGCCCTCGTCGGCCCGACCACCACGGGCGCATCGGTTGCCGTTGCAGCCGAGTGCGGCAAGGACCCCGAGACGTTCATGATCACCCCGTCCGCGTCTTCCGAGGACGTCACCAAGGGCAAGGATTGCGTCTTCCAGGTTTGCTTTACCGACCCCAACCAGGGCGTCAACGCTGCCAAGTTCCTGGCCCAGAAGTATGCGGACGAGAAGTTCGTGCTGTTCTATAACTCCGGCGACGCCTATTCTTCGGGCATCGCGGATGCCTTTAAGGCCCAGGCCGCTGAGTCCAAGCTCGAGATCGTTGACGAGGAGACCTTTAAGGACGACTCTTCCACGAGCTTTACCAACCAGCTCACCAAGGCCAAGCAGGCCGGCGCCACCATGATCTTCGCGCCGATCTACTACACGCCGGCGTCCGTCCTGCTCAAGAACGCCAAGGACATGGGCTACGACGTCAAGATGATGGGCTGTGACGGCATGGACGGCATCCTGGGCGTGGAGGGCTTCGACACCTCCCTTGCCGAGGGCCTGCTGCTCATGACCCCGTTCTCCGCCGACGACGAGAAGAACGCCGACTTCGTCAACGCTTACAAGGATAAGTACGGCGATACCCCCGACCAGTTTGCCGCCGACGCCTACGATGGCGTGCACGCAGTGGTCGAGGCTCTCAAGGAGGCCGGCCTGGGCGTCGACGCCGACCCCACCGAGGTCGCCGAGAAGCTGCCCGAGGCCATGCTCAAGATCACCGTTGACGGTCTGACCGGCAAGCTTTCCTGGAACGACAAGGGCCAGGTCCAGAAGGACCCGACTGCGTACGTCATCACCGACGGCAAGTACGTACAGGCCTAATTGACCGCCTTACATAGAGCGGTTTTGATCCCAAGCAGGGGAGGTTTTGGCCTTCCCTGCTTGCTTGGTATCTAGGGACGATGTAACGTCCCTGTTTCGTACATCAACTGGAAACCTATTCGAAAGGGGGATGTGGAACATGACGGTCTTTATCCAATACCTGGTCAACGGCCTGTCCATGGGCAGCGTCTACGCCATCATCGCGTTGGGCTACACCATGGTCTACGGTATCGCCAAGATGCTGAACTTCGCTCACGGCGACGTCATCATGGTCGGTGCCTATGTCTCGTTCTGCGCCACGTCGTATCTCGGCCTCCCGGGCTGGGCATCTGTAATTCTCTCTTGCGCGGTCTGCACGGTTCTGGGTGTTCTCATCGAGGGCCTCGCCTATAAGCCGCTGCGCCAGGCGGGCCCGCTGGCCGTTCTGATCACGGCTATCGGCGTGTCCTACTTCCTGCAGAACGCCGCCCAGCTTCTGTGGGGCGCCACGCCCAAGAACTTTACTTCGCTCGTCACCTTCCCGGTGCCGGAGTTCTTGGCCAAGTACAACGTGAGCGCCGTCTCGCTCGTCACCATCGTCGCCTGCCTGGTTATCATGGCCGGCCTGGTGTTCTTTACGGGCAAGACCAAGATGGGCAAGGCCATGCGTGCCGTGTCCGAGGACAAGGCAGCCGCTCAGCTCATGGGCATTAACGTCAACCGCACCATCTCGATGACGTTTGCCATCGGCTCTGCCCTTGCCGCCATCGCCGGCGTGCTGCTGTGCTCCTACTCGCCGGTGCTGCAGCCCACGACGGGTGCCATGCCTGGCATCAAGGCCTTCGACGCCGCCGTCTTCGGTGGCATCGGCTCCATCCCCGGCGCCTTTGTCGGTGGCATTCTCATCGGCATCATCGAGGCGATGGCACAGGCCTACATTTCCACGAGCCTTGCCAACTCCATCGTCTTTGGTGTTCTGATCATCGTCCTGCTCGTCAAGCCTGCCGGCCTCTTGGGCAAGTACGTCCCCGAGAAGGTGTAGGTGAGCGTTATGAAGTTTCTTAAAGACAAGCAGACGCGTCACGACTTTGTCACGTACGCCATGTGCATTGTGGCCTTCGCCATCGTGTTCTTTATGCAGTCGAACCACATGATCCCGCGCATGATCGCCGGTCAGCTGGTTCCCATCACGGCCTACATCGTCATGGCCCTCTCGCTAAATCTCGTCGTCGGTATCGCAGGCGACCTGTCGCTGGGCCACGCGGGCTTTATGAGTGTCGGCGCCTATACGGGCATCGTCACTGCGGTCGCCCTCGAGAGCGCCGTTCCCTCCGATCCTGTGCGCCTCATCATCAGCATCGTGGTCGGCGCCATCGCTGCCGCCATCCTGGGCTTCTTGATCGGTATCCCGGTCCTTCGCCTGAGCGGCGACTACCTGGCCATCGTGACGCTGGCCTTTGGTGAGATCATCAAAGAGATCGTCACCTGCCTTATCGTGGGCGTCGACTCGCGTGGCCTGCACGTGATCTTCAATATCACGGGCAACTCAACCATCGACGACCTGCACCTGCTCGAGGACGGTACCGCCATCATCAAGGGTGCCCAGGGCGCCTCGGGTGTGTCGACGTACTCGACCTTCATCGCCGGCGCCATCTTGGTCATGGTCGCGCTCGTGATCGTGCTCAACCTGGTCCGCAGCCGTACCGGTCGTGCCATCATGGCCGTGCGCGATAACAAGATCGCTGCCGAGTCCGTGGGCATCTCCGTCACCCAGTACCGTATGATCGCCTTCGTGGTTTCCGCTGCCCTCGCCGGTGCTGCCGGAGCCCTCTTCGGCGGTAACTTCTCGCAGCTCTCCGCCACCAAGTTCGACTTCAACACGTCGATTCTCATCCTGGTGTTCGTGGTTCTGGGCGGTCTGGGCAACATGCGTGGCTCCGTCATCGCGGCGGCGCTGCTCACGGTGCTTCCCGAGCTGCTCCGTCAGTTCTCGGACTACCGCATGCTCATCTACGCCATCGTGCTGATCATGGTCATGATCTTTACCAACAACCCGCAGCTCAAGGCGTTCTTCGGTCGCGTTAAGGATCGCTTTGTTCCCAAGAAGGAGGTGGCAGCCGATGCCCAGTAAGTTTGAGTTCAACAAGGGCAAGATGGTCCCGTATCCTTCTGGCGCCATCGTTCCCGACCGCGACCTGGGCGAGTGCCCGGCGCTCGAGTGCATTCACCTGGGCATTGAGTTCGGCGGCCTTAAGGCAGTCGACGACTTTAGCCTGACCATCGGCAAGACCGAGATCGCCGGTCTCATCGGCCCTAACGGAGCCGGTAAGACCACGGTCTTCAACCTGCTCACCAAGGTGTACCAGCCCACGCACGGCACTATCCTGCTCGACGGCGAGGACACCTCGGGCAAGTCCGTCTACCAGGTCAACCGCATGGGCATCGCCCGCACCTTCCAGAACATCCGCCTGTTCAACACCATGACGGTGGAGGACAACGTTAAGGTGGGCCTGCATAACCAGGAGCGCTACTCCGGCTTTGAGGGCGTGCTGCGCCTGCCGACGTATTGGAAGCACGAGAAGGCCGCCCACGAGCGCGCCATGGAGCTGCTGTCCATCTTTGATATGGAGCACCTGGCAAACGAGCAGGCCGGCTCGCTGCCCTATGGCGCCCAGCGTCGTCTGGAGATCGTCCGCGCGCTTGCCACCAATCCCAAACTGCTGCTGCTCGACGAGCCTGCCGCCGGCATGAACCCGTCCGAGACCGCGGAGCTCATGGAGAACATCGTCAAGATCCGCGACACCTTTGGCATCGCCATTATGCTTATCGAGCATGATATGTCGCTCGTCATGAACATCTGCGAGGGCATCTGCGTGCTCAACTTTGGTAAGGTCATCGCCAAGGGCACGGCCGAGGAGATCCAGAACAACGATGCCGTAATTGAGGCATATCTGGGCAAGCAGGATAAGGGGGAGAACTAAATGGCAGAGCCGATGCTTTCCGTCTACAACATCAACGTCTGGTACGGCGCTATCCACGCCATCAAGGACATCTCCTTTAACGTCAACGAGGGCGAGATCGTGGCCCTGATCGGCGCGAACGGCGCCGGTAAGTCCACGACGCTTAAAACCGTCTCGGGCCTGCTGCGTTCCAAGACCGGCTCCATCAAGTTTATGGGCGAGGACATTACCCATACGCCTGCCGATAAACTGGTGGGCAAGGGCCTGGCCCAGGTTCCCGAGGGCCGTCGCGCCTTTTTGCAGATGACGGTCGAGGAGAACCTGGAGATGGGCGCCTACACGCAGCCCAAGTCCACGGTGGCTCCGGGCCTTGAGCGCGTCTACGAGCAGTTCCCGCGCCTTAAGGAGCGCCGTCGCCAGGTCGCCGGCACCCTTTCGGGCGGCGAACAGCAGATGCTCGTTATGGGGCGCGCCCTTATGAGCAACCCCAAGCTGCTCATGCTCGATGAGCCTTCCATGGGTCTGGCGCCGATTCTGATTGAGCAGATCTTCCAGATTGTCGAGGACCTGCACAAGGCCGGTACCACGGTGCTTCTGGTCGAGCAGAACGCCCAGATGGCGCTTTCAATCGCCACGCGCGGCTACGTGCTCGAGACCGGCAAGATCACCATGACCGGCACCGGCCAAGAGCTCCTGCACGACGACAACGTCCGCAAGGCTTACCTGGGCGGCTAGGGACTTCCGCCGTTCTGCCGAACGGCGGACCGGCCGACGCTGCGCGGGCGCCCTGATCGACGTGCCGAAGCTCCTCACCCTTGGGGCTATGCCGCGGTACGAGGCCAGGTGGTCATGGTCCGGGAACCTCGCGATGTCGAATGACACCGCGAGGTTCGCCGCCGTCCTCGGCGGCCTCGACCCCCGAGTGGGCGATCCCCACGCGCTAACGCCTGCAAACAAGGGGATTGCCAAGACGCCGCCGGGCACCTCCGTCATAGACGTGGAAGTGCGGCCGCGCTGAAGCACTGCGCGGTGTCTGCTCGCTTATGTGCGCATCACGAAGGAAGACCAGATCGGTGAGCGGGATTGGCCCGAAGTCGAGAGATTCCCATCAGCCTCTCGTCGGTCGATGACCGGTTCACCACGCAGGAAGAGCGTGACGGAAGGTCTCGCAAAAAGGCTCCGAGCGCGGCGTGCTCATGCCCGTCGTGGTGCGCCCGAAGGGGGGGGACGGCTGCTACGAGCTCGATCATTTGCGAGGAGAAGACGAACCAGTCGTTGCAGATCCAATATGGATCTCGCCGACCTCGGCAAGCTGCTCGATGAGTGGAAGCCCTGTCGGGTCGTCTATTTCAACACCACCCAGAATGATGGTGTCATCGCGCAGGTCGATCTGCGTGTTGAGCACAGCGAGGTTAAAGCCGGAGGCCACAAATCCGATAGCAGCCAGGACGAGCCCCGTGGCAACAAGCCCACCCGCTACGGCAAGGTAAATCCTTTTTACGCTGGACATGTTTGCACTCCTTCCTATGCCGTGAGCGGCGCCGCTTCGGCGCCCATGCGGCTCTTATTGCCTCGATCTTTCCAGAAGGGCGAAACGGCTTTCTTCGCCCAAAGGGCAGAGAGGCGCGCGATCTGCTTGGACGCCGTCCAGGCGCCGGCTCCCGTGAGGAGCGCCACACCGATGGAAGCGAATCCCATTCCCATCGAGGCCAAAACGTACGGAACATGCCCGATAATGATGCCGTCCACGGCGAACAGGAGCCCTACCAGGCCCGCGCCCCCGAATGCCGCGGCCACGATCCACACGCAGAGCGCAAGAACCCAAATACAGATGTAGACTGCAGCGGCAACGGCGACGAATGCGAGCAGCAGCGGAATCCATACCGGAGAGCCCACGATGGCGAGCGCCCATAGAAGTGCCGTGCTCTTGCGCTTGGTCCTCGCGATTGCGCGCGGCACGGCGGGCAGTTCGTCGAGCGTTGCCTCGGCGACCTCACCGGGCGTGCCCATGGCGGCCACAGCCTCGGCCTCCGTCATGCCGTCCTCCATACGGTCGGCGATGGCCTCCGCGTAGAACTCCTGCGTTTCCTTTACCTGATCTGCCGGCAGGCAGGCCAGAAGCTCGCCCAGCCGGTTCAAGAACTCATCGCGCGTCATGGTGCGCCCCCTCCACGTAACGGTAGATCTCCTGCACGGATGGCCATTCGGCGAGGAACTCGGCGATACGCTCGCGCCCGGCGTCCGTGATGCGGTAGTACCTCCGCAGCCGACCGTTGTGTTCGGCGGAGCGCGCGGTGATGCAGCCCGCCTTCTCCAGGCGCCTGAGCAACGGATAGAGCGTGGATTCCGTGAGCCCCATACTCGCGGGCACGTCCTTCACGATCTGATAGCCGTAGGATTCCTCGCCCGAGACGGCCGCGAGCACGCAGGCCTCGAGGAAGCCGCGCTTCATCTGTGCCTCCATCCGCACACCTCCTTTCGTAGTATACTGTGTAACACCTACTATATGACACATAGTATATGATGTCAACAGTTGTTGTATAGGGAGTCCGGTCTGTCTGTCCCCTGCGGGTACTCATTGGGGACGTACTTAAATGAGTACCCATCGCTCAAGGTGGCACTTGGGGACGTTCCTTATGTGCCGGCACTTTGGGACACTCCTTGTCAAGGTTTTGTTCCATCGTGCGGGTTGCTATTTAACGTGCGACAATGCCGTGTGGAAATCGAAATGTCTCCTGGGGGCTATCTATGCTATACGAGTTTTGTGCCGAGAACTTTGAGCGGGTACCGGTGGCCATCAAGGCCGGTGCGGGTCGCATTGAGCTGTGTGACAACCTCGCCGTCGGTGGCACCACGCCTTCCGCCGGCGTTATCAGCGCTACGGTCAGCTATGCCCACGAGCATGACGCGCGGGTGATGTGCATGATCCGTCCGCGTGGCGGCGACTTTCACTACAACCAGGACGAGCTGCGCATGATGGAGATGGACCTGGGCCTTGCTGTGAGCGCCGGCGTTGACGGCCTGGTCTTTGGCTGCTGCAAGCCCTGTGCCGGCGGCTGGGCGCTCGACGAGCTCACCCTCGGCGCCCTCGTTATGGCTACGGGCTGCGCGACCGAGGAGTGCAAGCGCGAGTCCCTTGACATCACCTTCCACATGGCATTTGACCAGCTCTCGCCCGAGGCTCAGCTCGATGCGATTGATACACTTGCCGAATGCGGCGTTACGCGCATCCTCACGCATGGCGGCGCTGCCGGTACGTCGATCGAGGATAATTTCGATCACCTGGCTCGTTTAATCGAGTATGCGGGCGATCGTTTGACCATCCTTCCCGGCGGTGGCATCACTACGGTAAATCGCGACGCGGTCGTGGCGGCGCTAGGCGTCTCCGAGCTCCATGGCACCAAGATCGTGCCGCTGGAGGTGTAATCCGTGGCGCTGGTATTTGACGTCCAGCAGGCGAACGGCAAGCCCGACGATAATCGTCGCCCTGGCACCGCGTGCCCCTTTTGCGACACGGAGGGGCTTGCCGACATCATCGAGCGCGATGGTGACTGCATCTGGCTCGAGAATAAGTTCAAGACCTTGCGGGCCACCCGTCAGACCGTATTGATCGAGTCGGCCAATCACGACGCCGACCTGGTGACCTATGAACCGGATGAGCTGCATCATGTGATGCGGTTTGCCCTGGGCTGTTGGCAGCAGATGATCGATTCCCAACAGTACCGCAGTGTACTCATGTACAAGAACAAAGGCCCGCTTTCGGGCGGTAGTCTCGTCCATCCACACATGCAGATTGTGGGCTTGGAACAGGAGGACGGCTATGCGGCGCTGACCTCAGCCAACTTTGAAGGCATCGATGTCTGGCGGCAGGGGAGAATCTCGGTCAACATCTCAACCGAACCGATCATGGGGTTCTTTGAGGTCAATGTTTCAGCCCCGCAGGGAATCGCCGCCAGCGATGACACGAGAGACCAAGCCGAGACGGATCTCTTCGCCGATGCGATCCAGGTAGCTCTGCGCTATATCCTGAACGAGCACCACGGTGGCCGCGCAGAGTCGTACAAC
>JAIIWC010000119.1 GCA_022745215.1 Collinsella sp. | reverse complement strand
GGCCGGCCGATCCGGCCCTCAGGGTATCGGGTTCCCACATTCATCCGCACATGTACGGATGAATGTGGGAAGTGTTCGGATGAAGTTGATAATCAAGGTGCTTGTTTCGGATGAGACAAAACATCCGTCCGCAGCTCTTTTATGCATTGGTACCGCTATTATGGAAAATCACGTGTCCACCCTATCCTAGGAGGTATGAAGCATGCTCATTGCATTGCAGGGCGCCGTTTCGCAGGGCGTCCTCTGGGGCATTATGGTGCTTGGCGTGTTTATCACGTTCCGCCTGCTCGACATCCCCGATATGACCTGCGACGGCAGCTTTGCCCTCGGCGGCTGTGTCTGCGCCGTACTCATCGTCAACAATAACGTCGACCCCTTGCTCGCCGTGCTGGCCGGCATGTGCGCCGGCGCCATCGCGGGCGCCGTCACGGGCATCTTGACCACCGTCTTTGAGATTCCCGCAATCCTCGCCGGAATCCTTACGCAGATCAGTCTGTGGTCCATCAACCTGCGCATCATGGGCAAGTCCAACACGCCCATCCTTGCCAAGGGCACTATCTTCTCATCCGTCAGCAACATGACGGGCCTGCCGCAGTCCACTGTTGCCATTATCCTAGGCATTGTGCTGGCCGTGGCCATCGTCGCCATCCTGTACTGGTTCTTTGGCACCGAGATCGGCTCGGCGCTGCGTGCCACCGGCAACAACGAGTACATGATCCGCGCCCTGGGCGTTAACACCAACACCACCAAAATGATCGCCCTCGTGCTCTCCAACGCCCTCATTGGCCTTTCGGGTGCGCTCATCTGCCAGAGCCAGAAGTACGCCGACATTGGTATGGGCACCGGCGCCATCGTTATCGGTCTTGCCGCCATCGTCATCGGCGAGGTGCTCGGTCGCCTGCTGCCAGGCGGCCTCACGCAGTTTAGCGTCCGTCTTGCTTCCGCCGTCTTTGGCTCCGTGGTGTACTTCCTTATCCGCGCCATCGTGCTGCAGCTGGGCATGGACGCCAACGACATGAAGCTGCTCTCCGCCGTGATCGTCGCCGTGGCCCTGTGCGTGCCCGTGGTTTGGGAGCGCTATAAGCTCCGCAGCTCCTACACGAAGGGAGATGAGGCAGATGCTTAAGCTCTCGCACGTCAAGAAGACCTTTAACAAGGGCACCGTCACCGAGAAGCGCGCGCTCACCGGCGTCGACCTCACCCTCAACGATGGCGACTTTGTAACCGTGATTGGCGGCAACGGCGCCGGCAAGTCCACGCTGCT
>JAIIWC010000059.1 GCA_022745215.1 Collinsella sp. | reverse complement strand
CGTAAACTATAGTTTACGTTTTTGTTCAGCTCCATTTCAAACTCGGCTGCATGGACGAACGTGCGAAACAGATTCTTGGCAAGCGAGTCGAGCAGACGCGCAAGGACCTTGGTATCTCCAAGGTCGATTTTTGTGTGGCAGCAGGAATCAGCCGTCCCTATCTCGACAGAATCGAAGATGGGACGGCAAATTTCACGCTCAAGGTTCTATTTAAGATCGCGCCCGCACTCGGCATGACGGTGTCAGAGCTTCTCGAGGGGATCGAATAGGGGATACCCGTCGATAACTGAATTACGCCATCGGGACGCGGTCGTGGTTGACTTGGCTGTAGAACAGGCGCTGGATTTCGGCGGCATCGCGTGACTGGCCGAGTGCCCACATGGTTTTGGCCACGAGCGTCTCGGTGGTCATGTCATCGCCGCGCAAAATGCCCGGATGATCGGCGTAGGCACGGCCGACCTCATAAACACCCAGGTCAAGGCCCTCTTCGGGGACCTGCGTGGTCATAACGACGGTGCGGCCCGAATCGACCCAGCGGAAAATCGCCTCTTGGAACGACTCGCCCGACTCGCCAAACTCGGGGATACCGCCAATGCCAAAGGTCTCCAGAATCACGGCGTCGTAGCTATCGGCAAGGGCGTCGAGGATGCCCGGGTTTACGCCGGGCGTAAGCTTGAGTACAAATACGCGCGGGTCGATGCTGTCGTAGAAACGAACCGGGTTCTCGTTCTGGTGAGTGCCGTGGAGTCCGTTGCGAACGATGCGGTCGTTGCGGATATAGGCGATAGGCGGATAGTTGACGCTAATGAACGCGTTAAAGCTCATGGTGCGCTGTTTGCGGGCGCGCGTGCCGGCAATGGCTACGCCGCCAAACACGATTGAGACGTCGTGCGAGTGCTCGTCGAGCGCATAAAGCAGGCTCTGGTACAGGTTGAGCTTGGCGTCGGTAAAGGGATTGCCCATGGGCTTTTGCGAGCCGGTGAGTACGATGGGCTTGGGGCTGTCCTGAATCAGGTAGGAAAGCGCCGCCGCGGTGTAGCTCATGGTGTCGGTGCCGTGCAGAATCACGAAGCCGTCGTGGTCGGCATAACCCTCGACGATGACGTCGCGGATACGCATCCAGTCACTGGGGCGCATATTGGTGCTGTCGATGTTCATGGGCTGCACCACGTCGAGCTCGCAGAGGCCCGAGATCTCGGGGACGCTCTGGGCGAGCTCCTCACCGGTCAGGGCGGGGGAGAGGCCATTGCCGTCCTCGGTCGATGCGATGGTGCCGCCCGTGGCGATGAGAAGGATGCGCTTCATGCTGGTATTCCTATCGTATTTGCCGCCGCAGAGGCGGAGTCGTTCGGCAGTATTGTGGCACAGGGCGTCCAATGTTCAAACGTAATACATCATCTGTAACGTTTAGTAACACTTCAATTGCCGTCAAATAAGGGCCCAGGTCGTGCGTTTGCCGTGCGCTGATGGCTGCGAGGGACGAGAAACCCCATATAACGTGTACACTATGAAAGCTATTTTCGTTCATTCACGCGGGTGGGCACCGGCTCCCCGCCAACAGGAGGGGAAACCATGGATCAAAAGGCTTCCGCAAAGGTCCTCGTACTCGACTTTGGTGCGCAGTACGGTCAGCTCATTGCCCGTCGCGTCCGCGACCTCAACGTGTATTCCGAGATTGTCCCCTGCGACATCTCGGCCGACGAGATTCGCGAGATGAACGCCTCTGCGCTCATCCTTTCCGGCGGCCCGGCTTCTGTGTATGCCGAGGACGCTCCGTCCATCGACCCCGCCATCTTTGACCTTGGCCTTCCCGTCCTGGGCTTTTGCTACGGCCATCAGATCACGGCCGTGACGCTCGGCGGCAAGGTCGGTCACTCCGAGGTGGGCGAGTACGGCCGCGCCACTATTACGCGCACTGCCGGCGCCAAGCTCTTTAACTCCACGCCCATGGAGCAGACCGTGTGGATGAGCCACCGCGACGCCGTGTCCGAGGTGCCCGAGGGCTTTACCGTTACCGCCAGCACCGACGTGTGCCCGGTTGCCGCCATGGAATGCGTCGAGCGCAAGATCTTCACCACGCAGTTCCACCCCGAGGTCAAGCACTCCGAGTACGGTCAGCAGCTGCTGAGCAACTTCCTGTTTGAGATCTGCGGCCTGGAGCCCAACTGGAGCATGGATAACCTGGTCGAGACCATGACGGCCGAGTTCCGCGAGAAGGTCGGCGACGACCGCGTGATTCTGGCCCTGTCCGGTGGCGTCGACTCCTCCGTCGTGGCTGCGCTGGGCGCTCGCGCCGTGGGCAAGCAGATGACCTGCGTGTTCATCAACCACGGCCTGCTGCGCAAGGGCGAGCCCGAGCAGGTGGAGGAGGTCTTCACCAAGCAGTTCGATGTCGACTTTATCCACGTCCACGCCGAGGACCGCTATGCCGAGCTTCTGGCTGGTGTGACCGAGCCCGAGGAGAAGCGCCGCATCATCGGTACGCAGTTCTGGAAAGAGTTCTTCGCCGTGGCGCAGCAGCTCGAGACCGATGGCAAGCCGGTCAAGTACCTGGCTCAGGGCACCATCTATCCCGACATCATCGAGTCCGGCGCTCGCAAGACGGGCGGCAAGACGGCCACCATCAAGAGCCACCACAACCTGATCCCGTTCCCCGAGGGCGTGCACTTCGACCTCATCGAGCCGCTCGACCACTTCTTTAAGGACGAGGTCCGTGCGCTTGGTTTGGCGCTCGGCCTGCCGGGTCACATCGTGTTCCGCCAGCCTTTCCCGGGCCCGGGTCTGGCCATCCGCATCATCGGTGCGGTCGACAAGGAGAAGCTCGAGATTCTCAAGAATGCCGACGCCATCGTGCGCGAGGAGCTGGACGCCTACAACCAGTGTCTGTTTGAGCAGACCGGCGAGCGCAACTCCGAGCACAGCTGCTGGCAGTATTTCGCGGTCCTGCCCGACATTAAGTCCGTTGGCGTTATGGGCGACGAGCGCACCTATCAGCGCCCGATCATCCTGCGCGCCGTCGAGTCCAGCGACGCCATGACCGCCGACTGGGCCAAGCTGCCCTACGACGTGCTTGCCCGCATCTCCGGCCGTATCGTGGCCGAGGTCCCCGGCGCCAACCGTGTGTGCTACGACATCACGTCCAAGCCGCCCGCGACCATCGAGTGGGAGTAGGCCGATAGGGTTCTGACCTGCGATTTTGAGTGCCGCACTGTGCCGCTGAGTTTCGTTTCGTACGAGAGTCATGACAAAGCCACCAGCGACGGAGATGAGTAAAAGCGATTAAAGAGCCTCCGTTCCCTGCGTTGGGACGGAGGCTCTTTCTTTGCCGTTTTACTCCCTTGTCTCCGTTCGGGGATTATTTCTTGCTCATTTAGGGCTATTCGCGCTGAAAGATTTTGACTAGCTTGGTGTCCTTTATTTCGTAGACAATGTCTGCGACGTTCTCGACCAGCCTCTTATCGTGGGAGACGAACACTATCGTTCCGGCATAGGCGCTCATCATCTGCTCGAGGGCTTCGGCGCTCTTGATGTCCAGGTAATTTCCAGGCTCGTCCATGAGCAAGATGTTGTATCTGCCCAGCAGCATCTTCGCGAGTAGCAGCTTGATGACTTCGCCTCCCGAGAGAACGCCAACGTCCTTTGTCAGGTCGCGCGGTCCGATTCCCATAGAGGCGAGGATGCCTCGAATTTCGGTCATGCTGTACTCGCAACCATCCTGCATGAACGAGATCGCAGACTGACGGGCGTCGAACTTGTAGCCTGTTTGCTCGAAGTAACCGATCTCTGCCTTGGGAGAGATGTTGATACCGTCGGCGCGTCGAGCGATTGCCTTCAGCAGGCTGGTCTTTCCTGTACCGTTGCCACCGGTGATGGCCACTTTGGCACCGAGCGGTATCTCGAATTTCGCGTGGTCATAGAGCATGCAGTTGCCGAAGCTCAAGCTGAAATCGTCTGCCGAGATGGGAAATTTACTATGCAGTTCCAGGGCCTTGCTCTGGCGGAACCGCACGGCGCGAATGCTATCTGGGGCCTCAATCCCTTCGAGCGCTTCGAGGCGCTTCTCCATGTCCTTAGCCGCCTGGTACATCCTCTTCTGTTTGGTGCCGGTTGCTTTCTGATGCCCCAATCGACCTGCATACTCGTTGCTTTTTTTCGCAGCCTTCCGCTTGGCGTCGACCTGCCGTGCTTTTTTCCGTTGTTTTTCGATGGCGGCTTCGAGGCGATCGCGCTCGCGCATCGCCTCTTCGTATCGAGTCGCCTGAGCTTTGCGCTCTTCTTCTTTCTGTCGCAGATAGTCGGAGTAGTCACCCCAGAATTCGGAAATACCGCCGTCTTTGAGCTCCCAGATCTTGTCTACCACCTGGTCGAGAAAATGACGGTCATGGCTCACGATGAGCAGAGCCCCATCAAATGCCTTGAGTTGTCCGACGAGAAGGCGGATGCCGTCTTGGTCGAGGTGGCTCGTAGGCTCGTCGGCGAAGATCGCGCTTGCATGCTGGGAGAGTGCAGAGGCAATCTTGGCGCGTGTTTCCTCCCCGCCGCTCATCGTCTCCTGCGCCACTCCGGCGACGTTGAGACGGGAGAGCATCTCACCACTGTCCTGAGCCGCATCAAGGTCGAGTTCATCGAGTTGGCCGATGAGGGCAATGCTGCCGAAGCGCCTGACGTCGGCGTCCGCAATGGTAAGATTGCCGCTCAGAATTTTAAGCAGGCTGGTTTTGCCTGCGCCATTGTCTCCCACCAAGCCGATGCGATCGTAGGAGTAGATTTCCAACTCTTCGATATCTAGGATATCGCGGCCGGCATATTCCAAAAAGATGTCTTTAGCTTTGACTATGAGTTCCATAGGTTGAACCGCCTTTTGTGTATTAGCGTTTTACTGGAAGCGCAGCCATGCCAAAAAAGATTGCTCACGTCGATTTTTCGCCTTTGCCCAATTGCCGGCGCGAGCGTTTTGACCTTGCGCAAGCCGGCAAATCCGAAAATGATAGTTGGCGACGAATAAGGAGCGCGATGCGGAATGTCGGTGCAATACCTCGTCGTCGCAAGGGCTTGAAGGCTGACGCTTGAACCGATGGCTGCTGCCTCTTTTTTTCGAATACTTGGGCTATTGAATCTGCCCGGTATCTCTTTTCCCCGCGTTTCGGACGCTCGGAGCAAGCAGCATAGCCATCGCAAGCAGTACCATGGTCGCTCCAGAGCCGACGAACCATAACGGAGCTCCAAGCAGATCCGCAAAAACGGAGGGGGCTGCGAGGCCCATGGGCATGGCCCACGCCATGATGGTTCCGTAGAGGCCGAAAACGCGGCCTAGGTACTCAGGAGGTATCTGCTCCTGCATAAGGGCAGTCTGGGTTCCCGCGTACAACGGGGAGCATGCGCCCATAAGAAAGCTCACCGGCAGGAAAGCAGCGAACAATGACGGGCCGAGCGATCCGGATACGATTGCGGCAATGCCGAAGCCGGCAATCGCGGCGACCATGGTGAACGACCTATTGCGGAACCCTCCCGTGGCCGCCAAAATGCCGGACCCAGCCAGCATGCCTGCAGAAAAAAGGATTTCCACCAAAGCGGCATCCCCCGTGCTACCGCCAAAATGCCCCAAGGTCATTATTGGGAACAATGCCGCGAGCGGAGAGAACGCGAAAGCGAAGACGAACCCGCACCAAAGAAGGGCGAACAGCCCCCTGTACTCCCTAATCAGCTTGTAGCCGTCCGAAATCTCAGAGAAGAGCTCTCGAACCTTATTGGAAAAGGACAAGCTGCGGTCGGCTTCATCGAGGCCCCCTGCGTCTATCTGTGCGGCGAGGACGGCTAAAGAAGCGAAAAGCGCTCCCAGCACGTCGAGGACAATCATAGCGGTAATGCCCGCCACGGGATAAATCACTGCTGCAAGCGCGGCGCCAAGAATGTATCCGCCGGACTGAATCGCCTGAGTCACCCCCGATAGGCGAACGAGATGCTCTGGCGGGGCGAGATGGGGCGTGAGAGATTGGGAGGCTGGCGTGTAGAACGAAGTACCAACTGCACGGAGAAACAGGGCGATGAGAATTAGCCATGCAGGTAAGCTGCCGGCCAACGAGGCAATCGCCAAGGCGGCACCCACCGCGGCAATGAAGAGGTCGGCGCCGATGAGGACACGTTTCAAAGGCAGTCTGTCGACAACGGCGCCCGCAAGGATTCCGAACAAAGCAATCGGCAGAAAGCCTGCCAGCGATGCTAAGGAGAGGAGAGAAGACGACCCTGTCGTGAGGGCGAGATGCCAAATAAGACCCATTTGGAGAATCGAACTCGTCAATGTCGAAACGAGCTCCCCGCCCCATACGAAACAAAGCTTGAATTGCCATGAATGGCACAGCAGAACAGACCTGCCCCGAGAGGTTTCAAATATCATGGTTATGTCCAATCGTGAAATGGCGTGCAGAAAAACAGCGCGACGCCACAACAGCGCCGCTTTCTAGGCGCTCATCCACGTGCGGAAAAGACCAACCACGACACCCCTCCTTTGTTAATTCGGTCTGGCAAACCATGTAATATTAACGAGGCTTGAGTTTGCCTGTCAAGAATCGAGCATCGGTAAGGGCAATCCTCTCTGGCCATTCGATTCCTTTTGTATCTTTGGTTGCATAGGTGACCCGCCAGGGCTATTACGCGTGGAAGAGGCGCCTGCCGAGCTGGCCGATGAGGCGCTGAAGATGGCCCTGGTCAGGCGAAACGATCCCAAGGGATGCGTACATCATTCGGATAGTAAGAATGTTGCCAGCAGGTTTTGCGGCAACCGCAAAGGAGCCGTATCCTGCAGCTGGAATCACGTTGCAGCATCCTGACCCGCATTCCGATTGGCGGACGGCCCGCTTCGGCATCCTGACCAGCACAGCGATCGAGCCTTGTCATTCCTTGGATATGCCGGTTGCTCGGGGCGGTCCCGACGGAGGCCCTCGCCTCCCCGGTCCGTGACCCAAGAAGGGCAAGCATGCTGATCTGCATGGCTGGTTCCTCCTTTATGTAGACGACCATGCAAAGAAGGGACAACCGAGGAGGCAGGTTACTGATGCGGGCTCCCGCACGCCCATGACTACCCGACGGGCTGTTTTTCATCTCCGATGCCCGCATTGCAGCATGAACGAATGTGCCTCGACATCTCTGCTGGCATGGTACGACTGGGATCGCACCTCGACGCATCCTTGCGCATACTGCCTTCCAAGTTTCGAAACCGGGAAGGAAAGTGTATGTGAGCGACGATATCGGCGCCGATTCGACGCTCGAGAGGGAGATTGCGCCGATTCTATCCATCGGGGATGCATTCCCGAAGATTCTCATCACTCGCACGAGGCATGAGCCCCATACCCGGGAGGGCGTGCTCGTGCTGAATTTCGCGAGGTGGCTGCTTGGCGGGTAGGGTTCTGAACGTCGCATTGGGATATCGCGCGACAGGGCACGCAGGGCTGTTTGTGCCCGCACGGGAAACGCCGTCGCCATGCGGGCGGCCTGTCGTGTCCGATTAGCCTTTTGCTAAACAGGCTTACGCCAACTCATGGGCAAGCCACCTGAGACTATTCACTTTGCTTATCGTTGACAAAGACCTGTGGCCTGCGGTTTTGTGAACGGCTCGTAAGCCACCCGCGTCGACTCACTTACTGTTGAAGCTGGTGGTTTGCAGGCTCAAAGGCGGTTGAGTTTCAAAACGGGCGTTTTTCGGCGATATCGAGCCTCCAAAGGCGGCTCTCCGTGCCCCTTGGGACAAAAATAAAAACTCAATACTCTGAGTTTGAAAATGGTTTTTGAAGTTGTCCCAGCTTTTGTCCCCGAAGCCGATGAAACGCGACGTCGCGTCATTCAGCGGCACTCACTTCGAGATGCCGCCGAAAACTGGGTGCAACTGGAGTGACGAGACGGCAAAACTATAACCACCGAGTGGGAGTAGAACAGACGTTCGATAAAATAATATAGCATACAGCAGCGGGCACGGTTTCAATCGAATCCGTGCCCGCTGCTGTATGTGTGTTCTTGCGCGCTCAATATGCGCCGTAAAAGCCGTCTTCTTCAACGTCAAAGTGAATGCGCTTCTTTTTGCCTCTCAAAATCTTATTTTCACGATTTGCATTTTCATCCCGTTGTCACCGACCCTTGCGAGAAACCGGAAAAAGCCGCTGACAGAAGGGTCTCTCAAATCGTTATAACCCAGCATATAGCCGCGACTTGTGACCTGCAGACGGCTGTTCCACGTGCCGATTTCCTTGGCGGCATCCGAAACCGCAAAATATGCCCCCACATCCTTGATTTTTGCAGTCTTAAGCCATGTTTTTGCGATCATCTTTACTGCCGTCCGATTGGCAGCATCAAAGACCAGCACACTACCGGGGAAAGCGTCCGCCATCCCCCGCACCAGTTCCCGGACCTGCTGGGTCAGAAAGTAATAGAACACCCCGGAGGCAAAGAACACCGCCCCGCCGGAGGCATCGATTTTGCCAAACCATGCGGTGTCTTTCAGGTTGCAGGGGATATTTTGTTCTCGATCCCCGGCGGGCAGTAGCTGCTGCCGCAAGGCAATCACATCCGGGAAGTCCAGATTGTAGATCTTGCATCTACCGTTGTCGCAGGTTCTGCCGGTGTTGTCCAGCCCGCAGCCCAGATTGACCACCGCCGCATTGGGGTGGCCTTTCAGGTAATCCCGCACCTCGAAAGCAAGATCACTCTGCCGTGTGGCCACCTCCAGCGCACCAAAGCGCTGCATCAGGCTGCGGGAGTTTTTCTCTGCCTCTGAAAAGTCGTAGTCGATCTGGTCGAGCAGACGAACCGCTGTTTCATCCCTGTAAAGGTTCGGGTACAACTCCGTACACAGCTTCCGGGAATACAGCGGGAGGATCAGCGTCTCCTGTACGGTGTTTTTCTCAATTTTACATTTCATAGGTTTCTTTCTCAGTGAATAAAAACTGTCATAATTGCCGCCAGCACAGCCGCTATGACCGTCATGCCTATCGCCATGTGCAGGATGGATGCAAAAATACCCGTGCTTGATGCCCCTACTTCCGCGCCGTGACGCAGAGCCACTTTTTCTTTTTGTGTATCTGCACCTCGTGAAAACCCGCCTGCTCCAGACATGTCTTTAATTCAATGTCCTTGTAGATGGTCATGCCGCCGATGATCTGCGTCCACCTCTCGTCCTTGTCCGTATCGCCATTGCTCTCGTTGCAGATAAGAATTGTCCCGCCTGGCTTCAGCGTCCGCCAGACCTCGTGGAAGCATCGGGGCAAATCAGGCCAAAAATAGACGGTCTCAAAGGCCGTGGCGGCATCGAAGTAGCTATCCTCAAACGTCATATCCGCCACACTGCCTTGCAGAACGGCGCAACGCCCCTCCTGAATTGCAGTTCGGTTGAGCTTTCTAGCCTTCTCCACGCTGACGGGCGAATAGTCGATGCCCTTGACGATGCCATGCGAGTATTTTTTCAGCAGCCGTTTTATGTTCGCCCCGCCTCCGCAGCCGCAATCCAGCACCTTGGCGTTTGGCGCAAGTCGTAGAAATCGAAGTCCCCACCGCGCCACTGGGCTGTGGCCCAGATTCATCATGGCAACCATAAGTTTTCCGCCGAGGCCCACGGGCTTGCGGGTGTTTTCAAAGAACGACATCTGGCGCCTCCGATTTTGTGCATTCCGCATATGTCAACGGGAACGAGGCCTTCAGCACCACGCTTTTCTGCACCGCCCAGCCGTTTTGACGCAGGAAACGTAGGTATTCCTCGCTTGTCCACCTGCTGTGGAGGGGGAATCCCGCCATACTCATGAAAAAGGCTTTGGCCTTGCCGGAAACCGAGCTCCCCGCGTGGGTGAAGGTTGGCGCGATGAGCACGCCGTCGTCCTTCAGCACCCGCCTGATTTCTTGCAGGGCCTTTTCCGGATGCGGCACTATGTGAAGCGCGTTGGACGCGATCACCACTTCGAAGGACTTCTGTGCATAGGGCAGGCGGAACATATCTTGTACGGAAAAGTGCAGCTTTGCGGATTGATTGTCCCGTTTTGCTTCAAGGATCATCTTTGCAGAAGCGTCCGTAGCCTCGATGTGCGCCGCCGCATTCACGACGCTCTTTGCGATAAGCCCCGTGCCGGTGGCAACCTCCAGCACGGTTTTTGCTTTCACTACCGGCCGGACCAGCCCATACATCTTCTCATACGCCGCCCGGTCGTTTCGCATGAAACGGTCATACCGACCGGCATTCTTGTCCCAGAAACCCTTGCGTTCGTGCATGGCTGTCGCCCCCAAACAGTTAGAGCTATCTAACTATAACACACGAATCATACAGTAAGATAAGGCTAACCTTATTCTCTTGGCTAAGACGCATCTCTTCGGTTTTCGCTTATAGCGGCGCGAGTCAGATGCTAGGCTGGAGCTGAAGAAGGAGCTTGGCGGACAGGTAGGTCGATACCGGTTCCCGGAACGGTGATCCAGCCAATTACACCAGGGCTCTAGTCATGGAGGTAAACCCAATCCATGACGGGAAATAGGTCCTTTTCTCTAGTTCGACGTCTTTCGGAGCTTGACGATTTGGACTGATAGAGGCGAGAAGTCCCTCACCGCGCCAATACCAGACGATTGCGCTATAGACATCTCTCCGACCCTTTGAATCACCCCTTTTCACGCCACCCGCTACGAACCCCGGCGGAAACTAGGGAGTGATTAAAAAGGCGACCTGCACTGATAATTGTTCTCGGGGGAAGCGGGCACTGCGGGGCGCGGCAACGGCGCGCGATTTCCGCGTCGCAGCGCTACCCTGATGCTGAATGCCG
>JAIIWC010000058.1 GCA_022745215.1 Collinsella sp. | reverse complement strand
CTTTTTGGCTCGCTCGTCGGCGGGCATCGACGGCTCCACGATGCCGCGGGCGCCGTAGACGTCGACGACATCGCGCGTGTACATGTCCAGCGCAATGCCGCAGGCCCAGGCCGCACCCAGGCCGCTCATCTCGTCGTTGCTCGCGATGCGGATGGGCGAGCCAACCAGGTCGCTCTCAAACTGCATCAGGTACGCATCGCGCGTGGGACCGCCGTCAACACGAAGTTCGGCCAGCGCCGCGCCCGAATCCTCGACCATCGCATCAATCACGTCAAAGATCTGATAGGCGATCGACTCGTCGGCGGCCTTCACGAACTCCGCGCGACCCGTGGTGCGCGTCATGCCAAAGACGCAGCCCTCGGCGTCACTCGCCCAGTGCGGCGCGCCCAGACCGGTAAACGCCGGCACAAAGTAGACGCGGCTCGCCGGATTGGCGGCGTAGCACAGGTCGGTAACTTCCTCGGGGTTATTGATGAGCTCCAGATCGTCGCGCAGCCACGTCTTGACGGCGCCGGCGTAGCTCACGTTGCCCTCGAGCACGTACTCGGTCACGCCGTCCATGCGCCATGCGAGCGAGCTCGAAAGCCCGTGCGAGCTGGCGACGAACTCGTCGCCGACGTTCATCATGACCGAGCTGCCGGTGCCATAGGTCGCCTTGGCCATGCCGCGGCTATGGCAGCCCTGCGCAAACAAGGCGGCGTGGCTATCGCCCAGCACGCCGTGAATGGGCACGGGTGCCGGCAAAAAGCCGCCCAGGTCCGTCATGCCAAACAGGCCATCGGAATCGGTCACCTGTGGCAGGCAGGCCACGTCAACGCCAAAGGCCTCGCACACCGGCTCGCTCCAGCAGCCACGGCGCAGGTCAAAGAGTTGCGTGCGGCTGGCGTTGGACCAGTCGCAGCGGAACTCCGCGCCGCCCGTGAGCGTCCAGACCACCCAGGCATCGATGGTGCCCAGGCACAGCTCGCCCGCTGCAGCGGCCTCGGCAGCCGCGGGAACGTTCGCGAGGATCCAGGCCATCTTGCCCGCCGGGTAGTAGGGCGAGAGCACTAGACCCGTCGTGTCGCGCACCAGCTCGGCCACGCCCTCGCGCGCGGCCAGCTCGTCGCACAGCTCGCGGGCGCGGGCGCACTGCCACACCACGGCGTCGCACAGCGGCTCGCCCGTCGTGCGCCTCCAGGCAACGGTAGTCTCGCGCTGGTTGGAGATGCCGATGCCGGCGACGTCGGCCGGATCGACCCCGGTCTCCTCCACCACGGCGCGCGCCACGGCCAGCACGTTGGCGGCGATCTCGGCTGGATCATGGCTCACCCAGCCGGCCTCGTTGACAATCTGGCGATGCGAGCGATCGGCACGATGAATCAAATGGCCGCCCTCGTCCACCAGCAGCGCCTTGGTGCCCTGCGTGGATTGATCGATTCCGATGATGTAGCGGCCCATGGCCACCCCTTTCAAAACGAATGTGACAAAGGGGCGGTCCCTTTGTCACATTCCAGTTACTCTGCGGGCAAGAACTCGGCGACGGTCTGCGCGATTCCGGCACCCGTCAGGCCGTAGTGCGCAAAGACCTCGGGGCTCGTACCGGTGATGACCGGCGCGTCGGGCAGGGAGAGGCACTTGACCGGACGCGGGCAATGCTCGCCCACGACCTGCGCGACCATGGAACCCAGGCCGCCGAAGGGGCTGTGCTCCTCGACGGTCACGACGGCGCGCGTGGCGCCGGCGGCCTCGATCACGGCCTCGGCGTCGAGCGGCTTGACGCAGTACATGTCGAGCACCGTTGCCGAGATTCCCTGCTCGGCCAGCAGATCGGCGGCGTCCACGGCGTGGCGGACCATCTCGCCGGTGGCGACGATCGTCACATCGGTGCCGCGACGCACCCAGGTGGCGCGATCCATCTGGAACGGACACTCGTCCTCGGTGTACACGTCCTCGACCGGGTTGCGCCCCACGCGGATGTAGGCCGGCTTGTTGTCGGCTACCAGGGCGCGCACAAGCTCGGCGGTCTGGAAGCGGTCACTCGGCAGATACACGCGCATGTTGGGAATCGCGCTCATAGCGGCGATATCCTGCGCAGAATGGTGGCTCATACCCAGGGCGCCATAGGACACGCCGCCCGAGATGCCGATGAGCTTGACGTTGGTGTTGGAGTACGAAACGTCGACCTTGCACTGCTCATACGAACGCGTGGTCACAAAGGACGCCGGCGAGGCGGCCCAGGCCTTCTTACCGCACGAGGCCATGCCGGCAGCGATGCTCACCAGGTCCTGCTCGGCAATGCCGACCTCAATGGACTGCTGGGGATACTGATCGAAGAACGGCGTGAGCGACGCGGAGCCGCGGGAGTCGGAGCACAGGACGACGATGTCTTTATCGGTTGCGGCGGCCTCGAGCAGCGTGTCGCAGATAACCTTGCGGTTGGCGATCTTGTTAGCCATTGATAGCCTCCTTATGGGCAGCGAAATCGGCGATGATCTGGGCATATTCCTCATCGTTGGGCAGGTGATGATGCCAGGCGGCCTTGTCCTCCATAACCGGCGAGCCGTAGCCCTTCACCGTGTTGAGGATGATGACCGTGGGCTTACCCTTGGTCTCGGCGGCCAGCGTCAGCGCGGCGTCGATGGCCTGGACGTCGTTGCCCGGAATAGACAGCACGTTCCAGCCGAAGGCGGCCCAGCGCTCCTCCTGCGAATCCTGCTTCATGACGTCCTCGGTGCTGCCGCTGATCTGCAGGCGGTTGCGGTCCACGAGCGCGCACAGGTTATCGAGCTGGTAGTTGCCGCCGCTCATGGCGCCCTCCCAGACCGAGCCCTCGGCAAGCTCGCCGTCGCCCATGATGGTGTAGACGCGGTAGTCGCGGCCATCCATCTTGCCGGCAAGCGCCATCCCGACGGCCACGGGCAGGCCGTGACCCAGCGAGCCCGAGTTCATCTCGATGCCCTTGAGCTTGTTGTTGGGGTGGCCGATGTAGGGGCTGCCGAACTTGGAGAAGCGGGCCTTGACGTCATCGAGGTCAAGATAGCCCTCGTGGCAGAGCACCGCGTAGTAGGCCTCCATGGCGTGGCCCTTGGAGAGCACGAAGCGATCGCGGTTGGGATCGTCGACGGTCTCGGGAGAAATGTTGAGGTGGTTGGCGTAGAGGGTCATGAGGGCATCGATGACCGACATGTCGCCGCCGATGTGCCCGCCGGCGCCAGCCATGATGATATCGACGCAATCGCGGCGAAGGTCCCAACGCAGGGATTCAAGCTCTTCGATAGTTGCCATTTCTACTCTCCTCGCAGGTAGGCTTTGACGTCTTCTTCAATCGGGTCGTATAAGTCGGGGGCAATGCCGATGTACTTGCACGCTTCGTAGAGCACCGGCACCACGTTGGCGTGAATGGCGACGCAGTGGTGGATGTAGGGACCCTCGACGATCTTGGCCTCGAGGCGCTTGAGGTTGTCGACTTCGACCCACAGGTAGGTGCCCATGCCGGCCGGGCCATCGATGCCGCGGGCATTGCCCAGCAGCAGCGAGTACTCGCCGTTGTCGCCGTCAAAGCGGGCAAGGGTGAGGTCGCCGTGCTTGGCCTCAGCCGTCAGCGCGCCGGGGTGATCGAACGCCAGCGGGTAGGTGAGCTTGGGCTTGACGGCCGCACAGCTGCAGGGCCAGGGGCCACAGTGCTGCAGCAGCTCGCCGTTCTCGTTGTCGGGATGACGCACGGTCCAGTCGGCGAACATGCCGCGGTGACGGCCCAGGTCGGCGGCCTCGACCATCAGCGCGGTGATGGCGCCGTGGATATCGGTCTCGCACACGACGGGGATACCCATCTCGTTGAGGATGGCGTTGGCGGCGCAGGGCATAATGCCCAGCTCGTCCTGCAGGGCGTTCCAGCACTGGATGGCGCCGGCGTTGCAGCCGTACTTCTCGACCAAGCGCTTCATGGCGATGGCAAGACCGGCAACCGCGGGAACCTTATCCTCGGGGATGCAGATCTCAAAGCTGTCGCTAATGTGGGCGAGCATGGCGGCCATGGCCTGCTCGTCGGTCTGGGCGTCGCGCACGGCCTGGACAAGCTCGGTCATGGGGATGGGCGAAAGCTGGATGTTGAACTTCTCGAGCAGCTCGCCCTCGTTGCACATGGTCGACCAGAAGTCGAACGGACGGGTGGCCATCTGCAGGATGCGAGTGTGCTTGAAGGTCTTGACCACGTTGCACACGGCCAGGAAGTCCCAGACGCCGCGCTCGAACTCGGGGTCGGTCAGGCGGCAGTTGGTCATGTAGGTGAAGGGAACCTGGAAGCGGCGCAGGACCTTGCCGGTGGCGAACAGGCCGCACTGGCTATCGCGCAGGCGGGTGCCGTCGGGCTCGGGGCGCTCGTCGCGCGGGCCCCACAGCAGCACGGGCAGACCGAGCTCGCGGGCAAGGCGGGCGCAGACGTACTCGGTACCAAAGTTGGCGTGGCAGAGCATGATGCCGTCGACGCCCTCGGCGCGGAACTTCTCGATGATAGGCGCGATATGGCTGTCGTCGAACAGCAGGCCCTCGTCGTTGATGTCGTCGATATCCACGATGTCGACGCCGATCTCGCGCAGGCGATCAGCCGTCAGGCCGCGATACTTGATTGCGTCCGGCGCGCTAAAGATGCTGCGGCGCGTAGGCACAAAGCCGAGCTTGATCTTATCCATGTACGTCCTCCCCTAATACGTGTTCAGTAAACAGACGCTTGTTTCGTTTTGTTCTGTTTACTAAATGTTTTACTCTTTTGTTTAGTAGTTTAGCGCGAAAGTCCCGTAAACGGTAGAGAAATCAGCCTAAACGGTATGTAAACGGATTGAACATACAAGGGAAACAAAAAGAGGGCCCCGAAGGACCCTCTCTTGGTAGCGTTATGTATGGCTGCCTTTGGCGGACTTTTCCGCTCTGAGGTCTGGCGCCGTTCTGCCTAAATTTCGCGCACGCTTTGGCGCTCGACAAAATAGGTCGATACGGCCGTCTTGCAGGTATAGCTCTTGGGATTGCGGATGTTGCCCACCAGACGGCGCACCGCGATCTCGCCCACCTCGTGCTTGGGAACGTGCACCGTGGTGAGCGGCGGGTTGGAAAAGGCGCCCAAAGACAGATCGTCAAAGCCGATGATCGAGACATCCTCGGGCACGCGAATACCGTGCTCGTTGAGCGCGCGCATGGCACCCACAGCGAGCACGTCGTTTTCGGCAAAGAAAGCCGTTGGCAGATCCTCGCGCGAGGAATTGTCGAGCCACGCGCCCATATCGCGATAAGCGCCCTCGAGCGTGGTGCCCAGCGTGACGCGCCATGCCGGATTGGCCTCGAGGCCCGCGTCCTCGAGCGCCTGGCGATAGCCGCGCTCGCGATCCTTAAAGTTGCGGATGCGAAGGTCGCCTGCCAGATAGCCGATCTGCTTGTGGCCTTTCTCGATAAGGTAGTCCACGGCGCGCAGTACCGAATCGGTGTTGGCAATGACCACGGCATCGAAGTATTGACGATCGCTCCAGCCGTCGAGCACGATCAGGTGAGCGGCAGCGTTGGCAAACAAGGCGTAGTCTTCCTCACCCAGCTCGGTACCCATCAGCACGATAGCAGCGGACGGATCGGCGATCAGGCCCTCGACCTGCGGACGCACGGCATCCAAGTCGCTAAAGTCGAGCGAGACAAAGCTCGTGCTCATGCCGTGGCGACGCGCCTGGCGCTCCACGCCCTCAATAACCGCGGGGTGAAAGGTGCTCTCGTCCAGGATGGCGCCCGTCTTGCGCGCAAGCACAAACTGGATGCTCTCGAGCTGCGTCGACTGCTGGTAGCCGAGCGACTGTGCGCACTCCAGGATGACCTTGGCGGTCTCCTCGCTCACGCTGCGCTTGCGGTTGAGCGCGTTGGACACGGTCGCAGGCGAAAAACCGGTGATGCGGCTGATCTCGCGAACACTTGCTTTAGCCATTGTTCCCCCTAGTAACGGTCGCAGTCGAGCATCGTGGCCTGACCGCCCCGTGACTCGACAACTAAACGACCGCAAATTCAATCTAAACAGAATAGTAAATGTTTAATAGCTAGTTTAGCCTGTTGTCAAGCAAAGTGGTGCGACTATTCCCCCAACGGGCACATTTAGTCGGTAGCTAAAAAAGCCCCGTCCCAAATTGACTACATGGGGCGGGGCGTGAAAATCATTTAGCCCAGGACGCGGGCCATACGCGCCCTGAACTCGGACAGGAAGCGTGGGGCGTCGACGGTCAGCGCCACGAGTGCGCTCTTGTCGGGGTCGGCCACACGGCGCTCATCGCAGATGGTGCGGCCGCGATACTCGCCCAGCAGGTCGACGCGCAGGTTACAGCCGAGCGCGCCCACGAGCGTGGGGTCAATCGCCACGGCGACGGCAAGCGGATCGTGCAGCGCGCAGCCACCCAGGTAGGGGGCGTTCATCTCGTACGAGCCAATGTAGTGCTCCACCATGCTCGCAAACGCGCAACCGGCCATGGTGCCCGAGCCCGTCCAGCCGGCAATGTCGCGACGCGTGAGCACCACGCGATGCGTCACATCCAGACCCACCATAGTGAGCTTGCGGCCCGAACGCAACACGGCATCGGCCGCCTCGGGATCACTTGCCATGTTGGCCTCGGCGCCCGCGCTCACGTTTCCGGGCACGGTAAGCGCACCGCCCATCACGACCACGCGGCCGATAGACATCATCGCCGCCGCATCACGCTCCAGGGCAAGCGCCAGATTGGAGAGCGGGCCGGTCGCCACGTAGATCAGATCGGGGCCATAGGTGCGCGCGGCATCAATCAGATAATCGACCGCCGCGTTACCGTCGGCCGACGTCGCCCCCACCGGCTCGTACGGCGATGCGGGCACGCTCGCCCCGCCAATGCCGTTCTTGCCGTGAATGAGCGTGGTGGACGCCGGCGGTGTATAGGGCTCAGTCGCCTTAATGGGACGATCGGCGCCCAGGTACACCGGCACCTCGGGACGACCCAACAGGTCGAGCACCGCCAGGCAGTTATGCGCCGATTGCTCGACGCGCACGTTGCCAAAGCACGTGGTGATGCCCACGAGCTCCACCTCGGGGCTCGCGATGGCATAGGCCAGCGCCATCGCATCGTCCACACCCATATCCAGATCAAGGATCAGCTTCTTGGTTGCCATTGTTCTACTCCGCTTCTCCGTCTTTATCGTTTAACCAAACCAATGTTCAACTTCGGCGCGCGTGGGAATCGATTGCTGAGCGCCCAGGCGCGACACCGTCACCGCCGAGGCGCGAGCACCCGCGGCCATGCACTCAAAGAGCGGCAAGCCCTCTAGGCGAGCTGCCGCCAACGCGCCGATAAACGTATCGCCAGCCGCCGTGGTGTCGACCACCGAGCTCGAAAGCGCCGGCATGCGCAGCAGCTCGCCGTCATCACCGAGCGTAACCGAACCGGCACCGCCCAGCGTAATGACCGCGGCGCCAGCGCCTTTGCCGAGCAGGGCATTAAGCGCTTCGACACAACTCGCATCATCTGCGGGCAGAATGCCCGTCAGCGCCTGGCATTCGGTCTCGTTGGGGCAGACCAGGTCGACTGCGGGCCACGCACCCGCCGGCAGGGCGCAGGCCGGCGCGGGGTTAAAGACCGTATAGAACCCCAGCCTGTGAGCGCAAGAGAGCGCCGCGACCGTCGCCATCAGGTCGCATTCGCCCTGGGCGATAAAGACGCTGCCGGCCGCGGGGGCGAGCCCGCAGACATCGCGATCGAGATCATCGGCCACCAGATAGCGCAGCGCACAGGCCACATCATCGCCTGCAAGCGCATGGTTGGCACCCGGCGACAGCACGATGCGGTTGTCGCTCTCACAGCGAATGATGGTCGCCGTGCCCGTCTCCACGTCGTCGCGCCGCGCCACGAACTCAACGCCCACGCCGGCATCCTGAAGTCCTGCCACCAGCACATCGCCAAACGCGTCGCGGCCGACCGCGCCGATCATGCGCGTGCGCGCGCCCATGCGCGCAGCTGCCACGGCCTGGTTGGCGCCTTTACCACCGGCATTGGTGATAAAACCGCTGCCACCGACGGTCTCGCCCGCGCGGGGCATGCGCTCGCACGCCACCGAAAGGTCCATGTTCATGCTGCCGAACACCGCAACGATGCCGCGATCTGCCATGGAAACCTCCTCATCTGCGGGCATTATGCCCACCGTCGGCCGTCGATCGTGCGCTCTCGCACCCCTATAACTTTAGTTCACTTTGATGTGAACGCGCCCTTGAGGTTGCGCCAGCAGCAAGCATTCACAGGAGCAGGCAGCTACAATGAATATGTGCTGATTATTCTCGTCATTGGATGATGTTTTATGGAACAATTCCCACAATCGAGCCCACGCGGCCCGCGCCGCGCGCCCGATAACCAGGCGCCGCACGAACGCCCGCACGCCGACCGCCGCACCGGCGAGTCGCGACGTGGCCCGAGCCCGCATCGAACGTCCACCAACAAGGGTGCCTATGCAGCCAAGACCAACACCGGCGCCACACGCTCGTCCGCTACCGACCAGCAGGCGACCGCTCGCCCCAAATCTCGTTACATTCCTGCGCTCGACGGTCTGCGTACGCTCGCCGTCGTCGCGGTGGTGCTCTATCACCTCAACCTCACGTGGGCCCAGGGCGGCCTGCTCGGCGTCACGATCTTCTTTGTGCTTTCGGGCTATCTGATCACGCGCTTGCTGCTCAACGAAGTCGCTAAGACCGGCCGCATCGACCTAAAGAGCTTCTGGATTCGCCGCATCCGTCGCCTGGTCCCCGCCGTGGTAACGGTAGTGTTCGTGACCTGCGCTCTGTGCACCATCTTTAACCACGTGATGCTCACCAAGATGCGCCCCGACATCCTGCCGTCGCTGTTGTTCTTCAACAACTGGTGGCAGATTGCCCAAAACGTCTCGTACTTCAATGCTCTGGGCGACCCCTCGCCGCTCACGCACTTTTGGTCGCTTGCCATCGAGGAACAGTTCTACCTGATTTGGCCGCCACTGCTGTTTGCCATGGTATCCATGCATGTGAGCAAGCCCAACACGCGCCGCGTGGTTCTGGGCCTTGCCGCGGCATCTGCCCTCGCCATGATGGTGCTTTACAACCCTGCCGCCGACCCCAGCCGCGTGTACTACGGCACCGACACCCGCGTGTTCTCGCTGCTGCTGGGCGCCTGGATGGCCTTTATCCCCGATCGCGACCTGGCGCCGGTGCGTCTCGCACATCGTTTGGGGCTCAATCGCCTGGCTGGCGCCGCCAAGCACGGCAAGAACGCCGAGGGCAAGTCTGGCGAGAAGGCCGACGAAGCAGCCGAGACCGCTCCGGCACAGCCGAGCGCCCTCGTGCGCTTTTGGTCCTCGCCCGCATCCATCGATGTGTTGGGCGTCGTGGGTCTGGTTGGCCTTGCCGCCATGGTCGCGCTCACCAACGGCTACACCGCGTTCCAGTATCGCGGCGGCACGCTGTTATGTTCCATCCTCACGCTCATGGTCATCGCGGCCTGCGTGCAGCCCCAGGGAATGGTTGCCCGCGCGCTGTCCGCCGAGCCGCTCGTGTGGGTCGGCAAGCGCTCGTACAGCATCTACCTGTGGCACTATCCGCTGCTGTTGCTCATGAACCCGGTCGCCAACATCAACGATACGCCCTGGTGGCAGTACATTTTGCAGGTGCTGCTGGTGGTCGCCGTAGCCGAGTGCTCCTATCGCTTTATCGAAACGCCGTTTAGGAAGGGCGCCTTCGGCCGCACCGTCGCCGAGTTCCGCAATGGCACCACCACGCCCGCCAACTGGACACGCGCGCACGTCCCTGTCTGCGCATCCTGCGCCGTCGTGTTGGTCGTCGCACTGGGCGGCCTGGTCTTTGTGCCCGAGACTTCTGCGCTGAGCGGCGAGGGCGCCGAAGTTCTGAACAAGGAAGCCAAAAACACCGCGCCCACCGACCAGCAGGCGGCCGACGACACCGACAAGGACAACGACGGCTTCCCCGATGGCTCCTACGACCTGTTGATGATCGGTGACTCCGTGTCGCTGCGCGCCGTTGATTCCTTTGACGGCGTGTTCCCGCACAGCCATATCGATGCCGAAAAGGGCCGCCAGTTTGATGCTGGCCGCGCGACATTTGAGGGCTATATCCAGCAGAACCTTGCCGGCAAGATCGTGGTCTTTGCCCTGGGCACCAACGGTTTGGTAACGGACGCCCAGGTCGACGCGATCATGGCCGACGCCGGCGAGCAGCGCATTGTCGTGTTTGTAAACACGCGTAGCCCGCAGCCGTGGGTCGGGTCCACGAACCAGGCCATCGCCAACGCCGCCACGCGCTACAAGAATGTACGCGTTGTCGACTGGTACGGGTACAGCGCCAACCGCAACGACCTGTTCGACGGCGACGGCACGCACCTGTCGACCACCGGCGTGACCGAATACCTCAACCTGATCCACGATGCGGTCAAGAAAGACCTGCCCGTGCACCCCGAGGACCACGTCAACGATCCGCAGCCGGCAACCGTCAAATCCGCCGCCGACGCACTCGTCAATGCCCTCGCCTACAAACCACACAAGCTGGGCACCGACAAGTAACACGCGGCCAAATCTGCTTCCACCCGCAGGGGGCGTCGGCCGTGGCCGACGCCCCCTGCGGCAGTTAGGGACGCTTCTTTTGCACCGGCACCTTGAGGCACTTCTGGCGCAGCCAATGAAGACCTCTAGAGATGAATTTCAAGCCGCTCCGCCGCTCCAGGCATCGTTTCCGCGCCTCGCGCCTGCCCCAAACAATCAAAACAAGCCCTTTTCGCCGCAACCTCAAAGGTCTGTGGGCAAAAAAGGGCAAATATGAGTACTGTTACCATTTTAGTAGCAGGCAAAACCACCCAAAATGACGTCCGAGCAACCCCTACAACGGTAGCGCGTAGAGATGTGGTGTAAGAGGCGGGGGCATGCCCCCGCCTCTGCCCTTTCTTGAAAGGGTTGGGACACCGCCTAGAATTCGTCGTTGGAG
>JAIIWC010000118.1 GCA_022745215.1 Collinsella sp. | reverse complement strand
AACTTCAACGTTTTTTACAAAACCTTCACGTTTAAGGATTTCAGCAATACCTTTTTTAATGTTTGATGCAGGTACTTCAAGAACTTCGTGCTTAGCTTGGTTAGCGTTACGGATACGTGTCAAGAAATCTGCAATTGGGTCAGTCATAACCATTTTATATTTTCTCCTCTTACTAGTAGTTTGAATTGTTCACTTGCTAGTTAATGATTGAGCTGGGCTCAAATAATAATTTTAATACATTCAAAGAAGATAATTCTAATTCGAATGCATCATCATTTTACCAAGAAGCTTTGGTAACACCTGGAATTTGACCTTTGTAAGCCAATTCACGGAAGCAAACACGGCAAAGTTTAAATTTGCGATAAACTGAGTGTGGACGTCCACAACGTTCGCAACGAGTGTAAGCTTGCGTAGAGAACTTCGCAGGGCGTTTGTTCTTAGCAATCATTGATTTTTTAGCCAATTTATTTACCTCCTAGATTATTTTGCAAAAGGCATTCCAAGGCCTTTAAGCAATTCACGACCTTCTTCGTCAGTGTTAGCAGTAGTTACGATAACGATATCCATACCACGTACTTTATCAACATCGTCGAAGTTGATTTCTGGGAAGATAAGTTGTTCTTTAACACCAAGTGTGTAGTTACCACGTCCATCAAATGATTTAGTTGGAACACCATGGAAGTCACGAACACGTGGAAGTGAAACTGATACCAATTTATCCAAGAATTCGTACATGCGTTCACCACGAAGGGTAACTTTAGCACCGATCGCTACACCTTCACGAAGACGGAAGCCAGCGATTGATTTCTTAGCTTTAGTAATCAATGGTTTTTGACCTGAAATAAGTGCCAACTCAGCAGCAGCTTTTTCAAGAGTTTTAGCGTTGTTTACAGCTTCACCAACACCCATGTTGATAACGATTTTATCAACTTTTGGCACAGCCATAACTGAAGAATAGTTAAATTTTTCAGTCAAAGCAGGAATTACTTCGTTAGTGTATTTTTCTTTAAGACGGTTAGCCATTTAATACTTTCTCCTTTCCTTCGTGATTAGTCAAGCACTTCGCCTGATTTTTTGTTGTAACGAACTTTTTTGCCGTCAACAACTTTGTAACCTACACGTCCAGCAACACCGTTCTTGTCAAGAACTTGAACGTTTGAAGCGTGGATTGGTGCTTCTTTTTCCACGATAGCACCTTGAGGGTTTTCAGCTGATGGTTTTTGGTGTTTTTTGATGATTGCAACACCTTCAACAACAACTTTATTTACTTTTGGAAGAGCCTTAAGAACTACTGCTTCAGTTCCTTTGTCTTTACCAGCAATAACGCGAACTTTATCGCCTTTTTTTACAAACATTGAGTATTTCTCCTATTAT
>JAIIWC010000057.1 GCA_022745215.1 Collinsella sp. | reverse complement strand
CCATCAAGGAGTTCTTCGGTTCCTCGCAGCTCTCGCAGTTCATGGACCAGGCGAACCCCCTGACCGGTCTGACCCACAAGCGCCGTCTGTCCGCACTCGGCCCTGGTGGTCTTGCCGGCCACAAGTCCGGCTCCAGCCGCCGCACCAACGTGCCGACGGCCGTCCGCGACGTTCACAACTCGCACTACAGCCGCATGTGCCCGATCGAGACCCCCGAAGGCCCCAACATCGGCCTGATTGGCTCGCTCGCCCTCTACGCCCGCGTCAACGAGTATGGCTTCATCGAGGCCCCGTTCCGTCGCGTCGAGAACGGCGTTGCCACCGACCAGATCGACTGGATGACCGCTGACGAGGAAGAGAAGCACGTCATCGCGCCGGCCAACACGCCGCTCGATCCCAAGACCAACGAGTTCATCACGACCGATGCCGAGGGCAAGATCGTCCGTCCGCACACCGTGATCGCCCGTACCCGCGACTTCGACGGCTCCTTCGGCGCTCCCGCCGACGTGCCCGTCGAGGACGTCGACTACATGGACGTCTCGCCGCGTCAGATGCTCTCCGTCGCAGCCACGCTGATCCCGTTCCTTGAGCACGACGACGCCAAGCGTACGCTGATGGGCGCTAACATGCAGCGTCAGGCCGTGCCGCTGGTTCACCCCGCCGCTCCCTATGTCGGTACCGGCATGGAGCGTCGCGCCGCTCTGGACTCCGGCGAGGTCACCTTGGCCAAGAACGCCGGCGAGGTCATCTTTGCCGACGCCGCCAAGATTATCGTCAAGCATGCCGGCGGCATGGACGAGTATCACCTGGCCAAGTACCAGCGCTCCAACCAGTCCACCTGCATCAACCACCGTCCGCTCGTGCGCGTCGGTGACACCGTTGAGCAGGGCGAGCCCCTGGCCGACGGTCCTTCGACCGATCACGGCGAGCTCGCACTGGGCCAGAACCTCACCGTGGCCTACATGCCGTGGGAAGGCTTTAACTACGAGGACGGTATCGTCGTGTCCGAGCGCCTGGTGGCCGAGGACCTGCTGACGACCATCAACATCACCCGTCACGAGATCGACGCCCGCGACACCAAGCTCGGTCCCGAGGAGATCACCCGCGAGATCCCGAACCTCTCCGAGGACATGCTTGCCAACCTCGACGAGGACGGCATCATCCGCATCGGCGCCGAGGTCGGCCCTGGCGACATTCTGGTCGGTAAGGTCACGCCTAAGGGCGAGAGCGCTCTGACCGCCGAGGAACGCTTGCTGCGCGCCATCTTCGGTGCCAAGGCCCACGATGTCCGTGACACCTCCCTTAAGATGCCTCACGGCGCTTACGGCCGCGTCATCGACGTCGTCCGCTTTAGCCGCGAGAACGGCGACGACCTGGCCCCCGGCGTCAACGAGCAGGTGCGCGTCTACGTCGCCCAGCGTCGTAAGAT
Source organism: Collinsella sp. (assembly GCA_022745215.1). GTDB lineage: Bacteria > Actinomycetota > Coriobacteriia > Coriobacteriales > Coriobacteriaceae > Collinsella. The sequence goes on along the minus strand of JAIIWC010000057.1, from coordinate 9,959 downwards.
CCAGCAGGGCGATAAGATCGCCGGCCGCCACGGCAACAAGGGTGTTATCTGTAACGTTCTGCCGGTCGAGGACATGCCCTACATGGCTGACGGTACCCCGATCGACGTTATCCTCAACCCGCTGGGCGTTCCTTCGCGTATGAACGTCGGCCAGCTGCTCGAGTGCCACCTTGGCTGGGCTGCTGCCTGCGGTTGGGATACCGAGCAGGCCGACTCCGACAAGTACGTCCCCGGTCCGTTCTTCACCGCCACGCCCGTCTTCGACGGCGCCAAGGAGGACGAGATCGCCGAGGTCATCCGCCGTGCCAACAAGAACATGCTCAACAAGGCCACCGCTGCCTTTGGCGATCACATGCGCCCCGAGTTCGTCACCCAGCTTGACGAGCGCGGCAAGACCCGTCTGTTCGACGGCCGCACCGGCGAGGAGTTCCGCGAGCCCATTACCGTGGGTACGTCCTACATCCTCAAGCTCGGCCACATGGTCGATGACAAGATCCACGCCCGTTCGACTGGCCCTTACAGCCTGGTTACCCAGCAGCCTCTGGGCGGCAAGGCCCAGTTCGGCGGCCAGCGCTTCGGCGAGATGGAAGTTTGGGCACTGTACGCTTACGGTGCTTCCAACGTCCTGCAGGAGATCCTGACCGTCAAGTCCGACGATACCGTGGGCCGCGTTAAGACCTACGAGTCCATCGTCAAGGGCGAGAACGTTCCTGTCCCGGGTATACCCGAGTCCTTCAAGGTTCTCGTCAAGGAGATTCGCTCCCTCGCACTGGACATCGAGCCCATGCACGATGCCGACGAGGACGCCTCCGCCCCTGTGACCGCCGAGGAGACCTCTGCTCTCGACGACCTGGCTGCGCTCGCCGGCGTTGACACCGACGTCGAGGCCGAGGATGCCGAGACCGCCGAGGCACCCGAGGCTGTCGCCGCCACGACCACTGATAAGGAGTAGTTGACTGTGGCAGATTTCGAAGCTACTGATTTTGACTCGGTAAAGATCTCCCTTGCCTCCGCCGACCAGATCCGTTCCTGGTCGCACGGTGAGGTCAAGAAGCCGGAGACCATCAATTACCGTACCCTCAAGCCCGAGAAGGACGGCCTGTTCTGCGAGAAGATCTTCGGTCCCGCCAAGGACTGGGAGTGCTCCTGCGGCAAGTACAAGGGCATCCGCTTTAAGGGCATCGTCTGCGAGCGCTGCGGCGTCGAGGTCACCTCGGCCAAGGTACGTCGCGACCGCATGGGCCACATCGAGCTCGCCGCTCCCGTGTCCCACATCTGGTACTTCAAGAGCCCCACGAGCTTCCCGATGAGCCGTATGCTCGACATCAAGTCCAAGGACCTCGAGAAGGTTCTGTACTTCGCCAGCTACATCATCACCGAGGTTGACTATGAGGCCCGCGAGGCCGACGCCGACGACCTGCGCGAGGAGCTCGCCGCCGATCTGGAAGAGATCGATGCCGAGTGCGCCCGCCAGATCGAGTCCCTCAAGGAGCAGGGCGACCCCGAGAACTTTGACGAGTTCTCCGACGAGGAGCCGCTGACCCCCGAGGAGATCGCCTCCGGCATCGTCGACATCGAGGAAGAGTGCAAGGACGAGAAGCAGCTCCGCACGGACGCCTTCAACGCCTTCATGAAGCTCACCGAGCGCGACCTCATCTCCGATGAGCCGCTGTTCCGCGAGATGACCCGTTACTACTCCATGTACTTCAAGGGTGGCATGGGTGCCGAGGCCGTCCGCGACCTGCTCGCTGCCATCGACCTCCCCTCCGAGGCCGAGAAGCTCAAGGCCATCATCGCCGACGAGGATTCCCAGAAGCAGAAGCGCGAGAAGGCCGTCAAGCGCCTCGAGGTCGTTGACGCCTTCCTGAAGGGCGGCAACAGCCCCGCGAACATGATTCTGGACGTCATCCCGGTCATTCCGCCCGATCTGCGCCCGATGGTCCAGCTCGACGGCGGCCGCTTCGCCGCGTCCGACCTCAACGACCTGTATCGTCGCGTGATCAACCGTAACAACCGACTCAAGCGCCTGCTCGACCTGGACGCCCCTGCGATCATCGTGAACAACGAGAAGCGCATGCTCCAGGAGTCCGTGGACGCCCTGTTCGACAACGGCCGTCGTGGTCGCCCGGTCTCTGGCCGTGGCGGTCGCCCGCTCAAGTCGCTCGCCGAGGCCCTCAAGGGCAAGCAGGGTCGTTTCCGTCAGAACCTGCTGGGTAAGCGTGTCGACTACTCCGGCCGTTCGGTTATCGTTACCGACCCCAAGCTGCTGCTGCACCAGTGCGGTCTGCCCAAGACCATGGCGCTGGAGCTCTTCAAGCCCTTCGTCATGAAGCGCCTGGTCGAGCTTGGCAAGGTCGAGAACATCAAGGGCGCCAAGCGCGCTATCGACCGTGGTGCCACCTTTGTGTGGGACATCCTCGAAGAGGTCATCGACGGCCGTGTCGTGCTGCTCAACCGCGCACCGACCCTGCACCGTCTGTCCATCCAGGCCTTTGAGCCGGTGCTGGTCGAGGGCAAGGCTATCCACCTGCACCCGCTGGTCTGCTCGCCCTTCAACGCCGACTTCGACGGCGACCAGATGTCTGTCCACGTGCCGCTGTCCAGCCAGGCTCAGGCCGAGGCCCGCGTGCTCATGCTCTCTGCGAACAACCTGCGCTCGCCGGCATCCGGCAAGCCGGTCAACATCCCCTCGCAGGACATGATCATCGGTGTGTACTACCTCACCCAGGTCCGCGACGGTCTGCCGGGCGAGAACCACGTGTTCGCCAGCTTCGACGACGCGCTGCACGCCTATGACTGCCGCTCCGAGGTCGACATGCAGGCCAAGATTCAGGTCCGCGTGTCCGCTGCCGACGCCAATGTCATCAACGAGGACGGCACCCGTATCTTCCGCGTCAAGAACGGCAAGAACGAGTTTGTCGACTACGACGTCACCGGCAACAAGACCGCGCGCTTCGAGACCTCCATCGGCCGCATCATCTTCAACCGCCAGTGCCTGCCCGAAGACTATGAGTTCATGAACTACAAGATGGTCAAGGGCGATGTGGCCAAGCTGGTTGCCGACTGCTGCGATCGTTACCCCGAGGCCAAGGTCGGTCCGATCCTCGACGCCATCAAGTACTCCGGCTTCCACTACGCTACCCGCGCCGGCCTCACCATCTCGGTGTGGGACGCTCTCATCCCTGCCGAGAAGCAGGAGCTGCTGGACCGCGCCCAGGCCAACGTCGACCAGATCAACGAGTACTTCGAGGAGGGCTTCATCAACGAGACGGAGCGCCACATCGAAGTCGTTAACGAGTGGACCGCTTGTACCGACAAGGTCGCAGCGCTCATGCTCGACTTGTTCGACGAGGAGAACCCGCTCTACATGATGGCCGACTCCGGCGCCCGTGGTTCTAAGACCCAGCTGCGTCAGCTCGGCGGCATGCGTGGCCTGATGGCAGACATGTCCGGCGAGACGATCGACCTTCCCATTAAGGCGAACTTCCGCGAGGGCCTGCTGCCGCTCGAGTACTTCATTTCGACCTACGGCGCCCGTAAGGGCCTGGTCGATACCGCATCCCACACCTCGGACTCCGGTTACCTGACCCGTCGTCTGGTCGACGTGGCCCAGGACGTCATCGTCCGCGAGGAGGACTGCGGTACGCACGAGGGCGTCACCTACAACCTCATCATCCCCGGCACCACCGACCTCAACACCGACCTCGTCGGCCGTTGCTTCATCGAGGACGTCGTGGCTCCCGATGGCACCGTGCTCTTTGAGCAGGACGGCTACATCGAGAAGGTCGCCGACATCCAGAAGATGGTCGATGCCGGCCTCAAGAAGGTCAAGCTTCGCGCACTGCTCACCTGCCGCTCCAAGTACGGCGTTTGCCAGAAGTGCTACGGCTGGGATCTTTCCACCCGTCGTCCGGTCGCCATCGGTACTGCCGTCGGCATTATTGCCGCCCAGTCCATCGGCGAGCCCGGTACGCAGCTTACGATGCGTACCATTCACTCCGGCGGCGTCGCTGGCGTCGACGATATTACGCAGGGTCTGCCTACGGTCAGCCGTATGTTCGATATCGTCGGCAACGTCAACGAGAAGATTCTGGGTCGCGAGGCCGAGCTGGCTCCGTACTCCGGCCACCTCTCGATTAAGCCCGAGAAGTCCGAGTACGTGCTGACGCTCACCGACTCCGAGGATCACACCCGTGTCCTCGACGAGCGTCGCGTCCCCGCATCGGTGCGCTTCATGCCCGAGATCGAGGACGGCTGCGAGGTTCGCGCCGGCGACCAGATCACCAAGGGCTTCGTCAACTTCCGCAACCTGCGCAAGCTGACCGACATCGAGTCGACGATGCACACCTTCGTCGAGAGCGTTAAGGACGTCTACACCAGCCAGGGCGTTGACCTGAACGACAAGCACATCGAGGTGCTCGCACGTCAGATGCTGCGTCGCGTTCAGATCACCAACCCCGGCGACTCCAAGTACCTGCTTGGTCAGTACGTCGACCGCTACGAGTTCGCCGACGAGGTCGAGCGCGTTGCCCGTCTGGGCGGTCAGGCTCCCGTGGCCGAGCCCGTCATCCTGGGTACGCTCAAGGTCGCGTCCAACATCGACTCCTGGCTGTCGAGCGCTTCGTTCATCCGTACCGCCGGCGTCCTTACCGAGGCTGCCATCGAGGGCAAGGTCGACCACCTGCTCGACCTTAAGTCCAACGTCATCGTCGGTAAGAAGATCCCGGCTGGTACCGGCCTCAAGCCGTACGCCAACGCCAAGCTGACGTATCGCACGGCCGACGGCTATGTCGACATCGACGGCCCGGCTTCGCCCAACGCCAAGTCGCTGCCCGAGTGGGCTCCTGTGGAGCTCAAGGACCTGGACGAGCAGCTCCCGCAGCAGCTCGACTGGGCCGGCTACGACGAGTTCGGCGGTGCCGACGGTTCGTTCACCCGCAACGGCCACACCATCTCCGCCGAGAAGGCTCGCCTGTACCTGTTCGACGACCTGGGCGTGTCGCAGCGCTGGACCAACAAGTTCAGCGAGGTCGGCATCGAGACGGTCGGCGACCTGGTCGGCAAGTCCGAGGAGGATCTGCTGCGCATCGATGGCATCGGTGCCAAGGCGATCGAGGAGCTCCGTGACGGCCTCGAGGCCCACGATCTGCTCTACATCCTCGAGAACAACGACGACGTTGCCGACGAGGAAGACCTCTCGCAGCTGCTGCAGATGGTCTTTAGCCCCGACGGTCCGGACGATATCCTGCTGGGTACCTCCGCTCCGACGCATCACGCCGACGCCGACGAGGAGCTCCTGGGCGCCCCGATCGACGACAAGAAGGCTCCCGCCAACGGCGCGATCAACGAGGACATGGCTTCCCTCGACGAGCTGCTCAACCAGCTCGTGGACACCGACGACGCCGAAGAGGCAAAGGACAACGACGAGGAGTAATTAGTTCCGCCGTTCTAACGAACGGCGGCGACCTCCGTCGCTGCGCGGTCCCCAGAGCTACAATCTGTCATTCAAAAGGCAGGGCATGACCAAAAGGTCAATGCCCTGCCTTTTTCATGCCACCTTGTACGCTCTGGGGGCCGCTCGCTTGCGTATGCTCAACCTGTTGCGTTCCGTTGATCCCTTGCCAATAAGGGACGGATTAATTTTGGTAGGTTTTTCCTGCTTGAATTTGAAACATTCCGTTCGGTCAAAGCGTATCTATGGTGAGGGCCTCAGCAAGAAACATCAGCATCACCGGGAGGTGATTATGGAAGAACAAGCTTTTAGACAGGCGGTTGAAGATCACAGGGATGTCGTGTTTCGAATCGCGTTGACGTACCTGCGTGATCGCGCCGACGCCGACGATGTCGCTCAAGACGTCTTTCTGAAGTTACTCAAAAACGATGCGCAATTTGAAAGCTGGGAACATCTTCGTCGATGGCTTATCCGGGTCACGATCAATGAATGCAAATCTCTCTTTCGAAAGCCATGGAGGCGTGTGGAGGATATTGAGAACCTGGCCGATTCGCTTTCGGCGGCGCAGGATGAGACCAAGGCGGTCCTGTCAGACGTTATGCGACTTCCGGAGCGATTCCGTGTCCCCATCGTGCTCTATTACTATCTGGGCTTTTCGACCTCAGAGATTGCCGAGTTGTTGCATGTACCAGCCGCGACCGTTCGAACGCGTTTAGCTCGCGGCAGATCGAAACTCAAGTTCATCCTAGAGGAGGGCGACCGTGAAATCCAATCAAATCAAGCAGGCCTTCGAGTCCGTCCAAGCCGATAGCGATCTTGCTGACCGTGTTCTTTATGCCGCTGCTGGTGAGCCGCTTCGCCGAAAGGGTCACGCGAAGCCTCTGTATGTTGCCGTGATCGGATGCCTTGCCGGAGTGCTGGCGACCGGAGGGGTCGCCTACGCCGTTGTCAATTCCGGCTATTTTGCCTCAGCCTGGGGAAACCACGGCAATGGGGATTCCATTACCTGGACCAACGGTGGCTCATCGGGGACTAAATACACCTACACCAGAGAGTTTGGTGATGGCATCGCGCCCCAAAGCCTGGAGGGTGCAGTCCAGAAGGTTAATCTGTCCGTCGAGGGTAACGGTTATACGCTCGATATCCATGAGATGGCTATCGATCAAAACGGCTGCGGCGCCGTGACGTTTACGTTGTCCAATCCAAATGGAGTTAACTGCTACAAGCCGGCAGCAGAGATCGGCGAACTTGTTCTTTATGGTGAAGAAGAACAGGGCATCGGCACGCCCGATATGAAGTTCGGCGAGGAATGGGCTGACACACGCTGCACCATTGATAAGGACACATCAAGCGATACTATCATTAATGGCACGATGTACTTTGCTTCTATGGATCGCGAGCGAGGTTTTCAACATGCGGTCACCTGGAATATCTCGTGGACCGAGGGCGAAGGCGAGGATGCGAAGCCGTTCGAGGCATCGACGCCCGAGTTTAGCGTTGGAGCGTACGTCGATACAAAGGAACTCCGCTCCGATGACTCGACTCTTGAGATTAGCCCGTTTTCCATCCAGACGCACATCGATGATCTGGGCTATGAAGCAGTTGATAATAAGCTGATCGTCAGCTACAAGGATGGATCGGAGCAGACTATCGAAGATGACGACGCAGGGGTGTTCAACTTATATTTTTCTTATGCGCGCAATAGCGGAGAGAACATCTGGGTGCCAACGAAGTTGATTGATGTCGACCAAGTGGTCTCAGTAACGCTTGAGGGCACGAGGTGCACGTCAACAGGAGAGACCGAAACAGAAGTACCCTTTACCATCGTCTATTTGTAAGATTTGGGGCCGCTTCCTACTAGGGGAAGCGGCCTCTTTTGCGTTAAATGGAAACGCCGCCGATTTCCATGCGACAGATGAGAGCAGATTACCGCTGGAGCGCGACGTTTCCCCAGATAAAACCGACCAAAATAAACCTGTCCCTTTTTGGCAGGGAACGTTGCCCCGACGAGCACGTCGGATTCCCGGTCCGGGCGGCCCGCTGTTTAAGTTTGTCGCGAGTTCCGCACGCAAAGGAAAGCACTTAATGTGCTTTCCGTCTTGCGCAGGACTGTAGAGCAGCAAACTTAAACAGCGGGCCGCCCGGACCGGGAATCCGCCCCCGCGCACCGAAGGGGATTCCTTTTGTGTAGGCTTTGCGGAAATGTGCTCATTTTGGGATACGCCCGGCGGCGTGGTCTGTTGACGGCACAGCTAACGCCACGTATCCTATCGAACTGCGTGTTTCGTAGGGGGATGCTGACCCCTCGATTCAAGCCGTTGCACTTTACAGAAAGCTGGAATCATTCGAGAAGGAGTACGCTTTGCCTACTATTAACCAGCTGGTTCGCCAGGGCCGTCGTTCCGTGCCCAAGAAGTCCAAGAACGCTGCTCTGCAGCACAACTCTCAGAAGCGCGGCGTGTGCACCCGCGTCTTCACCACGAGCCCCAAGAAGCCGAACTCGGCTCTTCGTAAGGTTGCCCGTGTTCGCCTCGTCAACGGCATCGAAGTTACTGCTTACATCCCGGGTGAGGGCCACAACCTGCAGGAGCACTCCATCGTGCTCGTCCGCGGCGGTCGTGTCCGTGACCTCCCTGGTGTCCGTTATCACGTCATCCGTGGCGCCTACGACGCTGCTCCGGTCCAGAACCGTCTGCAGGCCCGTTCCAAGTACGGTGCTAAGCGCCCCAAGGCCAAATAAGCCAGATAACGTTTTGATACTTTCGCCGTGTGCCGCCTAAGCGCCGCACGGTAGACACTTAAGGAGATTTCACATGCCGCGTCGTGCAGCAGCTAATCGTCGTGAGGTTCAGCCTGACGCCGTTTACAACAACCGCCTGGTGACTCAGCTCATCAACAAGGTCCTTCTTGACGGCAAGAAGGCCACCGCTGAGCGCATCGTTTACACCGCTTTCGAGATCGTTGCCGAGAAGTCCGAGGGTGGCGACGCTCTCGCTACCTTCAAGAAGGCTATGGACAACGTCAAGCCCACGCTCGAGGTTAAGCCCAAGCGTGTCGGTGGCGCTACCTATCAGGTCCCGATGGAGGTCAACTCCCGTCGTTCCACCGCTCTGGGTATCCGCTGGATCGTCAACTTCTCCCGTGCTCGCAAGGAGAAGACCATGGCCGAGCGTCTCGCTAACGAGATCCTCGACGCCTCCAACGGTCTTGGCGCTTCCGTCAAGAAGCGTGAGGACGTCTTCAAGATGGCCGAGGCCAACCGCGCGTTCTCTCACTATCGTTGGTAAGTTAAGGTAAGGAACTAACATGGCTAAGCCTAAGTACAAGCTTTCCGATACCCGTAACATCGGCATCATGGCCCACATCGATGCCGGTAAGACCACCACGACCGAGCGTATTCTTTACTACACCGGTAAGACCCACAAGATCGGTGAGGTCCATGAGGGCGCTGCCACCATGGACTGGATGGTTCAGGAGCAGGAGCGCGGCGTAACCATTACCTCCGCTGCTACCACGTGCTTCTGGAAGAAGGACGGTACCGACTACCGCATCCAGATCATCGACACCCCGGGCCACGTTGACTTCACCGCCGAGGTCGAGCGCTGCCTGCGCGTCCTCGATGGCGCTGTCGCCGTCTTCGACGCCGTTGCCGGCGTTCAGCCCCAGTCTGAGACCGTTTGGCGTCAGGCTTCCACCTTCAACGTCCCCCGCATCGCCTTCATCAACAAGTATGACCGCGTGGGCGCTGACTTCTTCAACGCTATCGAGACCATGAAGGATCGTCTCGACGCCAACGCCGTGGCCGCTCAGGTCCCGATGGGCGCCGAGGACAACTTCTGGGGCGTCATCGACCTGGTCACCATGACTGCATGGGACTTCAAGGCCGACGAGAAGGGCATGACCTACCCCGAGCCGATGGACGAGATCCCGGCTGAGTTCGCCGACATCGCTGCCACCAAGCGCGAGGAGCTCCTCGACGCTGCTGCCAGCTTTGACGACGAGCTCATGGAGAAGATCCTCATGGAGGAGGACTTCACCGTCGAGGAGCTCAAGGCTGCTCTGCGCAAGGGCGTTCTTGCCAACGAGCTCAACCTCGTCTTCGTGGGCTCCGCCTACAAGAACAAGGGCGTTCAGGAGCTGCTCGACGCTGTCGTCGACTACCTGCCCAGTCCGCTCGACGTCGAGGCCGTCACCGGTACCGATCCGGACACCGGCGAGGAGATCCAGCGTCATCCTTCCTTCGACGAGCCCTTCTCCGGCCTGGTCTTCAAGATCATGACCGACCCGTTCGTCGGTAAGCTCACCTACGTCCGCGTTTACTCCGGTCGTGCCGAGTCCGGCTCCTACGTGGTCAACGCTTCCAACGGTCAGCGCGAGCGCCTCGGCCGCATCCTCGAGATGAACGCCGCCGAGCGTATCGACCGCGACGACGCTGCCGCCGGCGACATCGTCGCTTGCGTCGGCTTCAAGAACTCCACCACCGGTGACACCCTGTGCACCGAGGGCA
>JAIIWC010000056.1 GCA_022745215.1 Collinsella sp. | reverse complement strand
CTCCAACGACGAATTCTAGGCGGTGTCCCAACCCTTTCAAGAAAGGGCAGAGGCGGGGGCATGCCCCCGCCTCTTACACCACATCTCTACGCGCTACCCCGGTTGGGCCTGCTAACGGAAAATGCGCCCCATTATTGAGCGATAGAACGGGACGCGCTTTCCGGTGCCTGCCTCCGGCGAGCGTACACACCTCGTCGCACCATTCCGAGCCCGCCCGCCCCAGACATTCCTCCCACTTTCGCGTCACTTTACAGACCGTTCGGTCGCCTGTCCGCACACGCGGGTATACTCAAAACGATACTTATCCTATGCAATACGATGCGGGTTCGACCTGCATGATCCGAAGGGGGCAGTGATGGAGAGGATACTCGGCGTTAATCTCTCTGGCTGGTTTATTCCCGAGCCTTGGGTGACCCCGTCGCTGTACGCGGCGACCGGTGCATCCAACGCGGCCGAGCTGCAGGAGGCCATGGGTACCGCCGCCTATAACGAGCGCATGCGCCGTCATTACGAGACGTTTGTGAGCGAGGACGATTTCCGCCGCATGGCGCAGATCGGTCTCAATGCCGTGCGTCTGCCGGTGCCCTGGTATGCCTTTGGTTCGCAGGAGTCCGATGCGTCCTACATCTCGGTTGTCGACTACATCGACCGTGCAATTGAGTGGGCTGCCAAGTACGACATCCGCGTGCTGCTCGATCTGGCAACCGTGCCCGGTGGCCAGGGCGATTCCAACGATTCGCCTACCACGCCGGAGGCTGTCGCCGAGTGGCATTCGTCCACCAACGGCCGTCATGTCGCACTCGACGTGCTCGAGCGCTTGGCCGATCGCTATGGCGAGGCCGAGAGCCTGCTGGGCATTGAGCTGCTGGACACGCCGCAGATGAGCGTTCGCAAGAGCCTCTTCACCATGACGGATGGCATTCCCGCTCACTACCTGCGCAATTTCTATCGCGATGCCTACGAGCTCGTCCGTTCGTATATGCCCGAGGATAAGATCGTCGTCTTCTCGTCGTCGGGGCATCCCAGCGAGTGGAAGCATTTTATGCGCGGCGCCAAGTACAAGAACGTCTACATGGACCTTCACCTGTACCATTACCGCGACGAGTACGCGCTCGACATCACGAGCCCCCGCGGGCTGACGACGGCGATTTCGCGTAACAAGCGCGAGCTTAAAGAAGCGATTTCGACTGGGTTCCCCGTGCTGGTGGGCGAATGGTCGGGTGCGGCGATCTTTGCCAACTCGTCGGTTACGCCCGAGGGCCGCAATGCCTACGAGCGCGTGTTTATCGCCAACCAGCTGGCTTCGTTTGCGCCGGCTGCCGGTTGGTTCTTCCAAACGTGGAAGACCGAGAAGCGCATTGCAGCATGGGACGCCCGCGCGGCGCTTGGTACGCTCGAGCGCGGCATGATTGAATAGGTTGATATGACGCAAAACAGCGCCCATACGGGCAAACTCTATGTGGTCGGCACGCCCATCGGCAACCTGGGCGACCTGTCCCCGCGCGTTGGTGAGGCTTTTGCCGCTGCCGATGTCATCTGCTGCGAAGACACGCGTGTGACGTCAAAGCTGCTGATGCACCTGGGCATTTCCAAACCGCTTGTCCGTTGCGACGAGAATGTGATCGCCAGCCGCGCTGCCGGCCTGGTCGACCGTCTGCTGGCGGGGGAGACCTTCGCCTTTGCCTCGGACGCCGGCATGCCGAGCGTGTCCGATCCCGGCCAGGCGCTGGTCGAGGCGGCGCGTGAGGCCGATGTGCCCGTCGAAGTTATTCCCGGGCCCTCTGCTTGCGTCACGGCGCTTGTTTCGTCCGGCATTCCCTGCGAGCATTTTTTCTTCGAGGGCTTTTTGGGCCGAAAGCACGGCGACCGTGTGCGCCGTTTGCAGCGCCTTGCCGTGGTGCCCGGCGCACTCATCTTCTACGAGTCTCCATATCGCATCGTGGCGACGCTCGAGGCCGTGGCGGAGGTCTTTCCCCAGCGTGAGGTTGCCGTCTGCCGCGAACTCACCAAGCTGCACGAGGAGGTCTTGCGCGGGCCCGCTGACCAGCTTGCCGAGGAGCTGCGTGCTCGCGGCGAGGTAAAGGGCGAGATTGCGCTGGTCATCGCGCCGCCGAGCGAGGATGAGGAGGCCGGCATCGCGCCGGTTGGCGCTGCGGTAGCGGATCCCGACGAGGCCCTGCGCGAGGATATCCGCACCGCGCTCGAGGAGGGGGAGCCCGCCTCTGCGGTGGCCAAGCGCCTGTCTCAGAAGTATTCGCGCCGCAAGCGCGATGTCTATGCCATGGTGCTCGATATGCAATAGATGGAGGATATCCAGCCCTTGCGCTAGAATCATCCCCTGTATGCAACGTTTTTCTGGAGGACAAACCCCATGGATCAAAGCAAGCCTTCGTTCTTTATCACGACGCCCATCTACTACGTCAACGCCGATCCGCACCTGGGCACGGCTTATTCCACCATCATCGCCGACGTTCAGGCTCGCTATCGCCGCTCCGCCGGCTATAACGTTAAGTTCCTGACCGGCATGGACGAGCACGGCGAGAAGGTCGCCGAGGCCGCAGCCAAGCATGGCATGACGCCGCAGGAGTGGACCGACAGCCAAGCCCCGCACTTCAAAGAGCTTTGGAGCAAGCTCGAGATTTCCAACGACGACTTTATCCGCACCACCGAGCCGCGCCAGCATCATGCCGTGCAGTACCTGTGGGAGCGCATGAAGGAGTCCGGCTATCTGTATAAGGGCAGCTACGACGGTTGGTATTGCGTGCCCGACGAGACCTACTTCACCGATACGCAGGTCCAGAAGGGCGACGAGGAGTACGGCAGCGTTGGCCAGCATCTATGCCCCGACTGCCACCGTCCGCTTGAGCGCGTGCAGGAGGAGTCCTACTTCTTTAAGCTTTCCGCCTTCCAGGACAAACTGCTCAAGCTCTATGACGAGCACCCCGACTTTGTTGAGCCCGCATTCCGCATGAATGAGGTTCGCAGCTTTGTCGAGGGCGGCCTCAACGACCTTTCCGTGAGCCGCACGAGCTTTGACTGGGGTATTCAGGTCCCGTTTGACGAGGGTCACGTGACCTACGTGTGGTTCGATGCGCTGCTCAACTATATGACGGCCGTCGGCTACGGTGTCGACACCGATGAGGCGCGTGCCGAGCTGGCCTATCGCTGGCCCGCGCAGTTCCATATTGTGGGTAAGGACATCATCCGCTTCCACTGCGTCATTTGGCCCGCCATGCTCATGGCCATCGGCGAGGCCCTGCCCGAGCACGTCTTTGCCCACGGCTTCCTGACCGTGCGCAATGCCGAGACCGGTAAGGCCGAGAAGATGTCCAAGAGCCGCGGCAACGCCATCGCTCCGCAGGATGTTATCGACATGCTGGGCGTCGAGGGCTACCGCTATTACTTTATGACCGACGTGGTCCCCGGCACCGACGGCGCCATCAGCTTCGATCGCATGGAGCAGGTCTACAACGCCGATCTGGCCAACAGCTGGGGCAACCTCATCTCGCGCTCGCTCAACATGAGCGCAAAGTACTTTGACGGCTGCGCCCCGGCTAAACCGGCGTCTGCCGACGCGTTCGATAACCCGCTGGCAAAGATTGCCGACGGTTTGGTCGAGCGCTACATGGCCAAGATGGACGTGCTCGATTACGGTGGAGCCAAGGATGAGGTCATGGAGCTCATCCATGCCGCCAACCACTACATCGAGGACTCCGAGCCCTGGGCGCTTGCCAAGGACGAGGCCAAGGCTGACGAGCTGGCATTTGTGATCTACAACCTGCTCGAGGCCATCCGCATCGCCGCCCACCTGCTGATGCCGCTCATGCCCCAGACTTCTGCCGAGGCTCTGCGTCGCCTGTCTTGCGAGGACGAGGCCGCGAGCGACGACCTCAAGGGCATCTGCGCCTGGGGCTTGCTTGCCGGCGGTCAGCCCGTCGAGAAGGGCGACCCGCTGTTCCCGCGCCTGGGCTAAGACGTCGCGCGAGTGCCATATCGGCAATTTGCTGTGTAACGGTAAGGGCATGGCCGCAACGGTCCATGCCCTTTTACTTTACGATGCAGCCACCATGTTAAGGAGGCAACCATGACAACTTCGCCTTTGGCAAACCCCACGGCAACTAGGGAGCTGCTAGAGGAGTTTGGCCTTGCGACCAAGCATCGCCTGGGCCAAAACTTCCTGATCGACAACCATGTGATCGAACGTATCTGTGAGCTCGCTGAGCTTGCGGGCGATGAGCGCGTGCTCGAGGTCGGCCCGGGTTGCGGCACGCTGACGTTGGCCCTGCTGCAGGAGGCGGCGTGCGTTACGTCGATCGAGGCCGATCCCGAGCTCGAGCCGGTGCTCGATGCTCACGCCGCCGACTACGCCAACTTCCGCTTTATCATGGGTGACGCGCTTAAGGTGGGCCCGGAGCAGATTGAGCAGGCCGCCGGCGGTGAGCCGACGGTATTTGTCGCGAACTTGCCCTATAACGTGGCGGCGACGATCATCTTGCAGTTTTTTCAGACGATGCCCGCGCTCAAGCGTGCCGTGGTCATGGTGCAAAAGGAGGTTGCCGATCGCATTGCTGCAGTGCCGGGCAACAAGACCTATGGCGGCTATACGGCAAAGCTCGGCCTGTATGCGCAGGTGACGGGTCGCTTTGAGGTGCCGCCGCGTTGCTTTATGCCGGCGCCGCACGTGGACTCGGCCGTCGTGCGTATCGACCGTGTTGACGGCGTGGTGCCCGAAGGACTCGACCGCGAGTTTGTGGCCCGCGTGATTGATGCTGCATTTGCTCAGCGTCGCAAGACCATTCGCAACTCCATGAGCGCCAACGGCTTTGCCAAGGACGTGCTCGATGCCGCCTTTGAGGCTTGCGGTATCGCATCCACCACGCGCGCCGAAACGCTTGATGTTGCCGACTTTGTCCGCCTGGCCCAGGAGCTAATCCATGACGCTTAATGCCGAACGCGTGACGTTTACCAAGAAAAAGAAGACGGTTGCTTGTCCCGTGCCCTTGGCGCCGCTTGCCGACACGCATGCGCATCTGCTTTCGTTTTGGGGCAAAGAAGTGCCCGAGACGCTCGTGCGCGCCAAAGCCGCGGGCGTCGACCTGTTGGTGACGATGTTCGACCCCATCGCTGACAAACGCAGCGTGACGGACTATAGCGACTGGCTCGTGCGCGAAATTCTGCCGATGCAGGATATCCCGCAGATCAAGTATCTTGCCGGCGTGCATCCGTATGGTGCGCCGGACTATACCGACGACGTTCACGCGCAGGTCGTTGCCGCACTCGATGACCCCTTATGCGCCGGTATTGGCGAAATCGGCCTGGACTACCACATGGACTATGACGACGATATCGCGCCGGCACCCCATAACGTGCAGATTGACTGCATGACGCGCCAGCTCGAGCTTGCCGTGTGCCGTAACGTGCCGGTGGAGCTGCATCTGCGTCACGAGGACTCGGATGGGGAGCGCACCTCGCACGTTGATGCGTACAACGTGCTTCGTGAGGTGGGCGTGCCCCAGGCCGGTTGTGTGCTGCACTGTTTTGGCGAGGACCGCGCCACGATGGAGCGCTTTGTGGAGCTGGGCTGCTATATCGCCTATGGTGGTGCGGCTACCTTTAAGCGCAACGACGACGTGCGCGAGGCATTCGCGGCAACCCCACTCGATCGAATTTTGTTCGAGACGGATTGCCCGTATATGGCTCCGGAGCCCATCCGCGGTCTTGAATGCGAGCCCGCAATGATCTCCATTACGGCAAACGCGCTGGTTAACGACCGTGTCGATCGCACGGGTGAGGACGCCGAAACAATCGTGCAAGCCGCTTGGGAGAATGCCTGCAAACTTTTTCAAAAATAGTTCTTGCGTTCGTGCTGGCGCTCCGTTATTCTAATTCCTGCACGCGGGCGTGGCGGAATTGGCAGACGCGTACGGTTCAGGTCCGTATGGGGGCAACCCCATGAAGGTTCAAGTCCTTTCGCCCGCACCATTAAATTAAAGAGCTCCCAGCAATGGGAGCTTTTTTGTTATGGGCCCATCACAGGGACTTGAACCTGTGAAGGAGCGAGCGTAAAGAAAACGCGGAGCGTTTTTAGCGAGCTGGCGAGGACGCCGGCAGGCGGCCGAAGCCGGTGCGGATCCGCGAAGCGGATACGCGGACGTCCTTTCGCCCGCACCATTGATTGAAAGAGCTCCCAGCAATGGGAGCTTTTTGTTATGGGCCTCTTGTTGATGTCACGTTGCTGCTTCGTGCGGGTATCCTAATGCCAACGTGTTCCTATCAGAGGAGAGACCATGCTGTTTTCCGGTATCATCGCCGCCCTTACCAGCCTTTTGATTCCCATCATCATCCTGTTGCTGCTGGTCCCCAACGCCTGCTACGTCGTTGAGCAGCAGCACGCTGTGATCATCGAGCGCTTGGGTAAGTTCAATCGTATCGTCAACGCGGGCTTCCACGTGAAGGTGCCCGTGATCGACCGCAAGGCCGCCACGGTGAGCCTGCGCACCATGAAAAACGGTTTTGGCATCGACGTTAAGACCCAGGACAACGTGACCATCGGCCTTGAGGTCTCCGCTCAGTACCACGTGAGCTACGACATGGGCGCCGGCCCGGCAGATTCGGGCATCTACAAGAGCTACTACATGCTGCAGGAGCCCGTCGACCAGATGCGCGACTTCATCACCGATGCCCTGCGCTCCTCCATCCCCGTCTACACACTCGATGAGGTCTTTGCCAAGAAGGATGACATCGCCAAGGATGTCAACGCTACCGTTTCCGAGCAGATGGCCGCCTACGGCTTCACCCTTGTGTCGACGCTCATCACCAAAATCGCACTGCCGACCGAGGTTGAGAACTCCATGAACGACATCAACGCCGCCCAGCGCAAGCGCGCTGCCGCGCAGGAGCTCGCCGAGGCCGACCGCATCAAGCGCGTCACCGAGGCGACCGCCGAGGCCGAGGCGATGGAAAAGGCAGGCGAAGGCATCGCCAACCAGCGCAAGGCCATCGCGCTGGGCATCAAGGATTCGCTCGAGATTATCCAGGAGACGGGCGTCGGTAACGATGAGGCCAACCAGCTGTTTATGTTTACGCAGTGGTCCGAGATGATGACGGAGTTCGCTCGCACGGGTAAAACCTCGACGGTCGTGCTGCCAGGCGATTTCTCGCAGTCGGCCTCGATGTTCGAGCAGATGCTGACTGCCGGCAAAGTTCAAAACGATTCGAAGGAGTAGGCGCGCGTGAAATACACCGTCGTTTGCGTCGGTAAGCTCAAGGAGCGCTTTTGGAAGGACGCGTGCGCTGAGTACACCAAGCGCCTAGGTGCCTATGCCAAGGTGGATATCCGCGAGGTGGCCGATATCGACCCG
Organism: Collinsella sp.; assembly: GCA_022745215.1. Taxonomy (GTDB): domain Bacteria; phylum Actinomycetota; class Coriobacteriia; order Coriobacteriales; family Coriobacteriaceae; genus Collinsella. The sequence continues at coordinate 4,070 of JAIIWC010000056.1, read as the reverse complement.
GCTAAGGCGGGCGGCGTGGATGCCGCGCGCGACAAGGAGGGGGCGGCGATTCTTGCCGCCTTGCCATCTCGGGCGCATGTGATCCTGCTGGCTATCGAGGGCAAGGAGCGTTCGAGTGAGGAGCTCTCGGCGCGGCTCGACGATCTTATGCTGCGAGGCAGCAGCGACATTGCCTTTGTAATCGGCGGTTCGGACGGCGTGAGTGATGAGGTGCGCGCCCGCGCCGACGAGATGCTCAGCTTCGGACGCATTACCTTGCCGCATAACCTGGCGCGTGTGGTGCTGCTAGAGCAGATTTACCGTGCCTGCAAGATCAGTCGTGGCGAGCCGTATCACAAATAGGTCGGCAATACGAAACAATGGCGTGGGACAATACCTTTCGTTTTGAGGAATGTGTCTGAAAGGACTATGAGATATGAAGATTGGATTTGTCGGTTTTGGCAATATGGCGAGCGCTATGGCCGATGGCTGGATCGCTGCCGGTGTAGCTGCGAGCGACATGTGCGCCTGCGCGGGTCGCTACGACGCACTGGTTGAGCGCTGCGAGGCGCGCGGCATGGTCGCCTGCCACGATGCCGCCGAGGTTGTCGCCGCATCCGATATCGTGGTCGCTGCGGTCAAACCGTACATGATCGAGAAGGTATTCGCCCCGCTCAAGGATGCTCTTGCCAAAAAGGTCGTTCTGTCGGTTGCCTGGACCTGGGACAGTGCCAAGTGGGAGCAGGTCCTGCCGGGCGTCGCGCATATCTCGACGGTGCCCAACACGCCGGTTTCGGTGGACGAGGGCGTCATCGCCTGCGAGAAGGCTTCGACGCTTAACGACGAGCAGCGTGCTGTGGTGCTCGACCTGCTCGGTAAGCTTGGCGCTGTCGTCGAGCTCGACACAAGCCTGCTGTTTGTGGGCGGCACGGTGGGTGGTTGCGCTCCGGCGTTTGTCGCCATGGCAATCGAGGCCTTGGGCGATGCGGCGGTCAAGCACGGTATCCCGCGTGCGGATGCTTATCGCATTGTGAGCCAGATGGTGCTGGGTACGGCAAAGCTGCAGCTTGCAACTGGCCAGCATCCTGCGGCGATGAAGGATGCCGTATGCTCGCCCGGTGGTGCCACCATCAAGGGCGTCGTTGCGCTCGAGGACGCCGGCATGCGCAGCGCCCTGGTCAAGGCAATCGACGCAACCCTCCAGTAAAACCGACCAAAAAAGGGACAGTTTGTTTTGGTAGGTTTTTCCTGCGGTTTTGTCCTTTTAGCGAAAAGTGCCCCGCAACTGGCTCAATTCCAGTTGCGGGGCACTTGCGTTTGCCCAGATAAAACCGACCAAAATAAACCTGTCCCTTTTGGCAGGTTAGTCCCAGAAGCTGTCTTCTTCGTCCTCGGACTTGGGGCCGCGGTCGACATACATCTTATGGGTGCGCTTCTCCATTACAAAGGCAATAATCGCAAACAGCAGGATGCCGCCGGCGAAAAGGATGGCAAAACCGGTGCGGGTGCCAAACAAAAAGGAAAAAACTGCGTCCATTGGGTGCCTTCTTGCGTAGTTGAGTTGGGTCGTAAACGCTCATAAGTATATACTTGCCCATACATGTACAAGGTTGCAACCTAAATGGAATGTATATCGCCGGAGGATCTAATGCTTGATATCAAGTTTGTTCGCGAGAACCCCGATGCCATCGATGTCGCCATGGCTAACCGCCAGACGTCTTGGGATCGCGAGAAGTTCTTTGAGCTCGACGACGAGCGTCGTGCCGTCATCACCGAGGTTGAGGAACTTCAAGCCACGCGCAATGCCGAGTCCAAGAAGATCGGCGCCCTGATGAAGGAGGGCAAGAAGGACGAGGCCGAGGCCGCCAAGAAGGCCGTGCGCGCCGTCAACGAGAAGATTGACGGTCTGGCCGAGCGCCGCACCGCCCTCGAGCAGGAGCAGTGCGACTTCATGGCTCACCTGCCCAACATTCCTTGCGAGGCCACGCCGTACGGCAAGGACGAGGACGAGAACATCGAGCGCCGTCGTTGGGGCACCCCGCGCGAGTTCGACTTCGACTTTAAGCCGCACTGGGATCTGGGCACCGACCTCGACATCCTTGACTTCGAGCGCGGCAACAAGCTCTCCGGCAGCCGTTTCACCGTTCTCGGTGGCGCCGGCGCCCGCCTGGAGCGCGCCCTTATCAACTTCTTCCTCGATACGCACACCAGCCGTGGCTTTAAGGAGTGGTGGCCGCCTATCGTCGTCAAGCGTCAGACCATGTTCGGCACGGGCCAGCTGCCCAAGTTCGAAGACGACGCCTATCACGTCTCGGGCGACAACTTCCTGATTCCCACCGCCGAGGTCGTGCTCACCAACCTGCACGCCGGCGAGGTCCTCGATGCCGACACTCTGCCGCGCCGCTACACCGCCTTCACCCCCTGCTTCCGCGAGGAGGCCGGTTCCGCCGGTCGCGATACCCGTGGCATCATCCGTCAGCACGAGTTCGACAAAGTCGAGATGGTCAAGTTCGCTAAGCCGGAGGAGTCCGACGAGGAGCTCGAGAGCATGACCGCCGAGGCCGAGTACCTGCTGCAGCAGCTGGGCCTTCCGTATCGCGTGATTAGCCTGTGCACCGGCGACTTGGGCTTCTCTGCCCGTCAGACCTACGACATCGAGGTCTGGCTGCCGAGCTACAACGCCTACAAGGAGATCAGCTCCTGCTCCAACTGCGGCGACTTCCAAGCCCGTCGCGCCAACATCAAGTATCGCGACCCCGAGAACTTCAAGGGTTCGCGCTACCTGCACACCCTTAACGGTTCCGGCCTGCCGGCTGGTCGTACCATGGCTGCCATTCTGGAGAACTACCAGAACGCCGACGGCACCATCACGATCCCCGAGGTCCTGCGTCCCTACATGGGCGGCCTCGAGAAGATTGAGCCGGTCGCGTAACTTGGCTGCATAGGCGATATGCAAGGGCGCTCCTTCGGGGGCGCCCTATTTCGTGCGCAGGTCCATACCATGCCGTGCGGACAGCTCAATAGAAAACACACGAACAACTGTTCTGTATACAGCAATCTACCTGCTATGCTTTTGCTAAATAAGAGCGAGAGAAAGGGGACGCGATGGAGCTGTTTGATGATCGGGTGGTTTTGTTTGAGAGCGACGAGGGCGGGGAGTACCTGCTTGTAACGTGTGAGCCGTCTGGCATGGGTGGCCTGGTGGTTCGACAGACGAGCGAGGGTCCGTTGACCCAATGGTGCTACGAGGAGTCGCCGCATGTGGTTGAGACGTTTGTGGCGCACGAGGGGCTTGTGGCCCTGGAGCATTTCTATGGGGTCCGGACATCTAACCAGGTTGCTCGCATGTTGAGTATCTCGTTTGCCGATTATGATTGTGCCCAGCGGGTGAGATCGCTCCTGAGGGAACTTGATGCTAAGTTTGACGTGATCGAAAAGCCAATCGATCGTACGGGGAACGACGGTATATGCGGAGCAGCATGACAAAACTGCGTTCCACAAAAAAGTTTGAGATTGTGCTTGACTCCAATAAGCTAAAGTGGTTTTATATGTCTTGCGCTGCGGCGTTACCTCAGCTGGATAGAGGGTCTGACTACGAATCAGAACGTCATAGGTTCGAATCCTATACGCCGCACCAATTGAAATTGAAAGCCTCCGGCAACGGGGGCTTTTCTTTTATGGCAACACCACATGGATTCGAACCTCGGTCGAGGCGCGGGCGTCAAGAAAACGCGGAGCGTTTTTAGCCCGCGGGCGAGCGCGCCGGCAGGCGGGTGAAGCCGATGCGGATCCGCGAAGCGGATGCGCGGAATCCTATACGCCGCACCAATCGAACTTGAAGCCTCCGTGCAACGGTGGCTTTTCTTTTTTGGAAACCATGCATGGATTCGAACCTCGGTCGAGGCGCGAGCGTCTTAATCATCACTTCGTAAAATTTTTCCAAATTGTCGCTTGACCCATCGAGGGGTCACGTGCATAATAATCCGTGCGTTGCGGCGTTACCTCAGCTGGATAGAGGGTCTGACTACGAATCAGAACGTCATAGGTTCGAATCCTATACGCCGCACCAATTGACTTTAAAGCTCCCGGCG
>JAIIWC010000117.1 GCA_022745215.1 Collinsella sp. | reverse complement strand
GCCACGATCACGTCGGAGCGCGAAAGCTCGTGCTCGGCCACAAACTCCAAAATGGCAACATAGGTCTCGGCGCGCTTATGGGCCTCGCCGGCCTCGAAGGTGCAGATGCTCACCTCGTAGCCTGACGCCTCCAGGCTCTGCTTAACGGGCATCTGGTAGAGCGGGCCCACGTTGGTGTCCGTAACGATGACGGCCTTGGTGCCGCCGGCAGTGGCGCGCACGAGCGGTCCCGCCTGCTCCAGCAAAAACGTGCCAACATGCACCTGGTAGGGGCGTGCGGTGTCGATATCGATGGTAATCGCCATAAGCTTCGGTCCTTTCGACCTGGCGTGATGGGTGGTCTAGTGGGAGGCCTCGTCGTCGAGTGCACGCTTAATGCGGTCGCCCTCGGCAAGGAGATTCTCCAGATAGCGCTGGTCGCGGTCCTTGAGCGCACGGCTGTAGGCGCCAAGCGATTCGATCAGATGGTCGATCTCGAAGGCGAGCGCGTCGGCGTCGTCGATCATGAGCTCGGACCACATTTGCGGGTTGAGGTGCGCCACGCGGGTGAGATCGCGGTAGCTACCGGCCGAAAAGCCGTGGTGGACCTGAGCGGTCGGGCTCTTAACATAGGCGTTAGAGACGACGTGCGCGAGCTGGCTCGTAAAGGCGATGACACGGTCGTGCTCGGCGGCGCTGGTCACGCTGAACTTGCCAAAGCCCAAGGGTCGCACCATCTCGCGCACCTGGCCCAAAAGCTCGAGCTTAAGGGCATCGTCTACCGCGGGTGGAACGAGCACCAGGGGAGCGCCCTGGAACAGGTCGGCGCGGGAGTGCGCATAGCCCGAGTACTGCGTGCCCGCCATGGGGTGCGCGCCCACAAAGCAAAAGCCGTGCTCGCGGGCAAGCTCAAAGGCGCGCTCGCACACGATGCCCTTGACGCCCACCGTGTCGATCACCACGGGGCCCATGATGGCCTCGGTATCGGTGGCGTCGGCGAGCGCCTGGGCGTGCGCCTCGAGCCACTCGATGCAGGCTTCGGGGTAGCAAGCCAAGACGATGATGTCGCATTCGCCGAGTGTCTCGTCGTTGAGCTCGCCGGCGACGGTGCCCATGCTGGCGGCGGTCATGATATCGTCATCGGGGTCCCAGGCCAGCACGCGGACGCCCGCCTGCGCATAGCCGCGGGCAAAGCTGCCGCCGATGAGGCCAAGGCCGACGATGCCGGCGCACTTGGGGCCGCCCTGGTTAACGCGCGCGTTTCTCACTGTACCCATGGGCTACTCCATGGTCTCTTGGCAGACAACCTCGCGGATGGCTCGGATGCGGCGCATGGTGTCGTCGAACTGATCGGGGGTGAGGGCCTGAGCGCCGTCGGACCATGCGCGGCTGGGCTCGTCGTGGACCTCGATCTCCAGGCCGTTGGCACCGCAGGCGGTCGCGGCGAGCGCCATGGGCTCAACGTAGCGGGTGTAGCCGGTGGCGTGGCTGGGGTC